>JBAWCJ010000189.1:0-29868 GCA_049590215.1 Candidatus Sulfotelmatobacter sp. | reverse complement strand
CGGGACGGAGGCGGACCTACCACCTCTTATCTTGTTTTGTCGCAACCAGCTGAACTGCGAGTGTTGGAGTTTAGAAACGAGCGGTACAGGGTCTAGAAACTGGGAATGCTTTACTGTCAAGCTCCGTAATGCATATTACTTCGGAGTGACTCGAAAATGCAACTTTTTCGTGGCAGGAGGCATCGCTGTGGACTTTGGAGGGCGCGGGTGGGGGAGCAGGCCAAAGCGTAGCCTCGGCATGACTTACGGTCAGATTAAGGAAGAACACCCTCATGAACAGGCGTCGCGGCGTGCGCCGCGTTCTTGTAAACCACGCCGCCCTTCATCACAAATACGACTCTCCGGACGGCCGTAATGTCTTTCAGCGGATCGCCGTCGAGCGCGATGATGTCCGCCTGAAGGCCGGGAGCGATTGAGGCGATCTGATCAGCCATGCCGAGCGCTTCCGCGCCCAGGGAACTGGCGGAGACCATTGCCGCCATGGGGTCCACTCCGCCGTCGCGCACGCGGTTAATGAAGTCCTCCGCATTTCTGCCGTGCGCGCCCGCTACCGCGTCGGTGCCATAAAGAATCTTCAGTCCGGGGATACGGACCGCTCGTCGAATGAATTCCTGGTGAGCCGGGATGAGAGCTTTCATTGCTGCGAAACTCTCTTCCGTGTAATAGGGTGGGGCGAGGTACTCGTCTTTGTATTGGAGATAGGTTTCGAGCAGCAATCCGGCTTGCGGGTCGAGATACGTCCCTCGTTCGGCCATTAACTTCAGATCATCGTCTGACGCTCCCAGGCCGTGTTCAACTTCCGTGCAGCCGGCAAGAGTCGCGGCGCGGACCGCATCTCTGTAAGCGTGCACGAGCGTGCGCAGACCCTGCTTCTTCGCTTCATCGCAGGCAGCATTCAATTGTTCCTGAGACATCGTCATCGGGCCGCGGGTCATCCCTCCGGATGCGTAGATTTTGATCAGGTCCGCGCCGGCCGCTTTTTGTTTCCGCACGAAGGCGCGGATTTCGTCGGGCGTGCCCGTCTGGTCACCTCGGCCCATGATCGGCTCGATGGCCGTGAGGATACGCGGGCCCGGGAGCAAGCCTTTTGCGATGGCGTCACGCAAGGGGACGTCGGCGGGAGATCCGACGCTCTGGACAGTAGTGAATCCCGCCAATAACGTTAGCCATGCATTCGAGGCTGCGGCATAAGTGGTCTCCTGCGTCGTCCCTCCCTGGCCGGCGTTTTTGCCGTCGGAGCCGAAGCTCCAGGTGATGTGCACGTGCGCGTCAATCCAGCCCGGCAGAACGGTCAGGCCGCGCAGGTCGTAGTCGACCGGTTCGGCTTTTGGATTATTGATTTTGTCGACGGCGACAATCTTTGAGCCCTCGACCACGATGCGGGCACCTTGCAGAACGTGGCCATTGCCATCGAGTACCGAGCTTGCGGCAGTGACTATCCGCTTGTTCTGGGCGAGCGCTGGTGAAGGAGCTTTTTGAGCCATGGAGGAGACGGCAAGCATGCCGAGAATCACTAGAGTGATATTCGAAGATCGCATGGGATCTCCTGCGGTTCGATCCAAAGCGCGAACCAATTCTGCCACATTCCGGGCCAGGGCCTACCCCTACTCGTAACGCAGGCTCTCGACGGGATCGAGCTGGGCGGCACGGGCGGCAGGGACGGTGCCGAAAATCACGCCGACCACCGAAGAAACGATGATCGCTATGACCGCGGACCAACCGTTGATTGGTACGCGGTACTCGGTGAGGAAGCGAACCGAGTAAGGAATGGCGAGGCCGATGACGATGCCGGCAAGGCCTCCAATGAGCGAAATGAGAATGGCTTCGGCGAGAAACTGGAAGCGGATTTCGCGATTGGTGGCGCCGACCGCCTTGCGGATGCCGATCTCGCGGATGCGCGCGGTCACCGTGGCGAGCATGATGTTCATGATGCCGATGCCGCTGACCACGAGCGTTACCATCGAAATCAAAAGGAGAACCCATGTCAGGCCAGTGGCGATGCGGTCCATCATGGCTAGCACGGCGGTGAGGTTCTGCACGTTGTAGACCGACTCGGCCCGATGGCGGGATTGCAACACGCGCTTGATCTGAGCGGTCGCCGGCACCACCATGTCAGCGTCTTCCATCGAGAAATAGACCATCTTGATGCCAGGTGTTTCGAGGAAGTACCGGCTGACGCTGTATGGAATCGCCATGGAGTTGTCGCTGACTTCGGTCTCGCCGAAAGTTTCTCCACTCTCTTTGAAGGTACCGATGACGGTGAAGGGCAGGCCGGTGAGCTTGATGATTTTGCCCACGGCCGCTTGCGGCGAACCGTAGATCGAGCGCGCCATTTTTTCCGTGATTACTGCGACTTTGTTGTGAGCCTGTGAGTCTTCGCGATCGAAGAAGCGTCCCGAGACCACCGTCAGGTTGCGCACGAGCCGATACTCGGGATAGACCCCGAGAATTTGTACATCTTTCTCGTCGCCGTTGCCGATTGCGATGCGATCCCCGAGAGTGACGACAGGCGAAGCCGCAATCACGCCCGGCACCTGTTCCTGCACGGCCTGCACGTCTTCCACGGTCAGCGGATCGAGGCTGGAACTGCTGATGTGCTGCGCGCCTTCGTACTCCGCCCAAATCTCGTTGGTGCCGATAGCCTGAATCTGGCCCAGGGCGTACTGCCTGCCGGTCATGCCGATGGTGACTACGAGGATGAGAGATGCGGTGCCGATCACCATGCCCAGCGCGGTCAGGATGAAGCGCACTTTGTTGCTGCAAAAAGTGTCGTAGGAGAAACTCAGGATCTCGCCCAAGGCCATGCTGGGTCGGGGATGATCGGGCATGAGGGCAGCGGCCATTCTGCTTAGATGCTACGTACAGGGCATAAGGGGCGCAAGAGCAGGAACCTCGGAGACTAGGAGGAAAAACCAACCGGAAGGGTTTGGTTGTGGCAAAGTAGAGGCTCACCTCTTCGAATCAGGTTTCGATTGGAGCGAATGCCCTCCTCTGCAACAACGACGGCACTTAACGCGGACGGACGGGGAAGGGCGGGGAACGCCCGGCATTCGCTGTTTTGGATGGTTGTGGTGGCGCTCCTGTTGCGGCTTCTCGTGATGTCGTTTCTGTATCCGGAGCGGACGGACCCGTATCGTGATCATTGGCGAATGGGAGGCGAGAGCGGCAGGATTGCGCGGTCGATCGCGCAGGGCGAGGGCTTCAGCAATCCTCTTTTTGGAAAGACCGGACCGACAGCGTGGCTGGCTCCGGTGTTTCCTTATTTGTTGGCGGGAATCTTCAAGATATTTGGCATTTACAGCAAAGCCTCGGCAATTGTGGCGCTGGCTCTCGATTGCTTGTTCTCGGCGCTGACCTGCATTCCGATTTACTTCATCGCGAAGAAACACTTTGGAACTGCGACCGCCGAATGGGCGGGATGGGCCTGGGCGTTCTTTCCTTATGGAATTTATTTCTCGGCAGATTTCATCTGGGCAACGACTCTCACCACGCGTTTGATGACCATGGTCTTTCTCGTGGCGATTTATTTGGAAGCCTCGTCCTCAGTTTGGCCTTGGGTAGGGTTTGGCGCCCTCAGCGGGTTGGGTGGGTTGACGGATCCAGTCGTAATGTCCGTCGCGCCTTTTCTGGGAGCATGGGCGTGGTATCGCCTCTATAAGAGCAAGCGGCGATGGCTGGCTCCGGGATTGGGAGCGGTGCTGGCTGTGACGCTGGTCGTTTCTCCGTGGTTCATTCGAAACTATGTGACCTTTCACAAGTTTATTCCATTCCGTAGTTGTCTAGGTCTCGAAGTTTATTTTGGCAACAATCAGGATTCGTGGCACTGGGGACCTCCCGGCTATCATCCTTCGGATAACGAGAACGAGTGGCGGGAGTATCAGCAACTCGGCGAGATCGCTTACACTTCGAAGAAGTTTCACGAAGGGCTTGCGTTCATCAATTCGCACCGGCTTCTTTATGTGGAGCAGACGCTGCGGCGCGTGGTTTATTTGTGGACTGGATTCTGGAGCTTCAGCCATCGCTATCTGGTGGAAGAGCCGGCCGATCCGTGGAATATGGTCTTCTGCACCGGGCTTACGGTGCTGACTTTGATTGGACTTCGCCGGGCGTGGAAGCTCGATACGAATATCGCCATGCCCTATATCATCGTGTTTTTCTTCTTTCCTATCATTTATTACTTGACGCACCCGGAAGATTATTACCGGCGGCCGATTGATCCGCAGTACGTGGTGCTGGCGGCTTTTGCAGTTGCTTCGTGGGTTGCCGAGCGGAAGCGAGTGGACATCGCGCCCAAGGTTGCGACGGTTGAGTGAACTCCATTCTCTCTGAAAAATATAAGACGCTGGCGATTCTGCTGCTGCTGACGACTGGAGCACTCTTGGTGCATGGTTACCATCCCTACGCCGAGGACGCGGAAATCTATCTGCCCGGAGTGGAGAAGATTCTGCATCCAGGACTATTTCCGGCGGGCCAGGAATTCTTCTCCTCTCACGCTAGCCTGACAATCTTCCCTAATCTGATTGCCTTTTCTCTGCGCGTGACTCGCTTGCCGTTCGAGACCGGGCTTTTCTTGTGGCATGTGGCATCCATTTTTCTTCTGCTGCTTGCCTGTTGGGAGTTGAGCAGTTTGCTTTTCCCGAGTGCGCGGGCGCGCTGTGGTGGAGTGTGTCTTGTTGCCGCGCTGCTGACAATCCCGGTGGCCGGAACCGCGCTCTACATCATGGATCAGTACCTGAATCCGCGGAATCTGGCGGCATTCGCCGTAGTCTTTGCCATCGCGCGGATTCTGGAGAAAAAGTATGTGCGGGCTGTGCTGTGGCTGGGGTTTGCGGGAAGCGTCCATCCGCTGATGGCCGCGTTTGCGTTTTCATTCTGCTTTCTCCTCGTGATCGCGGAGAAATTTGAAAAGAGAACGGCGGCATCGAGCTCCCCGAATGCTCTAGCAGGCTTAGCCATCGTGCTGCCGTTTGGGATTTCGCTGGATCCTCCGACTTCGCCGGCTTACCACGCGGCCGCGATGCGGCATGAGTTTCACTACATCCAGGTCTGGCGCTGGTATGAGCAGTTGGGGATACTTGCACCGGTGGCGTTGTTCTGGTGGTTTGCGCGCATCGCGCGGGAGCGGCAATGGCATAGATTGGAACTTGTGTGTCGGGCGCTCATCGTCTATGACCTTGTCTACTTTTTGGCCGCGCTCATAGTCGATTTGCCGGCGCGATTTGAGAGTCTGGCTCGTCTGCAGCCGCTGCGCAGCCTGCATCTCCTCTACATGCTGTTGTTCCTGATCATGGGCGGATTGCTGGGCGAGTTTGTGCTGAAGCATCGAGTGTGGCGCTGGCTGGCTTTGTTTGTTCCCCTGGGCGTTGGGATGTTTGTCGCTCAGCGAGATCTTTTCCCGGCGAGCGCTCACATCGAGTGGCCTGGCATTGCGCCGAAAAATGAATGGGCGCAAGCTTTCGTCTGGGTGCGTGACAATACGCCCGTGAATGCGGTGTTTGCGCTTGATCCCGATTTCATGCAGATACCTGGAGAAGATACGATCGGCTTCCGCGGTCTCGCTCAGCGCAGTCGACTGGCGGACTTATCGAAGGATAGCGGCGCGGTCAGCATGTTTCCTCCCTTGGCCGAGGAATGGTGGGCCGAGGTGCAGGCGCAGACGCCGTGGAAGAGTTTTCATGCCGAAGATTTTTTGCGGTTGAAAAACAAATATGGCGTGAGCTGGGTCGTCGTGCAGCAGCCGGGAGTTGCGGGGCTCGACTGCGCTTACCAAAATGCGGCCGTGCGAGTCTGCCGGATTCCCTAGCAGTGGTAACAGCGATGGCTCTCTCCGTGAAAATCCAGTTTCCGGGGCGGTCGATCATTTACAATGCAGAATAATGTCGACTGCTTCGGCCGTTCAAACCCCCGTCCGGCTGTTTCCCTATGAAAGATGGGGATCTCCGCTGCCTGAACTGGCCGGGCAATATCGCGAGAATCATCCTTGCCCGCACATTCTGCTGAAAGATTTTCTTAATGCTGACGTTGCGCGGGACATGGCGGCGCAGTTTCCTCAAGCTGCAAGTGATGCCTGGACGCAATACAAACACGCCAACGAAAACAAGCTGGGCATGCCCAAGCGCGAGCTGTTTCCGGCGACAATTGGAGCGATTACTGACGAATTGAACTCGCCGGAGTTTGTTGCCTGGGTTTCGGAGTTGACCGGAATTCCGAATCTGATGGCGGACCCCATGCTCGAGGGCGGCGGCCTGCATCAATCCGGGCCGGGCGGCTATCTCAACGTGCATACGGATTTTTCCATGCACCACTTCCACACTCACCTGCACCGGCGCGTGAATCTCATTTTGTATCTGAATACGGGATGGCAAGAGGAGTGGGGCGGAGCCATCGAATTGTGGGAGCGGAAGGATGGGAAGATGGCGCGTTGTGCGGCGAAGTATCCGCCGCTGCTGAATCATGCGCTCATTTTTACGACTGACGAGAGATCGCTGCACGGATTCCCTGATCCTCTTACGTGCCCCGAGGGGCAGTCGCGCAAGAGTCTCGCTTTGTACTACTACACGGTCGAGCAGGGCAAGAAAGTCACCGGACACTCCACCGATTACTTTGCGCGGCCGCAGGATGGCTGGGGGAAATCGGCAATGATCTGGCTGGATAAGAAGGCCGTCGACCTTTACTCGCGCGCCAAAGCGCGATTTGGGTTCTCCGATGAATTCGCCAGCAAGGTGCTGGGGTTTTTGTCGAAGAAGAAGTAAGCCGGAATCACTCCTTTCTGTTTGAACAATCTGTTTCAACAATTAAGAACTCTGATCTCACGCCGGGCGCGCCGTTCGGCGGGCGTAGTAGGTGGGATAGCCGGGTTCGAGCTTGCGCCCCTTGTCACTAAAGCGGGGCAGGTGGATCAGTCCCGCCCTTTGCAACGCGAATTCCAGAGCTGTGGCCAGCACGCCGAATCCATATTTCACGCTGCGGCGGAAGTTGATCGAGGAAGCTTCCGCAAAATACTTCGTGGGGCAAGATACTTCTCCGATGCGGAAGCCGAAGTGCACGCACTGCGCGAGCATCTGGTTGTCGAAAACAAAGTCGTCGGAGTTTTCCAGCAACGGCAGTTCGGTTAGCACTTTGCGGCTGAAGGCGCGGTAGCCGGTGTGGTATTCGGAAAGCTTGACTCGCAGAAAAAGATTTTCGAACGCGGTGAGCAACCGGTTTGAGATGTATTTGTAGAGCGGCATGCCGCCGCGCAGCGCCGTCCCGCCGATAATGCGTGAACCCAGCACGACATCGTAAACGCCGTAAGCGACCATGCTGGCCATCGCCGTTACCAGCAGCGGGGTGTACTGATAATCCGGGTGAAGCATGATGACCACGTCGGAGCCTGCAGCGAGAGCCTCGCGATAGCAGGTCTGCTGATTGCGACCGTAACCGTAGTTGCGATCATGCTGGAAAACCAGCAAGCCCAGGCGGCGAGCCACGTCGACCGTCTGGTCAGAGCTGTGGTCGTCGACCAGGATTCGGATATCCACCAGCTCCGGCAGTTCACCCACCGTGGCTTCGAGGGTTTTCTCCGCGTTGTAGGCGGGCATTACGACCGCAATGCGTTTTCCTTCAATCATTCTTGTCGGGGCCTCTGAGATTCTCCTTGCAGAAATTCTTCAACACAGGGGTCACAGAGGAACACAGGGTACAGCTTGGCACTTCCGAATGATACCTGACGCCGCGAAAATAATTGTTCGACTAACCCTGGGAACCGGGTCGCCTGGTCAGGGCCGGCTCACAAAAACCGCGGTACCCCCCTCCCCCTCCCTTCACTGGAATCATTGAGTTAGCACGAAATTCCCGGCAAAATCCGCATGGCAAAGGAGTTAGATACCATGATATAGAGAACAAACGGCTTACGGTCTCGCGGCTTCGTCTTCTGCGGACCGTCACTGCCTCGACAATGATCGCGCGACTGCGGGGCTGTGCGCAAGGTTAGATGTCACAAGTGGGGTGTGGAGAATTCCTGGACGGATTATGGATTGGCGTGGCGGTGTGACGTCGAGGATTAAGAGAAGTCGGAGACGAGGACGAGCGGCCCGATACACATGGGCCGCCGGACAGCCGAGGGCGGCAGTCCCCACATGGGTTGTTGAGGCTCACGCGGTCTTGCTCCCACTCACAGGTGTGTGAAAAACTGATCTTTCAGCGTTTTTCATCATGTCTGCACAGCGAACACTTTTCGAGAAGATCTGGGATGCGCACCTAGTGGCGCAACCGGGCGGGCGTTCGCCGATCGTTTATATCGATCTGCATCTGGTGCATGAGGTTACTTCGCCGCAGGCCTTCGATGGGTTGCGAGCTGCGGGAAGAAGGCTCCGGCAGCCCTCGCGCACCGTCGCCACTGTCGATCACAACATTCCGACCGAGCCGCGGGGAACTCCAATCACCGATCTGATTGCGGCCAAGCAGATTGCGGCGCTGCAGGCGAACTGCAAGGAATTCGGCGTCCTGCTGTTTGATATGGATTCGCCTGAGCAGGGGATTGTGCATGTGATTGGGCCTGAACTGGGGCTGACGCGGCCGGGGATGACCATTGTTTGCGGCGACAGCCATACCAGCACGCACGGGGCTTTTGGAGCGCTGGCCTTTGGCATTGGAACGTCAGAAGTGGAGCACGTTCTGGCGACGCAGTGCCTGGCCCAGCAAAGGCCGAAGACGATGAAGATTGATGTGCGAGGGCGATTGGCAGAAGGTGTGACGGCGAAAGATCTGGCACTGGGAATCATCGGACAGATCGGCACTGATGGCGCGACCGGGTACGTCATCGAATATGCGGGTGAAGCAGTGCGGGCGCTCTCGATGGAAGGGCGCATGACGCTGTGCAATATGAGCATCGAGGCCGGAGCGCGGGCGGGGATGGTGGCGCCGGATGAAATCACATTTGCGTATGTGAAGGGCAGACGATTTGCTCCGAGGGACGGCGAATGGGAGAGGGCAGTCGAATACTGGCGCAGCTTGCCGACGGATGAAGGTGCGGCGTTCGATAAAGTCGTGGAGATTGATGCGGCGCAGCTTTGTCCGTTTGTGACCTGGGGAACGAATCCAGGAATGGTCGCGCCGGTGACGGGGCGGGTGCCGGACGTTGGAAGCCTGAAAGAATCCGACCGGCGCTCGACCGAGCTGGCTTTGCAGTACATGGGTCTGGAACCGGGGAAGCGCATTGAAGACATCGGCATCGATCGCGTCTTTATCGGGTCGTGCACAAACTCGCGCCTTGAGGATCTGCGGGCGGCGGCGCGCGTGGCGAAAGGTCATCACGTGAGCGCGAAGGTGCGTGCGATGGTGGTGCCGGGATCACAGACGGTGAAACGGGCGGCGGAGCTGGAAGGCTTGCACCGGGTCTTTTTGGATGCGGGATTTGAGTGGCGCGAGTCGGGATGCTCGATGTGTTTGGGAATGAATCCTGATATTTTGCAACCCGGGGAGCGCTGTGCCTCCACCAGCAACCGGAATTTTGAAGGGCGCCAGGGACGCGGTGGGCGGACGCATCTGGTGAGTCCGATGATGGCGGCGGCGGCGGCGATTGCCGGGCACTTCACGGATATTCGGGATTGGAAGTTTCAATGATGTGCGTTAATTCCTGCGGGGCCAGTGGAGACTGAGATCCCTTCGCCATTCGGCTCAGGGCAGGCTCTTCGCTACACCTGAAGAACGGCTCCGCTCAGGATGACAAGTCGGGAGATGACACGAGAGAGATATGAAACCATTTCGTACACATCGTGGGCGGGTGGCTCCGCTTGACCGGGTCAATGTTGATACTGACCAGATCATCCCTAAACAGTTTCTGAAGCGGATTGAGCGCACCGGGTTCGGGCAGTTTTTGTTTTACGACTGGCGCTTCGCCGCCGACGGAAAGAAGAACGCTGGTTTCGTTCTGGACGAGCCGCGTTATGAAGGCGCTAGCATTCTGGTTGCGGGAAAGAATTTTGGCTGCGGATCGTCACGCGAACACGCGGTGTGGGCGCTGGCCGATTTCGGTTTCCGGGCCGTGATTTCGTCTTCGTTCGCCGACATTTTCGCCAATAACAGCGCCAAGAACGGATTCCTCACGGTGCTTCTGAGCGATGCCGAGGCCGCCGAACTGATGCGGCGATCTCGCGAGCTTGACGATTACCAGCTCACCGTCGACCTGGAGCAATGTGAGGTGCGCGACGAACAGGGCTTTCGCGCGAAATTTCGGATCGATGAATTCGTACGGCACTGTCTGCTGAATGGGTTGGACGACATTGGGCTCACGCTGCAACACGAAGCGGAGATCGCCGCCTATGAAGCGCTGCATCCGCCACCGGCCGCGCTGCAATCGTCAGCACTGTAAGCCTGAACAGTTAAGACCGAGTAAACAAGGGTAAATATAGGCAAAGACGAGTAAAGATTTGTAAAACATTCGCCCGGTACTTGACCTGTCGCGGCGCGCGGTTGATGCTAGTTTTGTACGGTTCTACTATTAGATCCGCGTTCCAGTTCCTACCTGAGCCTCTCCGGCGGGAGACGTTGGTCGTAAGACGATGGGCTACCGCCCGGGCAGAGATGCCGCAACCGACTGGAAAATGATACGTCTAATAAATGGCGCGTTCTACGCCGAGCTTGTGGAAAGGTGCAAACGATCAAACCTGTGAAAACGATCGATTCGAGTTTTTTTCGAGAAGAACGGCAGTTTGCCGGGCGCTTTGGGCTTGGGCTGGTACCGGCTGTGGCGCTGGTGGCGATTTGCGGATTCTTCTCAGGCTGCACCGGCACCGACTCACGGTCGCAGAGAGCGCAAGCTGCCGGCCCGCATGCGGTTTCGGTGGCCGTGGCCAAGGTTCAGCAAGAGGATATGCCCGTTTACCTCGTCGGGCTGGGGTCGGTGACCGCGTTTTACACGGCGAACATAAAAAGCCGCGTCGACGGACAGATTATGCGCGTGAACTTCAAGGAAGGGCAGGTCGTGAAAGAAGGCGATTTGCTGATCGTGATTGATCCGCGCCCTTACCAAGTGCAACTGGAACAGATGCAGGCGCAGCTGTTCAAGGATCAGGCAACGCTGCGCGATGCGAGACTGAACCTGCAGCGCTATACCACGCTGATTCCCTCCGGCAGCATTGCACAGCAGCAGGTGGACACGCAGCAGTCGTTGGTGGACCAGCTCGACGGCCAGGTGCGCACCGATCAGGCGCAAATCGATAACGCCAAGTTGCAGCTCGTCTACTGCAACATCACCGCGCCATTTACGGGGCGAGTCGGGCTGCGGCAGGTGGATCCGGGAAATATCGTGCACGCAACCGACACCAATCCCATGCTGATCCTCACGCAACTGCAGCCGATTGCGGTGATCTTCACTCTGCCCGAGGATCAGTTGCCGACGGTGGCGCAGCACATGAAGAACTCGACGTTGAGGGTGGAAGCCTACAGCCGCGACGATCAGACCAAGCTGGCGACGGGCAAACTGCAGACGATTGACAACGAAATCGATCCGACGACGGGAACCGCCAAGCTGAAAGCAGTCTTCGATAACAAAGACAACCAGCTTTGGCCCAACCAGTTCGTTAATGCCAACCTCCTTCTGGAGACGCGAAAGAACAGCACAGTACTGCCCACAGCCGCGATCCTGCGTGGTCCGCAGGGAGCATTCGTCTATCTGGTAAAACCTGATAAGACGGTCGAAGCGCGCACGGTGACCATCGCGCTGACGCAGGGCACGACCACCGCCGTCCTTGCCGGCCTCAACCCCGGAGATACGGTGGTGACCGACGGCCAGGACAAACTCCAAACCGGCAGCTCCATCGAACCGCGGAGCACGGGTCCAAGCGACACCGCGCGCGGCAGGACTGTCCCGGGCTCGGGAACGGCGGCTTCGGGAACTGCGGGATCAGGAATTCCGGCTTCATGAGTCCTTCACGTTTATTCGTTCTCCGGCCAGTGGCTACCACTCTGTTGATGGTGGGCGTGCTGCTGGTGGGGGGGGTTGCCTTTACGCAGCTGCCCGTCTCTGCCCTGCCGGAGGTCGATTATCCAACCATTCAAGTCCTAACGTTTTATCCGGGGGCGGATCCCGAGGTGATCGCTTCGTCGGTGACTTCGCCGCTGGAGCGGCAGTTCGGTCAGGTGCCCGGGCTGAGCCAGATGACCTCTACGAGTTCATTTGGCAGCTCCGTGATCACGCTGCAGTTCGGGCTCGACCAGAACATTGACGTGGAAGAGCAGCAGGTTCAAGCGGCGGTGAACGCGGCACAAACGTACCTGCCGGCAGATTTGCCGAATCCTCCGATTTACAACAAAGTTAATCCGGCCGATTCACCGATTCTGACGCTGGCTCTAACGTCGGACTCACTCGCCTTGTCAAAGGTGGAAGATCTCGCCGATACGGCGCTGGCGCAAAAAATTTCGCAGCTGCCGGGCGTGGGCCTGGTTTCCATCAGCGGCGGACAGAAGCCCGCGGTGCGAGTGCAGGTAAACCCGACGGCGCTCGCTTCCTACGGATTGAGCCTGGAAGATGTTCGCACAGCGCTGGCCGAGGCGAATGTAGATCAGGCGAAGGGCGTGATCGACGGCGCACGCCAGTCGTACACGATCGGCGCCAACGACCAGCTGTTTCTCGCCGAGCAGTACAAGCCGATCGTCGTCGCTTATCACAACGGGGCGCCGGTGCGGCTGAGCGACGTGGCTAACGTGTTCGATGGCACGGAAAACGATCTGCTGGCAGCCTGGATGAACCAGACTCCGGCAGTGATCGTCAACATCCAGCGCCAGCCCGGGTACAACATCATCGGCGTGGTCGACCGCATCAAGAGGCTGCTGCCGCAATTGCAGGCTTCGCTGCCCTCAGCGGTGAAGATACAGATTCTTACTGACCGGACTACGACGATTCGCGCATCTGTAAGGGACGTTTATTTCGAGTTGGCGTTGACCATCGTGCTGGTGATCATCGTTATTTTCTTTTTCCTCAGGAACTGGCGGGCTACGGTCATTCCCAGTGTCGCCGTGCCGCTTTCGATCGTGGGAACGTTCGGCGTGATGTACTTGCTGGGATACACCCTGAACAATCTGACGCTGATGGCGTTGACCATTTCCACCGGGTTCGTGGTGGATGACGCGATCGTGATGATCGAAAATATCGACCGCTATCTTGAAGCCGGGGAGTCGCCGCTCGAAGCGGCGTTGAAAGGATCGGGACAGATTGGGTTCACGATCGTCTCGCTCACGGTGTCTCTGATTGCAGTGCTCATTCCGCTGCTGTTCATGGGCGACATTGTGGGCCGGCTGTTCCGCGAGTTCGCAGTCACGCTGGCTGTGACCATCCTGGTGTCGGCAGGGGTTTCCCTGAGCTTGACCCCGATGATGTGCGCCAAGCTGCTCAAGCATCGCAAGGAGGGCGAAAAGGGCCGCTTCTACGAGGTCACCGAGGATTATTACAACCGGGTTATTGCGTTTTACGGACGCACCGTGAAATGGGTACTGAAACATCAAACGGCAACCCTCTTAGTAACCTTCGGAACCCTGGTTCTTACCCTGGTTCTCTACGTCGTTGTGCCCAAGGGATTTTTCCCGGTGCAGGATACGGGAGTGATTCTGGGAATTTCGGAAGCTCCGGACAACATTTCGTTTGATGCAATGTCCAAGCGCCAGCAGGAGCTGACCAAGGTGATTCTTCAGGATAAAGACGTGGAGAGCCTATCGTCTTTTATCGGCGTGGACGGTACGAATACGACTCCCAACAGCGGGCGCATTCAGATTAACTTGAAGCCTCGCGATGAGCGTGATGCGGATGCTTCAGCCATCATCAGGCGACTGCAGCCTGCGTTGGCCAAAGTAGACGGAATCACGCTCTACATGCAGCCGGTGCAGGATTTGACGGTAGAGGATCGCGTGAGCCGCACCCAGTTCCAATACTCCATTGAAGATGCCGACGCGCAGGAGTTGGCGCAATGGACACCCAAGCTTGTGGAAAGACTGAAAGCGGCGCCGGAACTACGCGATGTGGCCACCGACCAGCTCAACGGCGGGCTCAAGACAAATCTTACGATCGACCGCGATACCGCGTCGCGTCTGGGCATCCTGCCGCAGGCGATCGACAATACTCTATATGACGCTTTCGGCCAGCGGCAAGTCTCGATCATCTTTACGCAGTTAAACCAGTATCACGTGGTGCTGGAAGTGCTGCCGAGCTTTGCCAAGACACCCGACGCGATGAACGACATGTACGTTCGGCCGAGCAGCATCACACCGACTACCGGCGCGCCTACTGCCAATGCTGCCACGTCGGCGACGAGCGGAGCCCCGGTCCCGCTTTCGACTTTCATACGGATGCAAACGACGAACACACCCCTCGCTGTTAATCACCAGGGACAGTTCCCGGTAGTCACACTGTCGTTCAATCTCGCACCCGGAGCCTCGTTGGGCGACGCCACGAAGGCCATCCAGCAAGTCGAGAAAGACATTCAGCTGCCGGCTAGCATTCACGCTTCTTTTCAGGGAACAGCCGCCGCGTTTCAAAATTCGCTTTCGAGTGAACCTTTCCTCATTCTCGCAGCAATCATTACCGTGTACATCGTCCTGGGAGTGCTGTACGAAAGCTACATTCATCCCGTCACGATTCTCTCGACCTTGCCCTCGGCCGGAGTGGGCGCAATTCTGGCTCTGATGATCACCGGGAACGATCTTACTGTCGTAGCGCTGATCGGCATCATCCTGCTGATCGGCATCGTAAAAAAGAATGCCATCATGATGATTGACTTCGCTTTGGAAGCCGAGCGCGAAGAAAATAAACCACCGGAAGAGGCGATATTTCAGGCATGTCTGCTGCGCTTCCGCCCCATCATGATGACGACCATGGCGGCGCTGCTCGGTGGTCTGCCGCTGGCGCTGGGATCGGGAACGGGCGCGGAGTTGCGCCGGCCGCTGGGCATCACGATCGTGGGTGGTCTGATTCTCAGCCAGTTGCTCACGTTGTATACCACGCCGGTGGTTTATCTATGGTTTGACCGGCTGGGTCAACGATTTGCGAAGTACAAGATCGGCAATCCGATTCCGCAGGAGTTCCCGGCGGATTAAAAGGGTGCAGGATTGAAGCAATTTCAGGGATGCCGTGAGCCAAACACGCTGTCATCCCGAGCAAGGCGAGGGATCCTGGTGTTTGCCGGCAGCGCCAGCACCCACGGCGAGAACCAAGGTCCCTCGCTACGCTCGGGATGACAGGTTGATTCGCACAAGATGACAGGTGTACTTGATTTGCGATAGCAGAAGTTGAGTTAGACGATGAGTATTTCTGCTCCATTTATCCGGCGTCCGATCGGCACGTCGCTGCTGGCAGCGGCGCTGCTGCTCTCCGGGATTCTTGCCTTTAATTATCTTCCAGTGGCTTCGCTGCCGCGGGTGGATTTTCCTGTAATTAGCGTGGGTGCACAACTACCGGGCGCCGACCCGCAGACGATGGCTTCTGCCGTGGCCACCCCGCTGGAGCGGCAGTTCGGGCGCATCTCAGGCGTGAACCAGATGACCTCGTCGAGTCAATTAGGTTCGACCGGCATCGCGCTGCAATTTGATCTGAACCGGAACATTGATGCCGCAGCTCGCGATGTGCAAGCTGCAATCAATGCCGCTCGCAGCCAGCTTCCCGCCAACCTGCCGAGCAATCCCACCTATCGCAAAATCAACCCGGCAGACGCACCCATCCTGATTCTGGCGCTCACCTCGGACACAGTTCCGGTGGCGCGTTTGTATGACACGTCCGACTCGATTCTGGCGCAGAAGCTTTCGCAGGTGAATGGCGTGGGCCAGGTGTTCACATACGGTTCGGCGCCGCCGGCCGTGAGGGCTGAAGTTAATCCAATGCTGCTCAACAAGCTTGGGGTGGGCCTGGACACGGTGCGCAATGCGCTCAATCTGGCCAATTCCAATCGAGCCAAGGGACAAGTCGAGAGCGGAACGACCTCTCAAGAATTCTCCGACAATGATCAACTCTTTACGGCGGATGAGTACCGGCCGTTGATAGTCGCCTATCATAACGACGGCCCGGTGCGACTGGGAGACGTGGCGGATGTACAGGACTCGGTTGCTGACGTGCACAACCTTGGCCTGGCCAATGGCAAACCCGGAGTTCTCGTCGTTATTTTCCGGCAGCCCGGTGCAAACGTCATCGAGACCGTGGACCGGGTACGCGCGCTGATGCCTTATCTGCAGTCCTCCATTTCTCCGGCGATCAAACTGGCAGTGGTCTCGGACCGCACGATTACGGTGCGTGCCTCGGTGAAAGACATTGAATCCACGCTGCTGATTTCGATCGTGCTGGTGATTCTGGTGGTGTTCGTGTTTCTGCGGACGGTGCGGGCGACGGTGATTCCGAGCATTGCTGTCCCACTTTCGCTGGTGGGTACTTTCGGTGGAATGTACCTGCTGGGCTACAGCCTGGACAATCTGTCGCTGATGGCGCTGGCGATCTCCACTGGATTCGTGGTGGATGATGCCATTGTGGTGCTGGAGAACATCACACGTTACGTCGAGCAGGGGATGGACGCGGTGCAGGCGGCGTTCAAGGGGGCGGCGGAAATTGGCTTCACGGTGATTTCCATGAGCCTGTCACTGGTAGCAGTGTTCATCCCGCTGCTGATGATGGGTGGGATTGTGGGGCGGCTGTTCCGCGAGTTCGCGGTCACCCTCAGCATTGCGATCGGAGTTTCGCTCGTGGTGTCGTTGACGACCACGCCGACGATGTGCGCCAAATTTCTGCGTCCGTCCGAATCGAACGAGCGGCATAACGTTTTCTATCGCTCCAGTGAATGGTTCTTCGACCGTATTCTGGCGACGTACCGGCGTGCGCTCACATGGGTACTACGGCATCAGCCCGTGACCTTGCTGGTGACTATTCTCGTGGCCTGCCTGAGCGTGTACCTCTACATCATTGTGCCCAAAGGTTTCTTTCCGCAACAGGATACCGGGCGGCTTCAGGGATCGGTACAGGCGGCACAGGACATCTCATTCCAGGCGATGAGAGGCAAGATGGGACAGTTCGTGCAAATCATATTGAAGGATCCCGCGGTCAGCACGGCGGTCGGGTTCGCGGGTGGGGGTTCGGCGACCAATCAGGGCCGGTTCTTCGTTATGCTGAAGCCACTTGAGCAGCGCGGCCAATGCAAGACCCCCCACTTCTGGAACCCGTGCTACGTTAGCGTCGACGATGTAATCGATCGATTGCGGGGTAAACTCGCGGTGGTTCCGGGAGCTACGCTGTTCCTACAAGCGCAGCAGGATCTGACTATTGGCGGACGCTACGGGCAGGCGCAGTACCAGTACACGATACAAGGCGAGGACTTGAATGAACTGAACAACTGGGGTCCGTTGTTGTTGCAGAAAATGCGCAGACTACAGGAATTGCGCGATGTGAATACCGACCAGCAAGATAGAGGATTGCAGGCGCGACTGGTGATCGACCGGGACACTGCAAGCCGGTTAGGAGTGGCGGCGCAGGATATCGACAACGCGCTTTACGATGCTTTCGGGCAGCGGCAGGTCTCGACCATGTACCGGCCACTGAATCAATACCACGTGGTCATGGAAGTGGCGCCGGAGTTCCAACAGACGACCGAGGCTTTGCAGAATATTTATTTGCGCTCGAGCACCGGCGCGCCGATACCGCTGGCGGCATTCACGCACTTCACTCCCTCCAACATGCCTTTGGCCGTGAATCACCAAAGCCAGTTTCCCTCGGTTACGATTTCATTCAACCTGGCTCCCGGAGTCTCTCTCGGGCAGGCGACACTAGCCATCGAAAAAGTCCAACAGTCCATCGGCTTTCCGGCGACGATTCAGGCAAGTTTCCAGGGCACGGCTGCCGCGTTCAAGGATTCGCTTTCAAGTGAGCCCGTGCTGATCCTCACGGCGCTGATTACGGTGTACATCGTTCTGGGCATGCTTTACGAGAGCTACATCCACCCCATCACAATTCTCTCGACGCTGCCTTCGGCGGGCGTGGGGGCCCTGCTGGCTTTGCTGCTGACGCACAACGAGCTTAACGTGATTGGAACCATCGGCATCATCCTGCTGATTGGGCTGGTGAAGAAGAACGCCATTATGATGATCGACGTGGCGCTCGAAGTGGAGCGGACGCAAGGAAAGCCGCCGGTCGAAGCCATCTACGACGCCTGCCTGTTGCGCTTCCGTCCCATTATGATGACCACCATGGCTGCCCTGCTGGGGGGTCTGCCGCTGGCGTTGGGCAGGGGCACAGGCTCGGAACTGCACCGTCCGCTGGGCATCACAATTGTAGGGGGGCTGATTGTCAGCCAAGCGCTTACATTATTCACGACTCCTGTCGTCTACGTGTATCTTGACCGCTTGCGCCTGGCATTGCGCGGCGGAGAGCGGAAGCCGATGTTGCAGGATTCTTCGGGCACTCCCACGCCGAGTCCGGCCCACTAAGCCGCTCGCTCGGCCGGTCCTGTAAAACTGAAGAAACTCCGAAGGCCGATTTTCGGCAGGCACGACGGGTGGCGTGCAACCCGTTTTCAATAGCGTCGCATCGCAGAGGAGGGCGCCGGAACGCTGGGAGCAATCTGTCTTCCTGTGGTCTGACGAGGCCGCGAGGCAACCCGCGACGGAATAGGTGAAGCAGAATACCCCCTTTTTCTTGCTGGAAATCGTATGATGGTGGTTTCGTTCGGGCACCCGATTGTCCCGGTGGCCGGTACAATCGTACTTCGCTTCGAACTTGGCTTTTCAATTTCTCGCAGGAGTCACGGATGCTTCAGAAAGCACTGATTTTGGTTTTCGCCGTCGCAGGGATTGCCGGTTGCGTCGGCTGCAGCACGACCAGCCATTATGTCTATGCCACCCTTCCGGCCGCGAATGAGCTGGCTGTCTACCGCGAGGATCCCTACTCTGGCACGCTCACGGAACTCGCGGGAACGCCCTACACGGTGGGAGATGGAGCTCACTCTGTGGTGATTCATCCGTCGGGAAAATTTTTGTATGTGGCGAACCCCGGTCAAAACGAAAATGATATTTCCCTGTTCGACATCCTCAGTAACGGCTATTTGAATGAGATCCCCCCACGAACGTCGGTTGCACCCGACGGCACGCAACCGTCCCTCCTCGCGATGGACCCAGCGGGCAATTACTTGTACGTAATGAACACAGCGTCGGATAATATCTCGGTCTTTTCCATCGATAGCGGTACTGGCGTGCTCACACAGGTTCCCAATTCCCCATTTTTCATCGGTTTGACGCCGCTTAATATGGTGCTCACGCCCACTGGCAACTTTCTCTATGTCAGCGTTGCGGGAGGACAGATCGGAACGGCCTACGGGTCGATTTTAGGCTTCAGCGTGAGTTCGGGGGCACTTCAACTGCTCAATCCTCCTCTGACCAGCGCCGATGGGGTCAATCCCAATGGACTCGCCATCGATCCTAGCGGCAGTCATATGTACGTGGCGAATACCCAGTCGAACTCGATTTCGATTTTCGCCATCAGTCCAACGAACACTCCGCCTGGCACCTTGCAAGAGGTCATCGGCTCTCCACTGGAGGACACCAACCAATATACTGATCCCCTTGCGCTGCTGCTGGATCCCAAAGGTCAGTATCTCTATGTGGCGAATCAGGGATCGAGCAATGTTGCCGTGTATTCGATCGACTCCACTACTGGGTTGCCTACGGCGCTCACCACTTCCACCAGCGCCGCCGCCTTCACCACCGAAGGTAGTCCTAGTTTTCTGGTCGAGGACCCGAACGGAAACTATTTATTCGTGGGAAACGAGGGCTCCTCTGCGGGAATTCAGGCGTTTGGCGTGAACAGCGGCAATTTAAATCCTCTCTTAACGTACGGTGTCGGGAATACACCCACTTCCATCGCCGTGGTTCAGTGAATGAAAACCAAGCACCGTTTCAGTCTGCGGACTGAGCCGGAAGAGCTTTCCCCGGCGCCGAGCACTGGACGAACCAGCCGGAATAGGTTAGTTTGCTGAGAGCGGCCACGCACGAATGTCCGCCATGAGCCGAGCTTGGGAACAGGCCGGTTCACGAGCGACGGAGTTTTCTGTTAACAAGCCGATGACATACAAAAACTCCAAACTCTGCGACAATAACTAATCCGGCGCGAGCCCCCCTGTGTAACCATCACGGGACTGAACATCGAATCGTGGAGAACAGCCCGATTCGGTCGGCTTGGGGGTTGATTCCGTGCCGAGACCCATGTCAGGACACAGAATCCATGAGGATTGCCAGCGCGGCAAGCGCCTTCCCGGAACATTACTACTCTCAGAAAGTTCTTCTCGAACGCCTCCAGGACTATTGGGGACCCGAACTCAAGAATCCGCTACTGCTGGCCCGGTTGCACCGCAACGTGACCGTGGATGGCCGCTACCTTGCGATTCCCGCGGAGCAGTATGTGGATATCAAGACCTGGGGCCAGGCCAATGACATCTGGATCAGGGTCGCGCAGGAGTTAGGAGAGAAGGCTCTCTGCCTGGCGCTGCACAATGCTGGGCTAGAGCCCTCCGACCTGGGTTGTCTGCTGTTCACAACCGTCACCGGCGTCGCGAGCCCTTCCATCGACGCTCTGCTCATCAACCGCATGAAGCTCCCGACGAACATTCGCCGCACGCCGATCTTTGGGC
The DNA here is from genome assembly GCA_049590215.1 of Candidatus Sulfotelmatobacter sp. Lineage (GTDB taxonomy): Bacteria > Acidobacteriota > Terriglobia > Terriglobales > Acidobacteriaceae > Sulfotelmatobacter. Next base: position 9,244 of record JBAWCJ010000189.1, on the reverse strand, counting down.
TGGGATGCGTGGCCGGCGCCGCGGGAATTGCCCGCGCCTCGGACTACGTTCGCGCTTATCCGAAACAGGCTGCCGCTCTGGTATCGGTGGAGCTTTGTTCGCTTACGTTGCAGCGTGAAGATCTGTCGGTAGCAAACCTGATTTCCTCTGGACTATTCGCCGATGGCGCTGCCGCTGTCATCGTGACTGGTCCCGAATTTGAAGCGCCGGAGCCAGAAATTCCCGGGCCCAAGATTCTCGCGACGCGCTCAGTGTTCTATCCCAGCACAGAGGAGATGATGGGCTGGAACATCTCTGAGAAGGGCTTCCGCATCATACTCTCCACGGAAGTTCCGACCTTGATCCGAGAAAACCTCGGCCGCGACGTGGACGCGTTCCTGGCGGACAACGGACACAAGCGAAGCGACCTGAAGAGCTTCGTTCTCCACACCGGAGGGCCGAAAGTGCTCGACGCTTCGGCGGACGCACTGGGGTTGCACAACGGCCAGCTCGATGCTTCGTGGGATTGCCTGCGCAAGGTAGGAAATCTTTCTTCGGCGTCTGTGCTGTGCGTACTGGAGGATGTGATGAAAAACCGGCGCCCTGAGCCGGGCACGCTCGGTCTGCTGGCCGCCATGGGACCCGGGTTTTGTTCCGAGCTTCTGCTTCTGCAGTGGTGAGGTCGCGTAGTTGATACATTCGACAGAGGTGTTTGTAATCGGCGGTGGCCCAGCCGGGCTGGCAGTGGCGATTGCGGCGCGGCAGCAAGGACTGCGCGTCGTGGTCGCAGATGGCGCCAAGCCGCCGATCGACAAGGCATGTGGTGAAGCGCTCATGCCGGACGCGATCGCCGGCCTGGAACGGCTCGGGGTTGCCGTGCCTGCCTCTGACGCTTGTCCGCTTCGCGGGGTGCGGTTCCTCAGTTCAGGATTGTCGGCAGAAACGGTCTTCCCTTCTGGCGCTTCCGGACTCTCCATTCGCCGGACCACATTGCATCGCATTATGACCGAACGAGCTGCCGCGCTGGGAGCCGATCTGCTGTGGCAGAGCACGGTCACGGGAATTTCAAACGAGGGCGTACAGTTGGGCGAACGCTCGATTCGCGCGCGCTGGATTGTGGGCGCCGATGGCGCCAACTCGCGCGTACGCCGCTGGGCGAATCTTGAGGCCCACTCGCGGACCGGTCTCCGCTATGCTTTTCGCCGACACTATCGCATCCAGCCGTGGACTGATCGCATGGAAATATATTGGGGAAGGCACGTTCAAGGCTATGCCACTGCCGCAAGCGACGAACAAGTCTGTGTTGCGGTGGCTTCGCGCGATCCCAGGCTTCGCCTGGAAGAAGCTTTGGGCCAGTTGCCCGAATTGAACGAGCGGCTTGGCGGGGCTGAGGCGGTTTCTGTCGAGAGGGGATCCGTAACCGCGAACCGCAAACTGAGGCGTGTCTGTCGACGGAATGTTGCGCTGATCGGCGATGCTTCCGGAACCGTGGATGCGATCACCGGCGAGGGCCTTGGCCTGTCCTTCAGCCAGGCCGTGGTGCTGGCCAGCTGTTTCAGGTCGGGAAATCTCGGTGGTTATCAAGACGCACATCGCAGCCTGGCGCTACGCCCGCTGCTAATGGCGCGATTGATGCTGACGCTCGATGGTCATTCCGGCTTTCAACAACGCACTCTCCGCGCCTTTCGCAGACATCCTGAAGTCTTTCGAAGACTGGTGGCTCTGCATGTAGGAAGTTTGTCGCCTTTTCACATCGCGCTCGACGGGCTCACCCTGGGTTGGGGGCTGCTCACTGCATAGCCTGATGAAAGATGCCGACCAGGGGTTTTATCGAAGGCACGTGTGCGGCAAACTCCTAGCCGTCTTTGTATTTCTTGCAATTGCCGGCGTCTCTTCTGCCGCGCAGGGCGTGGCATTTCAGCTGGATCCTCAGCACACTACGATTAACTTCACGCTCGGTGATGCGCTCCACACGGTTCACGGAACGTTCCGCTTGAAGCGAGGCTCTCTGCGTTTCGATCGCTCTTCAGGTGACGCTGCTTCGGGTGATCCTGCTTCGGGCAAGCTTACGGGTGAAATCATAGTGGATGCAAAAAGTGGTGAGAGTGGCAGCGGGATGCGTGACCACAAAATGCATCGGGAAGTGCTGGAGAGCGACCGCTATCCGGAGATTGCATTTCGTCCCGATCGCGTCGATGGAAGTGTTGCCCTGCAGGGAAAATCTTCCGTGCGGGTGCACGGAATCTTCGCCATCCACGGATCGGATCATGAACTGACCGTGCCCGCCGAGGTCGAGGTGTTTCCCGACCACTGGACAGCGACCCTTCACTTTGTGGTGCCGTATGCGAACTGGGGCATGAAGAATCCGAGCACGTTTTTTCTGCGAGTCAGTGAATCGGTTGACATTGATTTGACCACGGGCGGAACAGTAGTCCGTTGAGAGTCCGGCTTTGAAAGTCCAGGCTTGAAACGACTCGTTAAAAACGCGAATCAATACCCGTCGAGCGGCGAGATCCCTTTCCCTTCGGTGCATTCGTAGCATCGTCCAGCTGCGAGATTCGTGAACTCTTCAGTTCTCCCGCTCGGCCAGAGAATGACGGCCCGCTCCGCGCGATCGCGCTTTTCCAATCCAAACGTAACTGGCAATTCCGATTGCGACAAATAACTGGAACCACTCTTCACCATGCGCGACTGATTCAAGCCGCCGGAAGTAATGCGGATGGTCGCACCGATTCCGTCGCGGTTCGATTTGGTGCCGATCAACCGAAAACGAATGCTGCGGTTCCCGGCCAGTTGGTCGTTCCGGTACAAATACGCTGGACCGTTGTTGGTAGTCAGCAGCAGATCGAGGTCGCCGTCGCGATCAAAGTCAGCATAGGCCAGTCCGCGTCCAACCTTCGGCTGCTCGAATCCGCTGCCTACTTCCGCGGCGATGTCGTGAAAACTTCCGGTGCCATTGTTTAGAAACAGCTGCGGCGGCTGGGCATAGCCAACATTGCCGCGGATGTTGCGCACCGTCTCGTCGATGTGGCCGTTAGCCACGGCGAGATCGAGCCAGCCATCGAGATTCGCGTCGAGGAAAACGCACCCAAAACCCAGACTGTTCTTAGAAGCTAATCCAACGCCCGCCTGCGCGGCGATGTCTTCGTATGTTTTCCCGCTGAACTCGTAGAGGCCGGTCATTTCGTTATCGAAGTTCGTGATGGCTACGCCGGAACGGCCGGAGTTCGTGAAATCGCCAACATCCACGCCCATGCCGGCCCGCGCCTTGCCTTCGCTGCTGAAGGCCAGCCCGGCCTCGACCGCGGCGTCTTTGAAAGTTTCGTTGCGCTGGTTTCGATACAGCTTGTTGGGCTGCGTGTCGTTCGCAACAAGCAAATCTGGCCAACCACTCTGGTTCTCGTCCAGCATGGCAACGCCCAGAGATTTGGAACTGCTGTCGAAAATGCCGCTTGAGGCGGTAACGTCCTCAAAGGTGCCGTTGCCGCGGTTGTGAAACAGCCAGCAGGTTTCGCCACGATAAGCTTCGGGTGTGCAATAAGATTTGTGCTTGCCGTCGAGACTGCAGAACACATCGTGCTCGGGCGACCACTTGACGTAGTTGCAGACGAAAAGATCGAGACGGCCGTCGTGATCATAATCAAACCAGAGAGCGGACGTGCTGAACGCCGAGCGCTTTCCCAATCCGCTGGCGTTGGTCACATCTGTGAAAGTTCCTTTGCCGGTATTGTGGAATAGCCGGTTCTGCCCCACGCAGGTCACCAGAATATCGGGGAATCCGTCGTTGTCGTAATCACCGACGGCCACCCCCATGCCGTACATTTCAATATCCAGTCCGGCGTGGGAAGTGACGTCAGTGAAGGTGCCGTTCCCGTTGTTGTGATAGAGCCGCAACGTCGAGCGCCGCTGCTTGTGGCCCGGCCAATCCATTCCATTGATCAGAAGAATGTCTTGCCAGCCGTCGCGGTCGTAGTCGAGGAAGGCGCAGCCGGAGCCTAGGGTTTCCGGCAGATATTTCCCGCCGAAGGCTCCGCTGTTGTGCTGGAACTGAATGCCGGCGCTGGAGGTTGCATCAACCAAACGAAAGCCGGGTGAGGCCGCTGCTCCAGAAACAGCGCCCAGAGCCCGCAGCAGCGGGAACTGTGACGCCGAGGCCAGACCTGCCATGCCCTGCAGAAAGGATCTGCGTTTCACGGAACGTTCACCAGCCCGGAGCGAATCGCGTAGACCACAAGCTCGGCCGTCTTGTGAATGCCAAGAGCGTTCATAATGTTGGCGCGATGGACTGCAACCGTATTGGCGCTGAGATCGAGCGCGATAGCTATTTCCTTGTTCGACTTGCCGTCCACGATCATCTGCAGGACTTCGAGTTCGCGGGGCGTCAGCCCGCCGCTGCGTTCGCCTTTTAGCGCCGAGGGCTGCTCGACCTGGGGATCGAAGATCGTTTCCCCGCCGGCTACGCGCCTGACCGCTGACCCCAGTTCCAGATTCATCGCGTTTTTTAGAATATATCCCCTGGCGCCGGCCTCGGTCGCTTGCCGCACCCAGGTGTTCTCCGAATGCATGCTGAGCATGAGCACCGCGGTCTCGGGCAAGTCTTCGAGAATTTGCCGCGTGGCATCGAGTCCGTTCATCTTCGGCAACGCGCAGTCCATGACCACAACCTGCGGCTTTAACTGGCGCGTCAGCTTGACTGCTTCTTCGCCGTCGCCGGCCTCGCCGACCACGACCATATCCGGTTCATCCTCTAATATCCGTCGAAAGCCCCGCCGGACCAGGCTGTGGTCATCCACAAGCAACACGGTGATCTTCTTTGTCATATTTGGCTTTTCTGAACTTGATCGTTTTCCCGGGGATCTTTCTCCCTGGGATCTCCGTCTCGCGATCCGACTTTCTCGCGAGGTACCGTCAGGTGCAAAAGCGTACCTCCTGCGGCGGGAGTCGCAAAGATTAATCGTCCATCCATCAATTCCGAACGCTCGCGCATGGCAACGAGCCCGATGCCATGCTTCGCAGACCTGTGGTTGAAGCCTACGCCGTGATCCTCTACTTCCAACTCCAGCGTCTTGGGCAGAAAATGTAATCGCACCCAGGCCTGTTTTGAGCCGGAGTGCCGCGCCACGTTGTTCAATGCTTCCTGCAGCACGCGGTAGACTTGCACCGCCGCGCTTCCATTGACGTCGAACGGCACCCCCTGCTTCTCATAGGATATGGCAATCCCGGTCTGTCTTTCCACGGTGGGGATGTACCAGTCGAGCGTAGTCTCCAACCCGGCCTCGTCGAGCATTACCGGATGCAGCGCCTGCGACAGCGTTCGAACCCGGTCGAGCGTCTCCTGCGCGATCTGGTTGACTTCCTGCAAGTCGCGGCGCAACGAAGAACCTACCGGAGCGTGAGTTCCGGCGCGGCCGAGCATGGATCCCATCGCGGTGAGAATTTGTCCAAACTCATCATGCAGCTCGCGCGAAATATAGCGCAGCGTGGATTCCTGCGTAGCGATCAGTTTCTGCGCCAGTTCGCTGCGCCGCTCCGAAAGCTCGGCCATGCGCGCGAACAGCCGCCGGTTCCACCGGATCATGGAAAATCCAGTCAACAAGATCGCTGCCAGAGTCGCGGCCAGGAACACATACACCTGCCGCTGCACCCCGTTGTAGATCTGAACAATTCGCTGCGCCGCCCGTTCTTCGTTTTCGCTGTTCTGCACCAGCATCCGAGCCACGGTCGTACTTAGAGCCGCCTGCCGGGCTTGCAAAGAAAGCTGGATCTGCACTCTCGCGTCTTTTTCTTTACCCGAACCGGCAAGGACAAACACGCGGTCGACGGCATCCCAAAACTGGGTCAACGAACTGCTGAGCGAAGCGCTTTGCTCAGGAGTCCGACTGGTCGGGGCTAGGCCGGCTTCGAGGCGCATGGCATCATCCAGGTCAGTGCGTATGCGCTGGAACTGCGCCGACCACGCTGTAAGCGGATAAGGTTCGTCGTTGTCGATCATGTCACGCATGGCGACCGCGAGCAGGTTCAGGTCATTCTGGATGCGGAGCAATTGCAGAGAATCCTTGCGGTTGCGGTCGATCAGATCGGACTGAAGCTTGCGCAGACCGGCCACTTGCCAGGTGATGTAAGCGGAATAGGCCACGACTGCCGCAAGGGTGATGATCAGCCCGAGCAACAGGCCGACGGTTGGAGAGCGCTCCGGAGAAGGCGGGCGTGCCACGCCCCGAGGATACAACGCCCCGCCCAGACGTGTCACAATGCAGTAATAATGAAGCGAATCGAAGTGTGGCGGAGTCCAATTAAAGATTGAGTACAGACCCTAAAGCAGCCCAGAAGCCCCCAAAAGTTCAGCGACTGCGCGCCGTTCTCCCTATCGTTTGGGAGTTGACCCGTCCGCGCATCGGCCTGCTCAGCGTTGGCTTTTTGCTGATGATTGTGAACCGGGTCGCCAGCCTGGTCCTTCCGTATTCCACTAAGTTTCTGTTCGATAGCGTCATCCCCAAGCACTCCCTGCACTTGCTCGATCGGCTCGTACTGGTGGTGCTGGGGGCAACGCTGATCCAGGGAATCACGTCGTTCGCGTTGACGCAGTTGCTGTCGAAAGAGGCGCAGCGCCTGATTACGGAACTCCGCCAGCGAGTGCAGAAGCACATTTCGCGACTTCCGGTCGCATTCTACGACGCGAACAAAACCGGCATGCTGGTGTCGCGAATCATGAGCGATGTGGAAGGCGTGCGCAACCTGCTGGGAACCGGCCTGGTCGACTTTGCGGGTGGACTGCTGACCTCCGCCATCGCGCTTGTGCTCCTGCTTCGCATCAGTGCGGTAATGACTTCTCTCGCGCTGGGATTCTTGCTGTGCTTTGCTCTCGCTCTGACCAAAGCCTTCGGCACGATCCGGCCAATCTTCCGGGAGCGGGGCAAGATCAACGCCGAAGTGACGGGGCGCCTTACGGAATCTTTGGGCGGCGTTCGCGTGATCAAGGGTTATCACGCTGAAGAGCGCGAGGAGGCCGTCTTCGCAGGTGGCGTGAAACGCCTGCTGGAAAACATTATGCGCACGCTTACCGCAACGTCGGTGATGAGCCTCTCCGCCAGCGTGCTTTTAGGCGTGGTCGGGGCGGTGGTCACGTACGTGGGGGCACGCCAGATTATGGTGGGGACCATGTCGATTGGCGGCCTCGTCTCCTTCACCGCGATGTTGGCTTTTTTGATTGCCCCCATGGCGCAGGCCGTGGGAATTGGAACACAGCTTACCGAAGCTCTGGCGGGGTTAGAGCGGACCCAGGAAATTCTGCACGAACGTCCCGAGGACGAGGACCCAAAACGTTCCGTGGCGTTGACCGACATTCGCGGCACCGTGGAATTTGACGATGTAAGTTTCAGCTACGACGGCGTTCACGAAGTTCTTCACGATATTTCCTTTCGCGCGGAACCCGGTACAGTTACGGCCCTGGTGGGCTCGTCCGGCTCAGGAAAATCGACGACCATCGGTCTGATCTCCGCCTTTTACGTGCCGACCAAAGGCAGAATTCTCGTGGATGGCACTGACCTAAGCACGGTCCGGCTCGATTCCTACCGCACGCGTCTCGGGGTGGTTTTGCAGGAATCGTTTCTGTTTGATGGAACGATTCGCGAGAACGTTATGTTCTCGCGTCCCGGCGCGAGTGAAGAGGAATTCCTACGTGCCTGCCGGATCGCCCGCGTGGATGAGTTCGCTGAATTTTTCGCTGAAAAATATGACACTGTGGTCGGCGAGCGCGGTGTGAAACTCTCGGGCGGCCAGCGGCAGCGCATTTCGATCGCCCGTGCGATTCTCGCCGAGCCGCGAATCCTGATTCTCGATGAAGCAACTTCCAGCCTCGACTCGGAATCCGAACAGATGATTCAGCACGGACTTTCTTATCTCATGCAGGGCCGGACTACGTTCGTGATCGCGCACCGTCTTTCAACCATACGCCGCGCTGACCAGATTCTGGTGATGGAGCAGGGACGAATCGTGGAACACGGCACGCACGAACAGCTCTACGAAGCGCAGGGCCGATACTATGATCTTTACACCCGGCAGCATGGCCTGGAGCATAACCTCTTTCTCGCGCCGGGCGAGGGCGACACGCTTGAGGCAGACGGGAACGGCAGTGCCGGTCCGGCGCGCAACGGCGACGTCAAGCCCGCCGACGCCTTGCGTGTGCTCAAAGGAGAGGTCCGCTAGCCCGATGAGCATCCCCGGCCGAAGCTCGCTGAACGGCGCTCCCACGATTCATGCGGAGCAACTTTGCCGCTATTACCGCATGGGCGAGACTCTCATCCGTGCTGTCGATGGCGTAACGCTTACGGTGGCTGCTGGCGAATTCGTCGCGCTGCTGGGCAGTTCTGGCTCTGGAAAGTCGTCGGTCTTAAATTTGATTGCTGGCCTGGATCGTCCAACCTCGGGTAGCGTGATTGTTCAGGAACGCGATCTCGCGCAACTCTCGCGCGAGGAACTGGCTAAATATCGGCTGCACACGGTTGGGATGGTTTTTCAATCGTTCAACCTGATCGCCAGCATGACGCTCGCAGAAAACGTCGAGTTGCCCATGCGCTTTGCCGAGGTCGAGCGCGAGAAACGTGACGGCCGCGCACGCGAAGCGCTTGCAAGAGTTGGTCTCGAGGGGCGCATGAACCATCGGCCGAGCGAACTTTCCGGCGGGGAACAACAGCGGGCTGCGTTGGCCCGGGCGCTCATCAACCGTCCTCAGTTGCTGCTCGCTGACGAGCCCACGGGTAATCTCGACAGCCACACTGGAACCGAAATTATGAATATGGTCCGTGAGTTCAACCAGCAGTTGGGAATGACAGTGGTGATGGTGACACACGAGCGCGTTCTGGCCGAACGCTACGCTCATCGCCTCATCTTCCTGGCGGATGGCAAACTGGTTGGCGAGGAGTCGAATTCAGCCGTCGCTGCCGGTGGTCGAGAGAACGGAGGGCGACCGTGAAACTTCCTGATCTGACCGAACTTGCCCTGCGCAACTTGCGCGAATCGGTTCTGCGAAATTCGCTAACCACCATCGGCATCTCTGTGGGCGTGGCCTCGCTGGTCGCAATGCTTTCTCTGGGAATCGGGCTGCAACAGCTCGCGTCGCGGCGTTTGATGAAGTCCGGCTTGTTCGATACCGTCGTGGTCACTTCCCGGCGCGATTTGCGCAACTTCGGCCGGGAAGAAGAACGCAACGGGCCGGCGCCGGCCGAGAGCCGAATTCTCGACGAGCCCACGCGCCGGGAGATTGAGC
>JBAWCJ010000188.1:0-4150 GCA_049590215.1 Candidatus Sulfotelmatobacter sp. | reverse complement strand
AACTGCTCCAGCGCCACTGCTCCGGCGCGCCGACCAAGCCTCGCTTCACCGGATTGCGATGCATGTACCGGAGCTTCTCCACGCGCTTCTTCGTCGTCCATACGTTGAAGTCGTAGGAGCGAGCTTGTCAGAACGCTCGGCGCTGCGGCTCGACTGGAAACTGATGGCGCTGGCGCGGGTTGCTCGGTTTGCGCTTGGGTAACAAAGCGCGGGCCGTGCGCTGCTTCAGCACCTGCATCACGGTCGAGGGAGTGCCAACTTCGGGTTCTGTCAGAAGCAGGTGAACGTGTTCCGGCATCACGACGTAGCCGACGACGACAAAACGGTAGCGTTGGCGAGTCTGTTCCAGAATCGAGAGGAACTGGTTCCGGCTCCGCGCCGAACTGAGAAAAGGCAAGCGGCGGTAGCAGGAGGAAGTTATAAAGTGCAGATGATGAGCGCCGTAGGTTCGATGCAGGCCGCTGGGCATAACAAACTCATGGTACAGGCAGCATCGTACCCGCCCTTGCAAAGAACGCAAGGACGGGGCACCCAGAGTTCTGGAACGGGAAAAGCGAAAGCAAGGCGGAAGGGCGGGCCACCCGCCCCCCAGCTTTGCCGCTTTTGCAAGAAAAGGCAAGGGTTGAAACTACTCTGTCATCCTGAGCGAAGGACGGGCTTCGCGAAAAGCGAAGCTCGTCCGCAGTCGAAGGACCCCTCGCATCTCGTCGGCACCCGCCGGCCTCGCAGGGCATCCCCACCACTGCTCTCCCTGATTTTCGTGGGAAGGGGAACGGACGCCGTCGATGGCGGCTCATCGACGATGGTCGATATAGGGGGCTGGCCCATCCTTGCGGCTCCGTGCCCGCTCCACCACGGACGAGGCTGCCCCAGCTTTGCCGGTTTTGCAAAGCTGGGCAGAGCCTCGGTTAGGGAGGGCGCCCAGCGAAGATAGGCCAGTCCCCCATTGCGCGAGTACACTAACTTCTACTTCGAACGACTGAGGTGCCACAATGGCGAGCCGCCCACGGGTCGGTGAACTTGACGCACTTGAGCTATGGAATACTGAGGATGCTGTCGAACTAGAACGCCCAAGTGACCTGAAGAAGTACGACATCACGGTTGCGTCACGAGATTGGACCGTCGAGACAATCGTCCGTCAAGTCCAGCAGGGCAACATTGATCTAGCTCCGGCCTTTCAGAGGCGGAATGCTTGGAGGGATTCGCGACGCAGTCGTCTGATTGAGTCGTTTGTCCTGGGTTTCCCCGTGCCCCAACTTGTGCTAGCCGAAAACCCGAGATCCCGCGGCACGTTTATTTCCATTGATGGTAAGCAGCGACTGCTTACAATAGCCGGACTGTATCTACACGATTATCGAAGCTATTGGACCACGGAGCGGTTCAGCGGCCTGAATGTCCTTCGCGACCTCAACCGCGTGCCCCTCGACGACTTCTTGACGTCGCCGAGTTGGTCCAAGGAGCAAAGGCAGCTGGCAAACTCTGATATCAGAACAACGATCATCACCGGGTTTCAGGACGAAGATGTTCTTTACGACATCTTCTATCGCATCAACACCGGGTCGGTGCCGCTTTCCTCGCAGGAACTCCGGCAAGTGCTCAATCGCGGTGGTTTCGCGGAGTTTTTGTTCGAGGTTACGAGCCAAGCAAACCCGCTGTGGAAAGTGCTACGAATCAACTTCCCTGACCCACGCCTGCGTGATGTGGAACTTCTTCTCAGATTGATTGCCTTGGCCCTGTTCGCGCCGAAGTACAAGGGAGACATGAGAGCATTCCTGGACGGCGCGATGCACTCTCTAAACCAAAGCTGGAACCTTAGAAGCCAGCAAGTCGAGGACCTAGCGTCCGAGCTATTTGACGGCGTAAATGCAGGCTTGGAGATCTTCGGACGCGAGTTGGGAAGAAAAATTCGGGGAGGAAAAGTGGAGAGTGCGCTCAACCGGGCGCTATTCGAAGTGCAGACCTATTACCTCTCATTGCCCCGAGTGCGTCAGGCGGCACTCCAGAACAAGGAGGCGCTGGTGGCTCGGTCTCGGACGCTCTTCGACGACCCCGAGTTCCTTTCATCGATAGAGTCAACCACGAAGAGCATTCAGAACTACAGGCTTCGATTTGATCGTTATCAGGGGATGCTGCAGGACACCCTAAAGACTCCAGTCGCGCCGCTTCAAATCGCTTCAAAATGAAAACCGGTCCCAAAATAGAATTGGGTGTGCTGAAACGCTCTGTTTCTGAAATCGAGCGCCGATTCTTGAAGCCCCATCTTGCCAGCGCTCCTTCGCTCAAACCGCCAACCCGAGGGGAACAATTGGACGTGGCAGCGTACATCGTTCTTACCCACGGCGCTATCGAGAATTTTGTTGAAGGCCTTGCCCTCTGGGTTCTTGCCCGTTCCGTAGCCAACTGGACAACACGAAAAAGGGTAACGCGTGCAACGGCGTCAATTCTGCTAGCACAGTCGCAGCCCGTGGCTCCTGATGGGCCTCAGCTGGTCTTCGATATCTTGCGAACGGCCCTTGACGAAGCGAAGAAGAACATATCTCGGGATATAAACGAAAATAACGGCATCTCGACACGCCACTTGCGCTCTCTTTTCTACCCGATCGGGGTCGACGTTCCGAACGACCCAGTCCTCGTCGGGTCGCTGGAACTCGTTATTGCAATTCGCCATGAATGGGCGCATCGTAGCCGCTTCGGTGCGAGCGTGCCGAAGTCGGCGAAGGACGCCCATAACGCCGTATCAGATTGCATCAAGCTTGCAGAAAAGCTTGCTGAAGCTGCCAGCGCGCTAAAGCCGTAGCGGCGGACAAAATTGCCGCACCGGACGAACTAGGGGAACCGGCGCCTTCAACCATCGTGATAGCGCCCGTTGACCTCATCCCCAATAACGGCGAAGTCGCACTTCGAAGTATTCAACGGATCTGATTTCCATGAAAAGCCAATCGCAGGAACCTCGACTTGCGCCTCCAGTTGGCATGTCGCACGCGTGCCCGTAAATCGCAAATGCTTGGAGGCGTCTTCATACTTCACGGGTTCTCCGGTTGATTTCCAGACCATCTTGAAACTCATCCGCGCGGGCGTGGCGATTGAGTCGAGCGCAGGCCAGCGCGGCTGGTCGACCACGGCGACGTCCTGCATCTCCAAGGTGAAGGTGCCGCCGTCAGGGCTGATGCTTAGGCCCCCCTGGGGAACGGGGACGACCCAGTAAAGTCCCGATGGTGCAATGGGTGGATGAAAATCGTGGATCTGGTTGGCGGGGACAGCCTGTCCCCGGAACAGCGTCAGTCATATATGAGTGAAGGTCCCTTGCTGCGTGGTCCGCGCGGCCCAGTACTCACCCTGCATCACTCCGTAATCGGTAGTCGGACTCCCGAATGCGATTCGATTTCCTTGATTATCAGTGCCCATCCCTGTGAAGGTGCTGCACCGCGCCACCCTTCCCTTGAAATGGTAAATGTGCGAAGGCTCCAGGTTGGGGCCGGCCGGCTGATTGTGGCTGCCGTTTTTATCCAGCCAGGGAATTGGATAAGGATCGGGGGAGCCATTGGCCGTGCCTGCAGCTTCGTCCCCGAGCGCGTACACAGCGGAGGGCACGGCGAGAGGAACAAACGCCAGGGCACCGGCTTTGAGAATCTCTCTGCGACTACAGGCGGGGCAGGACTTCGCCATCAGGGTCATCACGCCTCCCAGAAGAACGGCTGTCGGTCACGATAACACAATCCAAACTTGCTTTCGGTATACTAGAAGAGCATGCCGGTCCTGAAAAACATCGCCGCAATCGCCAAAGGGATGAGCATCACCTTCATGGAGATGTTCCAGCCCACGACGGTAGAAAATTATCCCGACGGCAAAGGACCGTTGAAGGGAGCGAAGTTCGAGGCCCGCTTCCGCGGCGCGCACGTGCTGCAGCGCGACGAAAATGGACTGGAAAAGTGCGTAGCCTGCTTCCTCTGCGCCGCCAACTGCCCCTCCAACTGCATCTACATCGAAGCCGCCGACAACACCGCCGAGCAACGCGTAAGCGGTGCCGAACGCTACGCCAAAGTCTACAACATCGATTACAATCGATGTATCTTTTGCGGGTATTGCGTGGAGGCTTGCCCTACGGACGCGATTACGCATGGGCATGGGTTTGAGCTGGCGACGTTTAACG
>JBAWCJ010000187.1:0-5627 GCA_049590215.1 Candidatus Sulfotelmatobacter sp. | reverse complement strand
CGAGAACCCTAGCCACCCGCTCATCATCGGGATACGCTCCCAGCTTTCTGCATGCGAATGAAACTGCGTCAAAGAGAGCGGTCCCGCCTCCGTTTGCGAGATTGTCAATCCCCTTTCCCAGTTCGACCGGGTCCGCACTGAAATCCTGGGTTACGCTGGGCTCGCTGGCAAATCCCACAATGAACCCGAGGTCGGCAGGATTGCTGAGCACCTTCTGAACGAACTTAGTCGCGGCGCTCTTCTCGAAGGAGAAGCGGTCGTGCACCGAACCGCTGGTGTCAACCAGCAGAGCCAGACGCAAAGGAAGTTTCGACTGCGGGGCAAATTGCACGATTCTTTCCGGAGGCTTGTTGTCATCGCGGATCTGGATGTTCGACGCCTCCAAATCGTTCACCATGTGCCCATGGCTGCTGACGGAGAAAAACAGGGCCACATCGTCTACGTTCTTGCGAATCGTCCAGACACCGCTGGCGCGGCCCACAGTACTTGGCGGCACATCCGAGGCTGCCCCGTTGCTGCCGCCGATCTTAGGGGCGTCTGCTTCGGCCAAAGCATCGCAGTCGCCTCCGCAGGTCGCACTGTCCGATTCATCACCCAATGTAGCCAGTTGCGCCTTTAGCCTGTCAGTGTTGGGGAAAGTTTGCAGCACCTGCGAAACGGATACTGTTGTTGCCGACTGCGAATTCCCGGCGCGTGCCGCTAGAACAGCCTTATTGTGCTCAAGGGTGGCCAGATTTTTGCGCGCGACCGGAGCGAAGGCATTGGTCGGATCCTCGCTCAGGAAGATTTTCAGTTCGCGCTCCATGGTTTCGAAATCTTTCAGAGACATGGCGGCGGACGCAGCCACGTAGTGCACGTTCGCCATTCCTTTGTGGTCGAGCGCATGCACCTGCCGGGCCGTTTCTAACGCGCGGCGGTATTCATGGTTTCCATTTTGCGCATACGCCAGAACCGAGAGAATGTCGGCGTCCTTGGGTTGCAGGGCAGCAGCTTTCTCCAGCGCCGATTCCGCAGCCGGAAAATCGTTCTGCGACAAGGCCAAGCGGCCGAGATGAAGGAACGATCCCGGGAATTTGTCGTCGAGTTTGGCAGCCGTTTCAAATTCATTCCTGGCTCGGCCCGGGTCTTCCTGATCGACGTAGGCGAGCCCGAGACCGACGTGGGCTGAAACGAACTTGGGATACTCCGCAATCGCCTTTTGCAGATGCTTCATTGCTTCCTTCGAGTTCTGCGCTTGCAACAGGGTGCGAGCGCGGTTGAACTCCACGATCGCGCCATTCGGGGCATCCAGGTCGAGTGCTGACACGACGCCGGAGTCGATCAGTTTCTTGTCTGCTAATTTTTGATCCTCCAGGAGCTTGGCGTGCTTGTTTTGTTGTTCGAGATATATTTCCACCATGTCGATTTGTGACATCACGGAATCCGCGCCGGTGTTGAGAAAAGGCAGCCCCTGCGAAGGGGATGAGGAATCTCCCTGTCCCAGCGCGGGGAGGCTGCCACAGAAACAGAATGCCACACCGCAAGCGAGCAGGCGCCTGGCAAGATTAAATGACGGAAATTGAGGCGCGGGTTGCAAGAAACGACTCCGGCAATGGATGTGGGGTTTGCACCCCCAGCTTATCGAGGATCGCAGACGGAAATTTGGTTGGTCGCCGCCGCCATCCCCCGGACAGCCTGGAGCGGCATTATAAGTCAGCTCCGCATTAAATGACAGGAATGAGTTTTGATGACCAGCCATACCTGGCGGCCCTCGGCAAGGTCCAGGGCGTCACGCGCCGCGAGAGTCATGTAGACTTCCATCTCGACGCCGCAATCCACGCGCGCGCAAATCATCATGTCGCGCCTTTCCAGCGACGTTAGCCGTCCGGCAAGGATGTTGCGCGCGCTCAGCCCCACCGGCTTAGCGACGGCCAACAGAATATCGCCCGCACGAATCCCCACCCGCAACTGTGAGCCTGGCTCCGCTTGGATCAACGGTGTCTCCAGTAGAACAGATCTATCCTCATGGGCTCCCGGCAAACCGGAAGTCGTGATTCGGCAAGGCATGATTCGGCAGAGCATGGTGCCGCGATCTTCGTGTACCGATTCCACGATGGCGTCGAAGATGTTTTCAAAACCCGCCAACTGCGCCACGGTTTCCTGAAGCGGAGCGCCCAGGACCTCATGCGGTGCGCCTTGCGCGATGATGCGGCCCTCTTGCATCACCAGCACGCGTTCGCCGAGCGCGAGCACTTCCTCGCGCGCATGCGTGACATATAAAATCGGGATGCCATGCGCCTGATTCCACCGCCGAAGGTCGTCGATGATCTTCGATTTGGTAGGAGTGTCCAGAGCCGCCAAAGGTTCATCGAGCAACAGGACGCATGGGTCGGTCACCAGCGCGCGCGCCAGGGCCACACGCTGGCGCTCGCCGCCGGAAA
Organism: Candidatus Sulfotelmatobacter sp.; assembly: GCA_049590215.1. Classification (GTDB taxonomy): domain Bacteria; phylum Acidobacteriota; class Terriglobia; order Terriglobales; family Acidobacteriaceae; genus Sulfotelmatobacter. The sequence goes on along the minus strand of JBAWCJ010000187.1, from coordinate 3,207 downwards.
TCTCTCCCGGGCGCTGTTGGCGTAAGTGCTCGATGTGGAGCTCCTGCAGCATCGCCGCGGCCCGCTGCCGGCGCTCCGATCGCCGCAAGTGAGCCAGACCATACTCCGTGTTCTGCTCGACCGTCAGGTGCGGGAATAGTGCCAGATCCTGCAACACGTATCCCACGCCGCGTTTAGCCACGGGGATGTTGGCACGCGAGCCTGCATCGAACAAGACTCGCTCACCCACGACAATTCTCCCGGCATCCGGAACCGCCAGACCCGCCACGCAGTCGAGCAGCGTGGTTTTGCCAGATCCGGAAGGGCCGAACAGTATGTTGAACCCCGGCGCGGCGCTGAAATCCACGTCGAGCGAGAACGGGCGCTCGGCGACGGAAAAGCTCTTCCGAATACGTGCGCTCAGGGTTGGATTCGCTGGTTGCGTTTTAGCGGGTCGTGGTTCCACAGGAGTGGGCATCGAGAGTCGCTTAATTGAGGTTCGCTTATTTGACTGGACCCATCGCCCATACTTCACGATTCACCGTTGCTTGATGCAAGGTTCTCCGGTGCAGCCCGTATACCAAAGTCAGAACCGCGAAACAAAAGACGAGCAACAATAACGCCATCGCATTGGCTGAGGCGTAGTCGGAAGCTTGCACCTGATCGTAAATTCCAATAGAAACCGTGCGCGTCACGCCGGGAATGTTGCCTCCAACCATCAGCACCACCCCAAACTCGCCCATGGTGTGAGCAAATGCCAGGGCTACGCCCGCGACCAGACCAGGCACGGAGAGCGGAACTACCACTCGGAAGAAGGTACGTAGCGGTGAGGCTCCTAGGGTCGCCGAAGCTGCCAGCAGTTTGCGATCGACCGACGAGAACGAAGCCGCAAAGGGCTGCACCGCGAACGGCAGGCTGTAGAGAATAGAGCCGATCACGAGTCCAGTGAAGGTAAAAGCCAAAGTGTGTCCCGTCCAAGACTGCCACCAGCGGCCTAAAGGGCTGCGCGAACCGAGAGCGATCAGCACATAAAACCCGAGCACCGTCGGCGGCAGCACAATGGGCAGGGCGATCAGCGCCTCCACAAGAAATTTCCAACGTCGGCGCGAGAAGGCGATCCAGTAGGCTAAAGGCAGGCCGACCACAACCAGGATGGCCGATACCACTAGCGCCAGTTCTATCGTGAGTCGAAATGCCTGCCAGTCGATGGCCATTGTTTTGTGGGTCAGTTCCCTACTTCACTTTGTATTTCAGATCAGGCGACGTGAACCCATAACGCCGCAGTAGTCCAGCCGCTTCTTCGGTTTTCATAAACCGCAGGAACGCCGCCGCATCCTCGCGGTGAGGCGAGTGGGAAATCAGCACCACGCCCTGATCTAGTGCTGGATACGCATCGGCCGGGACCACCCAGTATCGACCTTTACCCTGCATCGCGGGTGCCATGGCATGAGCCAGCGCCACTAATCCAACCTGCGCATTGCCGGACTCCACAAATTGCGCCGCCTGCGCAACATTTTCTCCCAGCACCAGCCGGTCGCCGAGCTTTTCATACAAACCGTAATGCTTCAGCGCCGCCACGGCTGCGCGCCCGTAGGGAGCATGCTGCGGATTCGCGATTGAAATTTTTTTCACCGACGGATCGAGCAGAACGTCCATGCCCTTGTGTTCGACATCGAACGACGAATCCTGCGGAACCCATAACACCAACTGTCCCACTGCGTAACGATATAAGGTTGCGCGATCGGCCTGACCACCCGCAATCAACTGCCGGGGATAATCCATGTCCGCCGAGAAGAAAACGTCAAACGGTGCGCCATTCTGAATCTGCTGGGTCAGCGCGCCGGATGCACCGAAAGAAAGCTTCAGCACGACGCCGGTGCGCTTTTCATAGTTCGCGGCGACTTCCTGCAGCGCGGAGCTCAGGTCGGCGGCCGCCGCCACGTTGATCTCGCGGTCCGCAGATTCAGCTCGTGGAATCGAAACCCCAGAAGCGAACAACAGTAAAGCGATCAAGCCGAGGGATAGAAGCCGGCACTTTGTCATTGATGACTTACCCCGAAGTAATCGTAATGGAAGCGAGGTCGAGAACACGATGCAGATTGTACAGGCACCGTGCTCCAACGTTATTCCCGGAATGGTCCTCAGATCAAATTTGTACGGGTTTTTGATTGCTTGTTCTCTTTGGCCCTCTGATACTGGCTTCGTAGCCCATGACATTTCCAGGGTTCGGCCGCGTAGTTCGTGCTTCCCTGCTCGCTGTCCTGCCGTTCTCGTCGTTCCCGGTCGCACTCGCACAAGGCGCCAAGAAGACAGCTCCTGATGCGCCCATCACCGATGCGGACGCCGACCATGAGCAAAAGCGCTCAGAATGGTTCCTGCGTGGCCGTGTGATTCCTGGAAGGTCTTCCGCGGAACTGCGCTATCGAGCTTATCAAACGAAAATGCAGGCCCGCTCCGCTCGCCTCGCTCGTACTCAGGCCTTGCATGCGGACTCTCAGCCTGCACTGTCGTCTGGCGCATGGTCACCGCTCGGTCCGGTGCCCCTGGCCTCCGACGCCACAGGCGACGGATTTCAGAACTACAACCAGGTTTCGGGACGAGCCACTGCGGCGGCCATCGACCCCGCAGATCCCACCGGGAACACGGTTTATATTGGCGGAGCTCAGGGCGGAGTGTGGAAATCCACGAACGCGGCCACGAGCACTGCCAACAACGTGACCTGGACCGCGGTCACCGACGACCAGGCGACACTTTCCATCGGCTCGATTGCGATTCAGCCGGGAAACTCCGATCCCGCGCAAAGTGTGGTGCTGGTCGGCACGGGTGAAGCGGACAATTCCGCCGACTCCTACTTCGGGCTCGGCATTCTGCGCTCTGCCGATGCCGGCAACACCTGGACGTTGATCTCTACCGCGAACAGCGGAACTTACTCCTTCAGTGGCCTGGGTGCTACGCACATGGCGTTCAGCACGGCAAGCGGACAAACCAGCACGGTGGTCGCAGCGATGGCGGCAACATCGGAAGGCGTAACGGCCGGCGCATTGACCAGCAATACTTACCGCGGCCTCTACACCTCCACCGACGACGGCCAGACCTGGACCTACGATGCTCTCTTCTCCGGAGCGAGCGAGGCAACCTCAGCAACTTCGGTGGTCTACAACGCTGCCGCCGGTCTTTTTTTTGCGGCGGAGCGTTATCACGGCTTCTACTCTTCCCCTGACGGTCTGA
>JBAWCJ010000186.1:0-10269 GCA_049590215.1 Candidatus Sulfotelmatobacter sp. | reverse complement strand
GCTCACCATCACGGCGACGGCGAATACGGCCAGCCGGCTTTCCGCAATGTTAGGAAGCAGGAGCACCGGAATCAGCGCGAGGGTGGTGCTGAACACGGCGACTCCGTAGCGCAGGATCGACGCACGGACCGGCTGAATGCGGAGTAGGGGGAGGGTTACTCGCATGTAAACCATGGTAGTCCCGAGTTTGCTAACAGGCGAGATTACAAGAGTTCATTCCGAATTCCCGGAACCCATGTATTCATAGGGGATTAACTCTAGGTCCAACCAGACAAGGCAACGATGGACGATCGGACAATGCCTTCTCGTGACTTTCCTGAGTAGGCAGTTGAGCTTGCCAAGCGGGCCTGCAAACGAAGACACTAGCCGCGCATGAATATTGGCCTTTTCGGCGGTACTTTCGATCCCATTCATCGCGGCCATCTGGCGCTGGCGCGGGCTGCGAGCGAACGCTGCGAACTTTCGCGCATCCTCTTTGTGCCTGCGAACGTTCCGCCGCACAAGCAGAGCCAGCCCTTGTCGGCGTTTTCGCATCGTTATGCCATGATTGCTCTGGCCACGGCTGAGCACAAGGACTTCTCGCCTTCGTTGCTGGAGGCGCCGGAAGATTCTGAGTCAGTCAGCCCGCCCAAGGAAAAAACTCGCTCCTCGAAACCCAACTACACCATCGACACCATCAAGCGTCTCAAGCAGTCGTTCAAGAAGGCAGACCGGCTGTTCCTCCTCATCGGCATCGATGCCTTTGAGGAAATCGCGAAGTGGCATCAGGCCGAGGCGCTGTTTCGGGAGTGCGAGTTTGTGGTTGCGAGCCGGCCCGGATACTCGCTGGCCGACGTGGCGAACGCCCTGCCTGCGAGCCTGCGGCCGCGGCAGGAAGTGACGCGTCCGTTTCAAAAACAGGCGGCGAGCGGGGATCTGGTGCTGAAGGGAGTGACGGTCCATTTGCTCGACCAGGTTTATCAGCCGATTTCTTCTACGGCGATTCGTCGGGCCGCGGCCGCCGGCAAGCCGCTTGGCCGCTTCGTGGAGCCTGCGGTCGCAGACTACATTAAGAAAGTGGGACTGTACAAAGCGCGCTAATCCGGCGGTGGAAAACGCGGCCAGCTACTGTCGTTTACAATCAGAACTCAGCCTTGCGCTGAACAACGAACTTATCCGACGAACCTGAGCCAACGAACTTGATCCGACGAATCACGACCAGCCGACTCTCCGCATGAAAAAAAGTGAACTGAAGCTACAGGTGGCAGCCGCCATTCAGGCCTGCCTCGACAAAAAGGCCGAAGAACTTTCCATCCTGGAAATGGAAAAAGGGTCGGGAGCCTTTACCGACTATTTTGTGCTGTGCAGCGGCTCGAACCCACGGCAGGTGCAAGCCATCGCCGACGAAGTGGAATTGCGCTTGAAAGCGGCGGATGTGCGGCCGGCGCACGTCGAAGGCTACCGGCAGGGCGAGTGGATCCTGGTCGACTACGTTGATTTTGTCGTCCACGTGTTCTCCGAGAAGGCGCGCAAGTTCTATGATCTTGAGCGTCTCTGGAAAACGGCCAGACGGCTCGAGCCTTCGGACTTGAAGCCAAAGCCGAGGTCGAAAACGGCAGCCAAGGCAAAGACTCTACCACGTAAGCGCGCTACCGCGGCCGCGGCTCGGCGCAAGAGAGCGTAGTTTCGTTATCTACGACCTTCCGTGAAAATCAAAATCGCTTGGATGGGAAAGACGAAAGAGCCGGCGATTCAGTCGCTCACGGACGAGTATCTGAAGAGGATTTCGCGGTACGTGCCGGTGGAAGGGCTGGCCCTGCGCGATGAAGCTGCACTTCTGCAAATGTGCGGCCGGGTTCCGCTGGGGAAGACGCGCAAAACAATGACCGCAGGGAAGTCTACACTGGCTCTCATGGACGTGCGTGGGAAGCAGTTCTCCTCAGATGACTTCGCGCGGTTTCTAGGGGATTATCAGGACCGCAATCCGCTGCCCCTAGTTTTTGCCGTGGGGCCGGCAGACGGGTTCAGCGAAGCGGCGCGGGGCGCGGCGCAGCATACGATCTCACTGGGCACGATGACGCTGCCCCACGAACTGGCTCGCGTGGTTTTGCTGGAGCAAGTCTACCGGGCGTTCACCATTCTCAAGGGCCATCCTTATCATTCGGGGCATTGAGCCAGGTGCGGGCCTCTGTTCACTGCGTGACGGTTGCCTGATAACTGACGGTTTGCCAGTGTCCGTTGCGGCGGATCCAGACGCGGGTGTAGCGATAGGGTCCGCTGAAGTCTTCGCCCAACTGGTGGCCTTTGACGTCGGCGCGGGCGGTGACCACGGCGGTATCGCCATACACCCGTACTACCATATCCGTGACATTCATGGCTTCGTAACGGAGCTGGCCGCTGCGGCGGGCTGTAATGGTTTCCTGCTTGGTGGTGACCTGGCCGAGCGGGGTGATGGCGACGTAGTCTTCGGCAAGGGTGCGCACGGAGAAGTCGGCGTCGCGGCGGAGGCTGGCTTCCTTGGACTGGCGCTCCATGTCGACGATCTGGCGGATGACCTCCTGCTCGCCGGAATCGAAGACGGGTCTGGGATGAAGGGCGACGTGCTGCGCGGAAAATGCAGGTAAGGCCGCGAGCGCGCAAAACAATAACACTAGACACTTGTTCACGACGAGACCTCCGCAGTCTGCCAGCGGACAGAGATCTGCTTGCACCCGATACGCACGGTTGGATGCAGGAGTTCCATGGAAAGACTGTACTTCTCCTAGATTCTTCCCAAACTCGATATCAAGGTGAACGACAACCCTGTTCTAGTAGAATCACTCTTCCTGCAATGATGGCTGACGTACGTCGCGGTCTTATTATCGTGAATACTGGGCCGGGCAAAGGGAAAACGACTGCCGCGATGGGGACAGCTTTGCGTGCAGTCGGTCAAGGGATGCGGGTGTTGATGCTGCAGTTCCTGAAAGGCTCCTGGCATTATGGGGAACTGGATGCGGTGAAGGCCTTTGGCGACAAGTTCGTGATGAAGCAGATGGGACGAGGATTTGTGAAGGTAGGCGCGGAGAAGCCTGATCCGGAAGACGTAAAGATGGTCGAGGAGGCGTGGGCAGAGGGCGAAAAGGCCATCCAGTCGGGAGAATGGGATCTCGTCATACTGGATGAGATCAACTATGCGATCAGCTATGGCATGCTGGACCCGGCAAAAGTGGTGGAGAGCCTGCAGAAGAAGCCGGAGATGGTGCATGTCATCTTGACGGGAAGGAATGCACACCCCACAATTGTCGAGGCCGCCGACACGGTGACCGAGATGCGGCAAGTGAAGCACGCTTACGAAAAGGGTGTGATGGCGCAGCGAGGGATCGAGTACTGAAATTGGGTGATTGGGCGATTTTGTTCGACTTTGGGTTTTCCAATCGCAAAATGACCCGATCACCCAATCGCTAAATTCTTATGGCTTGGTTCAAACGCGAATCCGGGGAACTGAATACTTCGGGCGAGAAGACTGTGCGCACCGAGGGCTTGTGGGTGAAGTGTGAGAGTTGCCGGCAGATCATCTGGAAGAAGGATCTGGAAGACAATTTGAATGTGTGCCCGAAATGCGAGAAGCACTTTCGCATCGATGCGCGGACGCGGCTGGCGCTGCTCATGGACGACAACGAATACGAGACGTTCGACGAGAACCTGTCATCGACCGATCCCTTGAAGTTTGTGGATTTGAAGCCGTATTCATCGCGTTTGCGGCAGGCGCAGCATGACACGGGATTGAGAGACGCGGTGATCAATGCGCGCGGCAAGCTGCTGGGACGCCCGGTGGTCCTCAGTGTGATGGAGTATGCGTTCATTGGCGGCAGCATGGGCGCGGTGGTGGGCGAGATGATTACGCGTGCGGTGGAGCGGGCGCTGGATTCGCACACGCCGCTGATCATTGTGTCGGCTTCAGGCGGCGCGCGAATGATGGAGGGCGTAGTCAGCCTGATGCAGCTGGCGAAGATTTCGGCGGCGTTGGCGCGGCTGGACAAAGAGAAGGTTCCGTACATTTCTGTTCTGACCGATCCGACCACGGGAGGCGTGACCGCGTCGTTCGCCATGCTGGGAGATCTGAATATTGCCGAACCGGGGGCGCTGATCGGGTTTGCCGGGCCGCGGGTGATTGAGCAGACGATCCGGCAGAAACTGCCGCCAGGATTTCAGCGCAGCGAATTTCTGCTAGAGCATGGCATGCTGGATGCGGTGGTTCCGCGCAAGGAGCTCAAGCCTTACATTGGGCGGGCACTGGATTTCATGGCGGCATAGGAACCGCTGCCTGTCTTTATGTTCGGCGCTCCTCGGCGCCGATCCGATTTGTCATCCCTCGCTTCGCTCGGGATGACAACTGTGTTTTGGTGGAAAGGCTGACGGCCCATAGCTGAGACCTTTTTATGTCCTACGAAACCGCAGTTTCGCGCATGTTTGCCCTCGGGCACGAACTGGCGCAGACGCCTTTGCACAAATTCGATCTCGCACACATGCGAGTGTTGTTGAATGCGCTCGATCATCCGGAACGGCGGTTTCCCAGTGTGCTGATTGCGGGGACGAATGGCAAGGGCTCGACGGCGGCTACGCTGGCTTCGATTCTGCGGGTTTCGGGATTGAAGACGGGTTTGTATACCTCTCCGCATCTTGTCCGGATCAACGAGCGCATCCGGATAAACGGCGCAGAGATCAGTGACGACGATTTTGCGGCTCTTCAGGGCGAAATAGATTTGGTTGCTGAGAAACTGGTGGGGCAGGGGGAGTTGCCTTGGCATCCCAGCTTCTTTGAGATGATGACTGCGATTGCATTCGAGTATTTTGCGCGGCAAAAAGTGGACCTTGCTGTGCTTGAGGTCGGCATGGGCGGGCGGCTCGATGCTACGAATGTGGCGGATCCGCGAGTGAGCGTGATTACTGACATTGCACTCGATCATCAGAAGTTTCTTGGGAACACGGTGGGGGAGATTGCGCGGGAAAAAGTGGGGATTATTCGTCCGGGCGGAGCGGTGGTAACGCTCCCGCAGCAGCCGGAAGCGAATGACGTGATCGGCAATACGATCCTCGACTTGGGCGCACGGGCGGTGAATGCAGTTCCTTATGTGCCGCCGGTTTCGCCTGGCAGTACCCAGTACCTGGTACCCGGTAGCGAGCAGGGCGGCTTTGTTTATCGCTATCCGCTTGCGGTTTTGGGTGAGGAGATTCTGGTTGAGACCCCTTTGGTGGGGCGGCATCAGTTGCGGAACGTGGCTTTAGCGGTTGCGGCTTCGGTAGAGTTGAAGCAGCAGGGATTCACCGGCGTCACTGCGAAGAGCATCGCGCGCGGCATTCGTGAGACGCGATGGCCGGGGCGGTTTCAAGTGATTGCGGCGCGTGCGGGTTGGCCTGAGGTGGTGCTTGACGTGGCGCACAATCCAGCGGGCGCGTGGGCGCTGCGGTCGGCCCTTTCGGAGCGATATGAGGACCGTCCGCTGATTTTTGTTTTTGGGGCAATGCGGGACAAGGCAATCTCGGAGATGACGGAGATCCTTTTTCCGCTGGCGGAGCGGGTGATCGCGACACGGCCGGAGAATCCACGGGCGGCGTCGGCGGAGGAGATTCAGCGGGCGGCTGAGCGGACGGGGATTGACGTCGAGACTGTGGAAGACGTGAAGCTTGCCTTGGAGCGAGCTCGGGTACTCGCCGGCGCCAAAGCCGTGGTCGTAATTACGGGATCGATTTATCTCGTCGGCGAAGTGATGCGAAGTATCGAGGTGGGCGTTTAGCGCAGCGCCTTAGTTTCCCCTAGAATGGAAGTGTGCAGGAAGTGAATTCATCCTCCTCGGTGGAAGTGGAAACGGGCGCAGAATCGGCGGTTGCTGCGCAACGAAGTCCGCACGAGATTCCGGGGAAGAAGTACGGCTGGTTGAGCCGGTTGCGGTCGTACTTTATTCTCGATCCGCTGGTCTGGGCATACACGCTCGCCATGGGAGTGCTGGCACTGCCCGGCGGTTTGTTTGACCGTGATGGAAGGCGGCTGCACTGGTTTTCGCGGACCTGGTCGTGGCTCATCATGAAAACGATCTTGTCGCCGGTGAAGGTCACCGGCCTCGACAAGATCGACACTGCGAAGCCTCATGTTTACGCGGTGAATCACGCCTCGGCGCTGGACATTCCGGTTTTGTACGTTAATCTTCCGTTTCAGTTCCGCATCGTGTTCAAGAAGGAATTGTTGGCGTATCCGATTGTGGGCTGGCAACTGAAGCGGTCGGGACAGGTCTGCATCGACCAGCAGAAGCCGACCAATTCGATTGCCGCGATCCGGTCGGCGGTGAAGAGTTTGAAAGCTGGTATGCCGCTGGTGATTTATCCCGAGGGCGGACGCACGGCGGATGGCGAGATCAAACCGTTTCTGCCGGGCGCCTTTTTTCTGGCGATCAAGGCGCAGGTGGATATCGTGCCGGTGGCCTTGGTGGGAACTTACGAACTGCTGCCGATGAATACTTACCACATCAAGTGCCGGCCGCTCGAGATGCGCGTGGGTGAGCCGATCTCGACTGCGGGGTTGACGATGCGGGATATGGAAGTGGTGTCTGCGAAGGTGAAGAAGGCGATGGAGGATTTGTACTACGCGCCGACTCCGCTCTCGACCTAAATTCGCCCCCAGCTTTTTGTTCGTGCCGAAATCCAGATAAAAAAATCTCCAGATCAACCTGCTAAATTATTGGATTCAGGGAGGTTACGAGGCCCTGATCTGGTTGAGATCTAGCTAAAATCTTGAATCGAAAGATTTTATCCGCAAAATATCGCGGACAAAGGATTTAGATTGCCCAATTGAATTTTCAAAGAACGGGTGCTTATTTGGGTCAATCATGACGCAGATTGCAGGTGAGTCGCAAGGTTGGATGTCACACGGGGTCTGTGGATTTCTGGCGCGGTAGCAGCTGCGGTCTATTGGGTCGTGGGTTGATTCGTTTCCTGGTAGGCCGAAGGCGTAGTAAAAAACATTTCTATAACGTTGCCGGAGTAGAGTTCCACAGCACGCCCGCTCCCCGAGTTGGTGCCGTCGGCGGGCGCTGTCTGCACAAGTACATAATTCTTTGTTCCGACCCTAAAGTTTGTTATCTGAACCGTAAGGTGATTGTCTTTGGTAGCTTCTAGCCCAGTTAGTGCCACGGTCTGATCTAGCTGTATGGAGCCGGCGTTCGGCACGGGCGGCAACAGGGTGCCGCTAATGACAGCGACGCCGTCTGGTCGTGGGCTCGTCGATGTTAGGTGAAATATAATTCGAGCGCTGCGCTCAAACCATAACGCGGGATGGCCTCCTGTGCTGGACCCGGTTTTTTCCACAGCCGTCGTGGGCTGGTGCGACCCCGCTGTGCTTTCCGTCGCGTCGGTAGGCTCGTTTGCGGGAGTTATTAGCGCGGGGGTCGGTTTGGGTGCGGTAATCGTTCGTTCTCCCTGCGGCACGATGCCTTCCACGATGCTGGTGAACCTAACGATGAATTCCGGATTTGCCATTGAACCAGCCTCGGTCAAACTCGCTTCTTCGGCGTAGTCCTGTCGGTTCGGCGCCGTGAGGAAGCTACCAGAGACTGTGACCGTGTCCCCCTCTCTTATCTGCATGAGCGACGAATACAGTGGATCGTTGCGGGATATCATCGTCGTCTCCGAGAAAAGATCGGAGACTGAATTGTTCCAGGTCGTAAGAGCAACGTTCGAGCCGAGCAGCTTAATAGAAAGCGCCGCCCTGCCGTCTGTTTCGGTCGTAAGGCGCTCTACGTTTCCTATCCAGCCTCGAAACCCAAAATTGCCGCCGAAATATTTTTCGATTGCATCTTTGCGTTGGAATCTAATATTCGTCTTTCGAACTTCCGTGTCCTGTCCGTTGTACAAAGGAATAAACTCCCCAATCATTGCGGTGAAGTTTCTCTGTGCCTCCGGGATAGGAAAATCCCTTTGGCCAGCAGCCCCGGTTGCGGCGTTGGGGCCCGTGGGCGCTGCGGCGGATTCGCCCCTTCCGGTGCTCGATTCGTTTTTCGAGCCGAGCCAAATTGCTAGTAAAACGGCCGCGACTAGGAGCGCGAGGAGGAGGCCGACTCTTGAACGGCGTTCCCTGTAGATGACCACCGGCGGTGAAGATTGATTCACAGGTGTGAAGGCGTCTCGCGCAAACGATCGCAGTCTGGGTTCTGTCGAGGTTGCGTCCGGCGCGACTGGCTCGCCACAGGCCGGGCAGTATGCGGCGTTGTCGATTAGTGGCTTTCCGCAACTGTGGCAGAACCTCGCCATCCAGGAAAATCTCCTTCAGCGTACGGCAAGAGTATAGGCCCGTCCGGGGGAGAAGTGGCAGTGGTCCTGTCGGTATCTCGGGGGGCCGGGGTTTAGTAGAGGTTCAATTCAGAGGGGGCCTCAGCGGCTGAAGGCGGTTGATCGTGGGCGCTTGAATCGCAGCGCCGAAGGCAATGCGCCACCCAAAAGCGCGGCACGAGAGGCTATGCTCCGTGACGCGGTGCGGGCGTCGAAGTCCGAATCCTGACCGTAACTTTTCTTGTTGCTCGCCGTTATCCCTGTGTAAGACTACTCCGCGCGGAGAATCTGTTTGAGGGCTCTGACGGCTCGGAACAAAGAACGCCAAGCGGACGAGCGGCTTCTGATCGAGGCGGCGCAGAAGGATCCTGCGCGCTTTGCGGAGCTTTACGAGAATAATTTCGAGCGGGTGTACGCCTACGTGGTGCGGCGGGTGGGAGATCGCGCGGAAACCGAGGATTTGACTTCTGAGGTATTTCATCATGCGCTGGCCAACCTCAGGCGGTTTGAGTGGCGGGGGATTCCGTTTGCGGCGTGGCTCTACCGGATTGCCGCGAATCTGATTTCAGATCGCTGGCAGCGCACGAATCGCGAGCAGGTCGTGGATGAGCCGGGGCTGATCGACTCTGCGCCTGCCAGCAACGCGGAGTTCGAAGAAGTGGAACGGCGGGCAACTTTGTTTCGGCTGGTCGATACGCTGCCGGCCGAGCAGCAGCGCGTGGTGGTGCTGCGGTTCGTGGAACAGAAAAGCATTAAGGAAGTGGCGCGGGAGATTCGCAAGACTGAAGGCGCGGTGAAGCAGTTGCAGTTCCGCGCGCTGACGAGTCTGCGGGCGCGCATGGAGGGTGCCGATGCCTAAGCGCTCTCTGAATCCGCAAAACAATCCGCCGAATGGCGACGCGAAGAAGATCGAGCAGCTGAACCGGGCTGTGGAAGTGTTGCTGACCCGGGCTGACGGCAGGCCGGCAAAGGTCGAGGCCAGCGTCGAGCCACTGGTGCGTCTGGCTGCGGACTTGCGCAATCTGCCGCGGGAGAAATTCAAGGCACGACTTAGATCAGAATTACTGGAAGGGAGAAAGACTATGAGCACTGTTGCTGAGCCTATTGCGGCCGTTCATACGACTGCGACGCCGAGATTAACTTTCAAGGACGCTGCGAAGGCGATCGAGTTCTATAAGGGAGCCTTTGGCGCGAGGGAAAACATGCGATTCGAAGTCGGAGGATCAATCCCGCACGCCGATATCACGATCGGCGACTCGCGAATCATACTTTCCGAGGAGTGGCCGGAGGGTGGAAGATTCAGCGCGGAGACGCTGGGGCATTCGCCGGTGCAGTTGAGCCTGCAGGTGGAAGATGTCGATTCTTTCGCGAAGCGGGCCGTGGCTGCCGGGCTCAAAACTATTCTGCCGATTAAAGATCAGTTCTACGGGCGTCGCGAGGGGAGCTTTGTCGATCCCTTTGGCTACACCTGGAACATTTCCACGGTGAAGGAAGAAATGTCGGTGGAAGAGATGCACCGGCGCATGAAGGGAATGACCACCGGGCCTGAGGGCGGAAAGATGTCGGCGAAAGACGAATTGAAAGTCGATCCGGTGCCGCCCGGCTTCCATACGGTGACGCCTTACATGGTTGCGGAGGACGGAGACGCGATACTCGCCTTTGCGAAAAACGCATTTGGCGCGGAACAGATTCTTCGCGTGATTGGTGGCGCCGGAGGAATTCACGGCGAAACTCGGATTGGCGACACCACGCTTATGATGGGCGGCGGGATTCCGGGCAAGCCTTTTAGCGGGAAACCGAATGCGACGGCCTTGCACGTTTATGTGGAGGACACGGATGCGGCTTACCAGAAGGCTTTGCAGGCAGGCGCAACTTCGATCGGTGAACCTCAGGACCATGAATACGGCGAGCGCGGCGCAAGCGTGAAGGATCCATTCGGCAACATGTGGTACATCGCCACGCACAAGGGCGAGAGCTACGTTCCGAAGGGGC
>JBAWCJ010000185.1:0-4707 GCA_049590215.1 Candidatus Sulfotelmatobacter sp. | reverse complement strand
GAGACCAAGAACATCAGCCGCTCCGGTTTGCTGTTTCAGGCGGAAGATCTGCTGCAGCCAAATGTGATCCTGGAAATCAATCTGGTGCTGCCGGCGGAGATTGCCGGACTTTCGCCCACCGAAGTGATCTGCAAGGGAGAAGTCGTGCGTACGGTCGAGTCGGACGGAGAGAAAATGCCTCCGGCCCTCGCCGCAAAGATTCTTCAGTATCACTTCCAGCACGGGTCGCAGCTGCCTCGAGCGTAAAGTACAGTACCCAGTACCTGGTACCGAGTTCCGAGTACCGAGAAATGCGGGTTCTTGACTCGGTACTGGTACTACGTACTAGCTTGCAGGGCTTGTTCGCGCAGAGCCTCTACTGCCTTCGCCATCGCAAACTTCAGTTCTTCGATTCCCTTGCCGGTCACGGCTGAAATCTCATAGAGCTTCAGCTTGTGCTTCTTGCAGTAACGCTTCAGCGCCGCGACTTTCTCCTTATTGGCAATATCGATTTTCGATGCGACCATGATCATCGGTTTTTCGTCGAGGTGAGCGCCGAAGCTGGCCAGCTCGCCGAGAATCACCTCCACATCTTTCACGACGTCAGGGCGTCCGCTCGCATCCGACACATCGACAAGGTGAACCAGCAGGCGCGTACGTTCGATGTGCCGCAGGAATTGCGTGCCCAGGCCGGAACCGGTATGGGCGCCTTCGATCAAGCCTGGAATGTCGGCGACCACGAAACTGATTTCGCTCTTTGGATCGCCGACAGCCACCACGCCGAGATTTGGCTGCAAGGTAGTAAAAGGATAGTCGGCGATTTTCGGCCGCGCCGCGGAGATGCGCGAGATCAGAGTGGATTTACCCACGTTTGGATAGCCGACGAGGCCAACGTCGGCCAGCAACTTCAACTCAAGCCGATAGTTGTGTTCTTCGCCGGGACGACCATCCTCGTGCTCGCGCGGCGCCTGATGCACCGAAGTTGCAAAGCGGGCATTGCCGCGCCCACCACGGCCGCCGCGGGCAATCACTACACGCTGATCCGGCGCAGAGAAATCGAATACCTTCTCGCCGGTTTCCTCGTCGTGGACAATCGTCCCGACCGGAACTTTGAGAAGAATGTCTTCGCCTTCGCGTCCGCTCTTGTTCGAACCTTCGCCGTGGCGGCCGCGCTCCGCCTTGTATTCGGGATTGAAACGGAAATGCACCAGCGTGTTGTGCCGCTCGCTGGATTCCATGATCACGTCGCCGCCCTTGCCACCATCGCCTCCCGAAGGCCCGCCGCGCGGAACATATTTCTCGCGGCGGAAGGCCATACAGCCATTCCCGCCGTCGCCGGCTTTCACCCGAATTTTTGCCTCATCGATAAACATGGGAGCCTGAGGAACGATTGCACCACGCAGCGGCCACGCTGGTGGCGCATGCACGAACCAAGATCCCTCGCTTCGCTCGGGATGACAGTCCAGTCCGAAGCGGCCTGGCAAAACAAAAAGCCTCGTCCCGAAGGCGAGGCTGAAGCCGCGTCAGACAGCTCGCCGCGGCCGCTACATCACGGATGCCGTTTACCCGAACCGAGGCGAACTACTCCGCAACTTCCATAGGCTCGACCATCACGAACTTGCCCATCGATCCCTTGTTCAGGAACTTGATGCGTCCCGTGATCTTGGCAAACAGAGTATCGTCTTTCCCGCGGCCGACGTTCAGCCCCGGCTTCACGCGAGTGCCGCGCTGCCGAACGATGATGGTACCGCCGGGCACGATCTGCCCGCCGAATGCCTTGAATCCCAGCCGCTGCGCGTTCGAGTCGCGGCCGTTTCGTGAAGTGCCCTGTCCTTTTTTATGTGCCATGAGAGTCAGTTTCCGGTGGCCAGTTGCCACTAAAATCTCGCGCGGACGGGCTATTCGTCCGCCCTTCAGTTACTTCTTCTTCGAAGCCGGTTTCTTTGCCGCCTTCTTGGGCGCAGCTTTCTTTTTAGCGTGTCCCTTCGCGGTTTTCACTTCAGCTTCGTGCTTTTCCTCGTGCGCCGCCGCCTTCTTTGGCTTGGGCTGTTTCTTCGCCAGCTCCGGAGCCTTGAAGCTCTGCCCGTCGAACGCAATCTCGGTGATGCGCACCGCGGTGTAGGACTGCCGGTGCCCGCGCAGCTTTTTGTACTGCTTCTTGCGCTTGTAATGGAAAACCAGAATCTTCGCGCCGCGTCCTTCTTCCACGAGTTCGCCGACAACTCGCGCTCCCGCTTCCGGCTTGCCGATCTGGCCTTCTCCGCCCGACACCGCCAGTATCTCTGGGAACTCGACCTGGCCATCGGTGCCCGTAGCCAGCTTCTCCACTCGAATCACGTCTCCGGGCGCCACCCGGTATTGCTTGCCGCCGGCGCGGATAACCGCGTACATACGTCTGCCTCCGTCAAAATATCGTGAAAGTCAGCATCCCGCTGAACCCATGCGCACACGGGCGCAACTCCTGGGTCCGGAGAACTTCGCGGTAAACTTCCCGCCCGAACGTCTTGCTGAACTTCTTCTGCTTGCTGTGTTTTCCGCCGCGGCGCTTGAAGCCAGGGCGAGCCTCCCCAGAACGGGTCGGCGAGTACAGGCAAACTCAACTATTCTAGCGTGCGCCGTGGAAATCGGTCAATGTGCGCTTGGCGGATTGCTTATCACTATGCGAGAATTCCGCCGAATCTTCCGATCGACATTGGGATCGACCCTGGAGGGCTCCAACCATGAAACGCTTTTCCCTTCTGCTGTGCCTGCTCGCTCTCGCTTTTTCCGCCATCGCCCAGCCGCCGAAGGCAGCCGCGAAGAAATCCGCGGCGCCGGCCCCTCCCGACAGAGCTTACCTCCAGAGGATCTGGGATAACTGGGCCACACTCGATCCGGCTAACGTAGCCAAGTTCTACGCCAGCGGCCCGCACACTTTCTTCGACATTGCCCCTTTGAAGTACGGTAGCTGGGAAGAATATGCGGCGGGGTCGAAGGCTCTCTTGTCGACCTACAAGAGCGCGAAGTTCACGCTGAATGATGACCTCGCCATTCATCCGCACGGAGATCTGGTCTGGGCGACTGCGACCGTCAGCGAACAGATGACAACCAAAGCGGGCAAGGTCGAGATGGGTAACTTCCGCTGGACTGTGGTTCTTGAGAATCAGGACGGGAAGTGGCTGACCGTCCACGAACACGTTTCGGAACCTTTGCAGTAGCACGACTTCCTGACCCATGACCTTCCTTCGGCGGCCGTGCGATTACCTCTGTAATCCCCGGTAACCTGAGTTCTCTTGCAGAAACAACTCGGCTGCGCCAGTGTTTATACAAACTGAGTGCAGGGGAGATTTCCATGCGCAACCGAATTATCGTTGTCACTTCGCTTTTCCTGTTATCCACCCTGAGCTGGAGCCAACAGCAGCCTGCCGGAAGCAGCGCCCCCGCGGGCGCGCAGCAAGGCATGCCCGGCATGGATATGTCAGGTCATGACATGTCGAATATGCCGATGAAAGACATGCCCATGGGCGACAACGATGCCAGCACGCACGCCATGCATTCGATGGAAGGCCACATGGATATGGGCCCGCACATGAAGATGACCGCCCTACGCCCCGCGAAGCCAGGCGATGCCGAGCGCGCCAAGGAAGTGGTGGAAGAAGCACGCAAAGCCTCTGAGCATTACATCGACTACCACGTTGCGCTGGCCGAGGGCTTCAAGATTTTCCATCCGGAATTTCCGCAGAAGATGTATCACTTCACCAACTACCGGTACGCGATGGAAGCGGCTTTCCATTTCAATCCAGAACACCCGACTTCGCTGCTCTATGAAAAGCATGGCGACAACTACAAACTGATCGGCGTAATGTACACCGCGCCAAAACGCATGACTGAAGATGAACTGGACCAGCGCATTCCCCTCAGCGTGGCGCAATGGCACGAGCACGTGAACTTCTGCCTCGCACCTCGGGATCGTCGCGGGGAAGGATTCGGGCCCCATCCGCAATTCGGTCTGAAGGGATCAATCGCCACGCAGGAAGCCTGCGATGCCGCGGGCGGAACTTTCTTTCCCGTAATCTTCAACTGGATGGTGCACGTCTATCCGTTCGAAAAAGATCAAGCCAACATCTGGTCGGTTGAGCGCCAGCACGGCGACGCCGATTAAGCCTTGCGGTGCGGGCGCGCTCGCCCGCTCCTCGGCAGCGTTTCAGAAAACCTCGCGGGCATGAGTGCCGTCGCCACACGTGCTATTTGCTTTCCGAGGAACGCTGCCTAGAAACACAGTCAGCTATTGATCCCAGAGAATAGAAAGACGGCCCAGCCAGACAGAACACGCCGCGGCTGTTCCATCCCTGTTGAAAACACATTTACCGTTTCTTCACTTCATTTTTTCTTGCTACCGGAAGAGTGCACTCCTCGTCCAAACACGTGTAATCGAAAATGTGGAACTTTTGGTGAAACAGCTCCGTAGTAGAAGAAGCGGCCGGTGAAGAGGTAAAGCTGGCGGCATTGTTTGACGCAGATTTTTTGCGGGGTTCGGGGATTCTCTCCTACTCGGTTTGGCGGCCCAGAGGAGAAAACCCCCGGTGCACAGCGCGACCGGCTCAGCGGCTCATGTGCTGAACTTATCGGCTGAACCCCAACCGCTGCATTGTAGGCGATTCGCGGCAAAACACAATGGTTTTCTCGCGCAAGTCGTGAACCGGGCCGCCCCAACCGTTCTCCGACGAGATTCGGAGAAGAAAAAGGAGC
>JBAWCJ010000184.1:0-4157 GCA_049590215.1 Candidatus Sulfotelmatobacter sp. | reverse complement strand
CAGACCACCAGCCAGTTGGACTTGGGCGACTTGTCGAATAGCGTCGCGCGATACGGAAATGCCGCGGGGCCGAGTACGGCCCGCGCGGTTTCAATCAGACTCGATTGTTGAGCGAGTTCTGCGACCGCGCTCAATCGTAAGGCGTGGCGCACGCCGGCTCTACTGCGGCGAGGAGACGCAGCGGAGATTGCTTCGAGAAGTCGCTCGATTTCTTCGGTCTCAAAAACTCCCGGAAAAATCGCGAAGCCGTCATTCTCGATCGCGTCCTCCCACATCAACGTGCTTCCCCCGTTCTAGCTTTCACCCGCGGGAGTGGGCGAGGACTCGAGACCACCGGCTCCTTCGCGGGAGTGATCTGCAGCATCGATCTTCCACTGACGTGGACGAAGCTCAGCTCACGGGCCGCCAGCAGCGCGTTTACAGCTTCTTTCACGCGGGAGCGGGCCACGAAGTTTCCGAAAAAGGCTTCGAGATCGGTTTGCTCGGCGGCGATCACGCAATCCAGATATTTCGAGAGCAGCGCCGAGAGCCCTTCGGGCACCGAAAGTCCAACACCTTCGCGGACGGCGTCGGGCGCCCAGCGGTAGAGGAGATCCCAGAACGAGCCTTCGCTCGGCTTGTAGTCGACGCGCGTGATGCGCAGCTTGGCGAGCAACTCGCCCAGGGCCTTGTCGAGCGCGGCCAGCGAAACGCTCCCGCCCAGCGCTTCCTGCAGCTTAGGTTTCGAGATGGGACCATCGCGCCGGATGAGCTCAAACGCGTCGCAAGCCAGCGGCGAGTAAGGAGAGCGCGGTCCTTGCTTGGGCGCGAGCTTGGGATTGCGCTCGCCCACCAGCGCATAGAAATAAGGAAAGACAGAAGCCGCGACAAGAAATGCGTTGTTCTCGTTGAACAAATTTGCCTCGTACGCGGCGCGCTCGCGCAGCAGGCGGACCATGAGCTCCGTCGCCGCCAGCGCCCGCGGATCAGAGTAAGCATGCTGCCAGGTGGGCAGACGACTGTCGGAGCCGACGAAGGCTCCGATGAAGGTGGGCACGGGCATGGTGGGGCGCATCGGGTACATCAAACAGAATCCCACGGCCTCGACAAACGCGCGCGCCTCCTCGATGGTGCGGATGGGCTTGCCATCGAGGCGCCACTTTTCGTTGCGGAGTTGCTGGAGGTCCTGATCGGTCATTATCGCTGAAGGCTAACGGCTAGATTCTCTTAAACGCCTTCTGAATGTCCTTTACAGAATACCGCAGGACGACCGGGCGGCCGTGCGGGCAGGACATGGGGTGGTCGGTTTTTGCGAGTTCGGCGAGCAGCCAGTCCATTTTGTTCTGCTCGAGCGGCATGTTGATCTTGATGGCGGCGTGGCAGGCGATGGAGGCAGCGATGCGGGCGCGGATCTTTTCCAGGTTCAGGGACTGCTCTTCGCGCGAGATCTGATCGAGGAGTTCATGGAGCATGTGCTCGACCGCGGCTGCATCGACTCCGGCTGGCGCGACTTTCACGGCGACGCTGCGCGCGCCGAAAGGTTCAGCTTCGAAGCCGTTGTGCTGAAGTTCGTCGGCGATCTCGGCAAACACAGCCTGCTGCGCGGGGGAGAGTTCGAGTACGATCGGCATTAGCAAGCGCTGGCTCTCTACTTTCTGCGCGGTGCGCTGCCGCAGGATGCGCTCGAACAAAACGCGCTCATGGGCTACGTGCTGGTCGACGATCCATAATCCGTCTTCATTGACGGCGAGTATGAACGAATTGCGGATTTGCCCTAGAGGACGGAGCGTGGAAAGCGCGGCCAGCGTGGTCTCTTCTTCTTCTGTGTCGAGCGCGGGGGCGCAGCCGTTGTCTGGAATTGTTTCTGGAATGGCTTCTGCGAAGCGGGTTTCGAGACCTCGCGCCACCGGGATCGCGGCATTGGCCTCGACTGCGATTCCGCCTTCGAACTGGAAGCGCGCGGAAGCTGGCGGCGCTGACGGGGCCTGCAGAATGAAGCCGCTCGCCGGTTCATACCGCGGGCGCGCGGGCGCGCCCGAAGCCAGGTCTACCGGGGCAAGGTCTGAGGGCGGCTCCCATTCTCTTGCGCCTGGGGTCAGGCCGGAGCTGGCTGTGGCGTGGGCGTGAATTTCGGTGGTGAACTGCGGCGCAGGGCGCGCCTTCATCAGGGCGGCGCGCGCGGTGTCGCGGACGAAATCGTGCATCACGCTGGGTTGCCGGAAGCGGACTTCGGTTTTCGACGGGTGGACGTTGACATCGACTTCGCCGGGCGGCAATTCGAGAAACAGCAGCACGACCGGGTAGACCGTGGGGGGAATGATGTTGCGATATGCCTCCGTTAGCCCGTGCTGGACGAGGCGGTCGCGAATCAGGCGGCCGTTGACGAAGATGAAGATCGAATTGCGATTCAGCTTCTGGATTTCGGGCTTCGAGACGAAGCCGTGGAGGCGCATCTCGCCGGGGTCGGCCGGGCTGGCAGGATTGCCATTCTCATCTTCTTGCTGTTCCTGGCGACGCCACGGCGGGGGTTGGGGCAGCCCCACACGCTCGAGCGGTTGCACGGCTGCGACGGCAATCAGTTGATCGAGGGTTTCCTTGCCGAAAACCTGATAGACGCGCTCGCTGTATCCCGCTACTGGCGGGGCTACCAGCATGGCGTTGGTTGCGGAATGCAATTCAAAATGTTTTTCGGGATGGGCCAGCGCGTAATGCGTGACTAACGACGCGATGTGGGAGAGTTCGGTCGATTCGGCTTTGAGAAATTTTTTGCGCGCTGGAGTGTTGAAGAAGAGATCGCGGACTGTGATGGACGTGCCTTCGGGAAGTCCGGCTTCTTCGACGCGCGCCATCTTGCCGCCGTTGATTTCGAGGATGGTTCCGGATGGGGCAGGTTGTTCCGTCGACTCTTGTTCGTTCGAGGCAGTGGCGCGGGTTTCGAGGTGCAGGCGGGAGACCGAGGCGATGGACGGGAGGGCCTCGCCGCGAAATCCCAGCGTCGCCACGCTCAGCAGATCTTCTGCGTCTTTGATCTTTGATGTGGCGTGGCGTTCGAAGGCGAGCATGGCATCGTCGCGCACCATGCCGCAGCCGTTGTCGGTGATCTGGATCAGCTTTTTGCCGCCAGCCTCGATGTTGATTTTGATGCGGGTCGCGCCGGCGTCGAGCGCGTTCTCGAGCAGCTCCTTGACCACCGAGGCCGGGCGCTCCACCACCTCGCCGGCGGCGATTTTGTTGGCGACGTGCTCGGGGAGTACGTGGATGCGGCCCATCGGGCAGTTCTTAGTTCTCGGTTCCCAGTTGTCGGTTGCTGTGGGGACAGGGTCAGTTTCGCAGATGGTGGGGCGGAAGGCAAAGATGGGGATGGCACGGAGGGTGGGGTCGGGGTGGGAACGCCTTGCAGCGCTTGTTTGTGGCTGCCTGCGGGTAAGGGGTCCTTCGACTGCGCCTGATCGTCTTTCAGACGATCAGGCTTCGCTCAGGATGACAACGTTGTTGAGTCCAATCTAGTTTTCTGTGGGTTCGACTTTGGATTTGGGTGGGGGTAGGGATCTGGCTGGCTTCGACGGGGTTGGTGGAGTTGGGGGTGTGGCTATGGCTGGCTTGGCTGAGGCTTTGCGGATCTCGATGCCGTCGTGCTCGTTGTTGAGCACGATGTGAGAAGAGCCGTTGCCTACCGTGCCGGTGGCCTTGGCTTCATGCTCGCTGTTGTCAATCTTCAGCTCGGGGAAGTCGGACTGGATTTCTCCGTCGCGGGTTTGGGCGTCAAGGTGGAAGCCGGCCTTGTCGGGCACGCTCAGATTGATGTCGCCGTTACGACTGTCGATCTGCACATTGCCGAGCGAGCGCATGGAGACTTCGATGTCGCCGTGTTCATCCTGCACGCGCACGTCGCCGGAAACGTCTTCGAGGCGAATTTCTTTCGAGCGCGTGGTCAGGTGCAACGGGCCGCTGATCTGGTCGGCGTGCAGGTCGTCGGAATCGAGATCGAGGTCGCCATCGATGCGGGAGAACTCCAGCTCGGTGCGCGAAGATTTGAAGGCGACACTCTTGCTGATGCGGGCGAGTTTGACGCTCTCCTGGAATTCGCCGTCGAACTGGGCCGAGCCTTTGACGTCGGTGACGGAAACTTCGTTCAGGCGGCCGTCGATGTGTACGTCGCCGGTGATCTGTTCGACCTT
>JBAWCJ010000183.1:0-22430 GCA_049590215.1 Candidatus Sulfotelmatobacter sp. | reverse complement strand
AGCCCACGGGAATCGCCAGATAAAAGACGCCCAGGATCCGACCACGTTTCTCTTCCGCAAAAAGATCGGCGACGAAGGTCGGCGCGATTGTGACGAACGTTGCTTCGCCGATTCCAACCAGCGTGTGGCGAATTAGCAACTCGGTGTAGTTATAAGTGAAGGCGGTAAGCAGCGTGAGGCCGCTCCAGAAGAACGCGCCCAGTATGATGATGAACTTGCGTGAATAGCGGTCGGCCAGCGGACCGACGAACGGCGCGGCCACCATGTAGAAACCCAAGAACGCGCTGGTGAGATAGCCGATCTGCGTCTTGGTAAGGTGGAACTCGTCCTGCACCAGCGGCTGCACCGCGAACAGGACATTGCGATCCGCGTAGTTCAGCAGATTGAGCGCCGTGAGTACGATCAGCGCTGTGCGGGGCTGCAGTTTTGCGGAGGTCACGGTCGAGCGAATATAGCACGGATGCGGACCGCGGGCTTCGCGGAAGAAGAGTCGAGCTGCGCTCGACGGACAGCCGAGGGCGGCCGTCCCCACCAGGGATCTCCCCAATTGGGTATTTGACAAAGGCGACAATTGTCGCTACCATAGACGACAAATGGTAAACGAACTGCGCGCGGTGGTAAAAGAACTTGGCGGCCGAACTGTCCTCGGACGCACCCTGAACAACCAGCGCGATCTTTGCGAGGCCATCCGCACTGGCTTCCCTTCCGCCGTGGTCGAACAGCTGATGCAGGCTTCCGGACTTACGCTCAAGGAGTTGGCTGACGCCCTGGACCTTTCGCCGCGCAGCTTGCAGCGCAGGCGCCGCAGTGGACGACTGGCCCGCTTCGAATCCGATCGCCTTTACCGCCTTGCCCGCATCGTCGCTCTGGCGCAGCATAGTCTCGGCGATCGCCACAGTGCCGCACGCTGGCTCAAGCGCTCCAATCGCGCGTTGGGCGGAGCCGCTCCTATCAGCGCTGTGGACACGGAATTAGGAGCACGTGAAGTCGAAAACGTGCTGGGACGGATTGCCTACGGCGGCATCAGTTGAGGCGAATCTCTTGAGGCGAGTCTCTTGAGAAAAATCTATCGCGTGCTGCGCAAGTTGCATGCGCGCGCTCCGCTCGATGGTGAAGGTGCTTATCTTTACGGCGGGCGTTGGTCGAGTGCGGGAACCCGCCTCGCTTATACCTCCGAGCACCAATCCCTGGCCATGCTCGAATATTTCGTTCATCTCGACCCGGACGACGCGCCGCCGGATCTGGTTCTGGTCATGGCTGAACTTCCGAACGATCTGCCCGCCAAAGTCATCGCAGTCGATGATCTTCCGTCTTCGTGGCGAAACTCCCCCGCGCCCGCTGAACTTGCCCACATCGGCGATGAATTTGCAGCCGAGGCCAAACATTGCGTGCTGGTTGTGCCCTCAGCGTTGGCCCCGCACGAAAACAACTGGCTGCTGAATCCGCGGCATCGCGACTTCCGCAGAGTGGTTGTGCATGGAGTCGAGCCGCTTACCTATGATCCGCGTATGTTTGCCACGCAACGCCGCAGACCGCGCAAGGGGTGAAAGTTTTCTACTATTCCTTTTGCGTCAGCGCGCTGCTTGGCTTCAACCAGTAACCGACAACCATTCCCACAGTAGCGTAAGCCCAGCGTTTGCTATCTGGGCTGAATCCGTGCGTCAAAATGATGAAGAGAGATGCACCCAAAACAGCCAGGGAAACTATGGCTTGCATAAGCATCCGCCTAACCGGGCCATTCATTGCGGGATCTGCGCTGGCAAGCATGTTGGATGTTCCAAACAGCATCATCGCACTTGCAATGAAAATAACTAGACTCACGGTGCTCACGGTTTACCTCGCTCTTTCCGCCCTTGGCTTGGTTTAAATCAAAATCAAAGTCGCCCACTAGTCTTTTTCCCGCGCGGCCAGCGTGCCACGACCGTCGTCGAGATCCCGCCGCGCGGACGGAATTCTCCTTTGACCTCGGCCCACACTGGCTTCGCCCACCGCACCACATCTTCCAGCACGCGGTTCACAACGTTCTCCTGAAAGATCCCAAGGTTGCGGTAGCAGTGCAAATATTCTTTGTACGATTTGAGTTCCAGGCAGACTTTGTCAGGCTGATAACGCAACGTGATCACGCCAAAATCCGGCAGGCCGGTTTTGGGACACACGGAGGTAAACTCCGGATCGTCGATCACGATCTCATAACCGGGAAACTGATTCGGCCAGGTTTCAATCTCAGGAAACTTGGCGTCGAGCCCGGCGGCGGCGTGCTCGGGCGTGTAGCGGCGGGGTTTCGGCATAGGAGCATTGTAGCGTTTGAGGGCCGGGCCCACGCGTCATGCGGCACGGAACGCTCAAACCTGATCGCTCGCATCCACCCCCCGTTGCCCGCATCTAACCAAGCAACGGCTGGAGCAGACGGCATTCTTTCGCGGCGGTGTGAGTGGTAAATTAATCCTTGCAGTAGTGTCCGCCGCAGCCTAAAAGATAACGAGTTGGCAGGAACCAACCACAATTCGAACGGACGTCCTGCGAGCAAGCGCCGCACCTGGCTGAGTCTCGGAGCTATTGCCGTCGCGCTCGCTATTATCCCGGTCTTTACGCGCCCCGGACCCCTGCGAGTCCGTACCACCACAGTCGAACGCGGACCAATCCGCAGCCTAATCTCCACCAACGGCAAAGTCGAACCCATCCGAAATTTCGAGGCGCACTCCCCGGCGGCGACCACGGTGAAACATTTGTTCGTAAAAGAGGGCGACCACGTTCGCCAGGGTCAGCTGTTATTGCAGCTCGATGATGCCGACCTGCGCAGCCAGGCCGCCCGCGCTCAGGCCCAGATCAAAGCGGCCCAGGCTGATGAGGCCGACGTCGATACCGGCGGTACCCGCGAAGAAATCCTCACGCTCGATGCCCAACTCGTGAAAGCCCGCAGCGCGCGTAACGCAGCCCAACGCAACCTGGACGCTCTTCGCCGCCTCCAGCAGCAAGGCGCAGCTTCGGCCGGCGAGGTCAAGCAGGCCGAAGACGCATTGCGGCAGACCCAGGCTGACGCCACTCTGCTCGAGCAAAAAAAGAAAGACCGCTACTCGCGACCGGAGGTTGCCAGGGTTCAGGCTCTGGGAGCGGAAGCCGAGGCCGCCTATGACGCCGCCGAAGATGCTCTCCGCAAATCCAGTGTGCGCGCTCCCTTCGATGGCATCGTCTATGCGCTGCCCGTCAAGCAAGGGGCTTACGTGCAAAACGGAGATCTGCTGCTGCAGGAAGGCGATCTTTCGCACATGCTGGTGCGCGCCTTCGTCGACGAACCTGACATTGGCCGCCTCGCCGCGGGAGAGAAAATCGAAGTCACCTGGGACGCTCTGCCCGGACGCATCTGGAGTGGCACCATCGGCACCGTTCCTTCCACCGTGAAACTTCGCGGCGCGCGCAACGTCGGCGAAGTCACCTGCACACTCGACAACCACGATCTCCGCCTGCTGCCGAACGTCAATGTCGGCGTCACCATCATCACCGCCGAGCACAGCGGCGTGCTTACGCTGCTGCGCGAGGCCGTGCGCATGGACGACACCAAACCTTACGTTTACCAAGTCGTCGACGGCGAATTGAAAAGGCGCGAAGTGGAAGTCTCCCTGCAGAACCTTACCCAGGTCGAGATCACGGGCGGCCTTTCCGAGAATGCCGTAGTCGCCCTGTCCTCGGCCGAAGCCAACAAGCCCTTAGTCGACGGCGCCCGCGTGAGAGTGGTCCCCTAGCCCATGCTGTGGATCGATAACGATCATTCTAATGACGACTTTTGTCATTCCGAATCGGGCGACGAGCCCGGTGAGGCTTGCCCTGAGCGACGCCGAAGGGAACCTGCTTTTAAGATCGCGCCCAAGGCTCGCCTACTTGTCGTGCTCTTATCATTGATCCTGTTCCCGCCGATCGTGAATGCCGCCGAATCACCCGAAGCCCTTCTCGCCGCTGGCCGGGTCGATCAGGCTATGCAAATTCTCGATCAGCAGCTCCGCACGGCGCCGACCGCGGAAGCCTACAACCTGCTCTGCCGCGCTCAATTCGAACTGGACAATTGGGACGCGGGCATCCCTGCCTGCGAAAAGGCCGTCGCTTTGGCCCCCGACAACGGCCTCTATCACCTATGGCTGGGCCGCATCTACGGCGAGAAGGCTGATCGATCCGGTTTTCTCAGCGCCGCCGGCCTGGCAGGGAAAGTTCGCTCGGAGTTCGAACGCGCCGTTGAGTTCTCTCCTAACAGCTGGGAGGCTCGCACCGACCTGGCAGAGTTTTATCTGGAAGCTCCCGGAATTGTCGGCGGCGGCAAAGACAAAGCGCGCGCCCAGGCTGAATTGCTCGTCGCACTCAATCCGTCGATGGCGCACTGGGTGAGGGGACGCATCGCCGAGAGAGAGAAAGACCCGGCTGCGGCGGAGCGGGAATTCCGCGCCGCCGTCACTGCGAGTCAGAATGGCGCTCGTGCCTGGCTCAATCTTGCCGGCTTCTATCGCCACGCCGACCGCTTTGAAGAGATGGAGCAGGCGCTCCACAGTATGGAGTCCAGCCGCCTCGATCATCCCGGAGCGTTTGTGGATGGTGCCAGCATGTTATTTGGTGCAGATCGTGATTATCCTCTGGCTATTAAGCTCCTGCGCAGTTATCTCGGCTTCTCCAACACGGCTGAGGAGGCCCCTGTCTTCAAAGCCCACTATTTACTCGGCGAGTTGCTTGAGAAACAGGGCGACGGCCCCGCCGCCGCTGAAGAGTATCGCATGGCGCTCTCCATGGCTCACAGCTTCCGCCCAGCCCAGGATGCCCTGAAGCGCGTAACTCGATAAGAGATCGAGTGCTGCTGTCTATGGGATCAACAAGATAGGAACCACGCACGATTTCGACGCTAGGATTTGCCGGTGCTTCCGGGAGTGATCATGCCCGAAAGGTTGCCGATGCTGTTGCGGAGTTTGCTCAAAGTCTGAGATGCCAAGTTGCCGAGAGGATTTCCTTTTTCTTCGGCATCGCTGAATCCCGCTTTTTCCATTTGCTTGGCGGCGGCGCTGAATCGTTTGGAACTGATCTCGTCCATGTCAATGAAACGGAAAGCCTGCGCCAGCGGCATCCCATCCGCTCCGCAATGCATGAATTCGATTTGCGCCGTCACTTTGCCGAACACCGTGCCTAAATCCATTTCCCCCATCGTTCCTTCAGGAATAGGACCGTTGGTAAGAACGGCGGAACCTCCCGTAAGTGAGAGCCGGCGGATTACTCCAACATGTTTCTTGGCATCCACGGTGAACAACGCCCGCTCATTGTTCGGGACACGGATGCGCGGCGGGCGATTATGCCGGTTGGGCTTCTCGGACTTATTGGCCATTACTACCAGCATTACAACTAGACCGGGTTCGGTCAATGTTACTTAAGTGCTTTGAAGGTAATCTTCCCATCCGCCTCGGACCTCCTCAATTATGAGGCCCGGGGAACAAGGAACATCGCCGGCACCGGGACCGGTAGCCCATTCTAAACCTCGTCCTTTGCGAAATTTAGACTGGGGATGCGGGTTGAATCACTCAAACATGCAGCCCAAACCGAGCCATCATTTCGCGTCGCCCGAGACTTGTGACGCCCAGGACTCGGCTGTCGAGGTCTTGGAGGAGCCACTTTTTCTCAAGCGCGAACTTTAGGAGGGCGGCCCCCAGCGCCCCGCCAAGATGAGGCTTTCGCTCACTCCAGTCCACACAAGGGTATGCAAAGCGACGGCGCAGCGCCCGGGTTGACTCGACGTCCATGCCAAGACCTGCAAGCGCCCTTGTTCCCCTAACAGTGAGGTCGTATGCATTGTTGCTGGCAGTTGAACCGGACGTTGAACGGAACGACGAATGGAAGGTTGAAGGAAACGACAGCCAGCCCAACGTGCGGAAGCGTTCATGCAGCGAGACGCCCAGGGTGCCTGCGATGTGATCGTAGCAAGTGCGTGCAGCACGCAGCCGACTTGGCGTACTCGGCACGAATCCGGCTCGGGAGTCCCCGGCGAGCACGCTCAAGGCTTCGAGCGCCGCGGCAACAGTGTCTCCCTCGAGGCTGTAGTAGCGATGCTTCCCCTGGGCAAACACTTTCACCAATCGCAGCGTCCTCAGCCGCTGCAGGTGGACGCTGGCGGTTGAAGCCGTTATGTCAGCGATCGCCGCAAGCTCGGTACTGGTTCGTGCGCGGCCATCTAACAAGCAGTAGAGCATCTGGGCGCGTGCCGGTTCACCGATGGCTGCCGCAATTCCAGAGGCTGTAGCGTCGGACCTGAGCTCCACATTCACACTTTGATGGTAAGCGAAGTGTTCATGTTCAGCAACTGGCATATTTCCGGACGTGCATCTGAGAGAGTCATCTGCTGCGCCAATGACCCGCCGCGAAGCCATTCGGAGCATTTCAGCGATGTGTGCGCTGGTCTTTGGCGACCATGCGCCGGCCACTGAGAGGAAAACAACAATGACGATCACCTGCGTGATCCGCTACCAGATTGATCCGTTCCAGTTGGACGAGTTCAAGAAATATGCCGAGAATTGGGGCCGCATCATCCCTCGATGCGGCGGCCACCTCATCGGTTATTTTCTTCCTTATGAAGGCACGAATGATGTGGCCTGGGGTCTGATTGCGTTTGAGAGTCTCGCCTCTTACGAGGCCTACCGAGCACGCTTGCAGTCCGATCCCGAAGCTCGCGAGAATTTCTCTATGGCACAGAGCAAGCGACTTATCCTCCGCGAAGAGAGAAACTTCGTGGAAGTAGTGGATGGAACGCTTGGCATTCCCTCGGCACTCGCGCGATCGAGATGAAAACCCCAAGAAGCAGAAGACGCTCACACCCTTAAGTACCATTGCGTCTCCTCATATCAATGCCACCTCCCTGCATATCCCCTCTGCCTTCGATTTCGCGGTTAATCTGGGGCGAGTAGTCGGGCCAACCGGGAGCTATCGTCCTTGTCTATTTATATTAACTGTGGTTAACTATCAAGAATAATCTTTGGTTAAGAGATGAAAACGGCGACTCTTTGCCACTCCGGACTGAGCCGTGGGGCATTCATGGCACGGGCAGCGAACTTTGTTTTGCTTTTCGTGACGGTGGCGTGTTTCCTTCCGGCGAAAGCGCTGGCACAAGGGGAAACCACCAGTGCCATCGTTGGCCAGGTGCGAGACACAACCGACGCGGTTGTGCCGGGCGCCGCTGTCACGGTCACGAATCACGAGACCGGCCTGAAGCGCAGTGCCCGGACCGATGACGCAGGACGATTCAACTTTCCGCAGCTAAAGCCGGGCACCTATTCAGTCAGGGCGGAAGCGCAAGGCTTCGCACCGCTGCAAAATGACAACGTCATTTCTGGCCTGGGCCAGAAGCAAACTGTGGATTTCATTCTCAAGGTGGCGCGCTCGAATGAAGTGGTTGAGGTGAGCAGCGAGGCTCCACTCATCAATCCAGAAAACGCCAACACATCCACAACCCTCACTGCTCCGGCACTGGAGGACCTGCCGAATCCAGGAGGCGACCTGACTTACCCTTTACAGTTTGCTCCTGGAGCCCTGATCAATACGGCCGGCAGCGGCAACGATTTTGTCGGCGGCACGAACGGGTATGGCAACGTGGAATTCAACGGGTTGCCCGCCCTCTCTAACGGCTACATCGTCGATGGGCTGGAAACGAATGACCCGCTCACCAATCTCAACAGCGGCCTCTCAACCAACCTTGTCCTGGGACTGAATTCGATCTCAGAAGTGACGGTCAACACTCTTTCCTATTCCGTGGATCAAGGACGGTACGGAGCATCCCAGGTGAACTACGTCACCAAGTCCGGGACGAATCGGTTTCATGGAAATCTCTATGAACTGTGGAATGGCTCTTTGCTGAATGCGGCGGACTACTTTACCAACGCGACGCCGGGAAACCGCAAGCCGGGAGCGACCGTGAACCATTTTGGAGGCAGTATCGGCGGGCCGATTGCGCACGACAAGCTTTTTTTCTTCTTCGACAGTGAATGGGTGCGGATCGCACTGCCCATCGTCACGCCCACCATCGTTCCCAGTGCGGCATTCGAGCAATACGTGCTGCAACAACTTCCTTCTGCCTCCGTCTCGTTCTATCAACAGATGTTCTCCCTCTACGAAAACACTAGCGGCACGCCCACCGCGATACTTGGATGCCCGCTCGGCGCCGCCGGAGATGGTTGCGCGAACCGGCAGAGCGTCTCACATTCCAGCGATGATCACGAACAGGTGCAGACGGCCCGCGTCGACTACAACATCAACCCGAAGGATACGGCCTGGTTTCGATTCCAGTCCGATACCGGTCTGCAAGCCGCCTGGACGGACCCCATCAACCCAGTGTTCGATGCGTTTTCCCCGCAGCCACTCTATTCTTTCGCGGCAGGACACACGCATGTGTTCTCACAGAACCTGGTGAACTACTTCAATCCCGCATTCTCCTGGTATGAGAGCCTGTTCGGGCCAAGCAACCTGCAGCGAACATTTTCCGCGTTTCCGGTTGTGTTGCAGGGCACTGGCGCGAATGCCTTCACGCCCATCGGAGGCCTCGACAACACCTGGATTCAAGGCCGGCGCGCATTGCGCTTTTTCATCAATGACAACCTCGCCTGGAGCCGCGGCGCTCATGAACTTCGCTTCGGAACCAATACCCGTATCTTCCGCCTGAACGACTACGACTTCGGGGAAGGCACGGTTCCGACCGTGACCTACGCGAATTTGCAGCAATTCATAGACGGAGTAGCAAATACCGCGTCTGAGACATTCCCTTCAAACCCAAATGAACCGTTTAACTTTCTCAATCTCGATGTCTACGCGCAAGACACTTGGAAAGTAACTCGCAAACTGACCTGGACGTTCGGCCTGCGCGAAACGTTCAACTCAAATCCGCTGAATCCGCACGATCAAGTCGCCCGCCTTCGCGGCTCTTTCAGTTCCATCTCTCATGATGTCAGTCAACCGCTGAACCAAGCCATCCTAACCCATCTCAGCAATCTTTTTTCGTCTACACCCGTAGCCATTCTCCAACCGAGGACGGCGATCGCATGGCAGTTTGAGCCAAAATCCGTGCTCCGCAGCGGCTTCGGAATTTTCAGCGACATCCTGCCAGGCACGGTGGCTGACCTGATCGGCACGAATCCGCCCTACGATAAGACGTTCCAGGGAGGAGTGCTTGGCACTGTCGGCGGTACGGCGATCGCGCCGGGAGTGCCCAACGGCGCAGTGAGCGCACTCGTTGCCGCGAATCAGACTTTTACTTCGGGATTTCCCCAGGGCCAGCCCTCGCTCCCACCAGTTGCGATCACGGCTATTCCAAATGGCGAACTCCACGCGCCCTACTTCATGGAATGGAGCCTGGGGATGGAGCATCAATTTGGAACGAGGGCTAGTTTGCAAGCGCAGTATGTCGGCACGCGCGCCGTGAACCAGCCGTACTCAACCCAAGTGAACGGTTACCAGACCGTATGCCAGGGTTGTTTTGCACCGTTCGCCTACATGCAGCCGACCGATGCACGGTTCGGAGCAGTAACGCAGTTCTCCACCGGCGCGAACAGCCACTACAACGGTCTCCAAGTGACTGCGATGAAGCGGCTCAGCCACGGCTTGCAAGGACAGGTCAACTACACCTTGAGCCATTGCATGGATACTGCCTCAAACGGAGGGTTCCTTCCGTTCTCCGCAGGAGGAATTCTCTCGCCTCTGCCGGGAGATCTGGCCCGCGATTATGGCCCGTGTGACTATGACATCCGGCACAATCTCAACGCGCAGTATGTGTATCAGTTGCCGATCAGAGTGCGCAGTCGTTCTCTCGGCTATGTGCTCAACGGCTGGCAGATTTCTGGAACCGCATTCTGGCACAGTGGAGTTCCGTTCTCGGTGCTGAGCACGCCCTATTCAGCGGCCAATCCAGGCACTGGGCTGCAAGAGGGAATTGTGCAGGGCAGCGGGCCGCAGTTTGCCAGCGTCGTTCCCGGCGTGCCGCTGTATATGCATCGTCCGATTCCGGGCATAACGCAAGCCGGAACGCTGCAGTGGCTCAATCCGGATGCTTTCGTGTCGGCGGTCGATCCCACTACCGGGCAGTGCTACGGCGGCGACAGCGCCCAGAATTGCCAATTCGGAAACCTCGGCCGTAACGCACTGCGCGGTCCTGATTTTCTCTGGAGCGACTTCTACCTGACGAAATGGCTTCCCTTGAGCGAGCACGTGAAGCTGCGGTTTGAGGGGCAATTCTTTAATGTTTTCAACCATCCGAATTTTGCGCTCCCAAGCATGGTTCAGGCCGGCATTCCAGGAAATCCTTCCACGCAGAGTGGATTTGGAGCCCTCACCTACACGACCTCCCCGCCGACCGGCTTGCTGGGAGTCGGGCTGGGTGGCGATAGCAGTCCACGCATGATCGCCTTCCAGGCGCGGTTGGAGTTCTGAGCGCAGACGGCGATTGGATGAGCCGGCTAACCGGAAGCCATCCGGTTTCCACCAGCGAAATCGGTGCTCCTACGTCGGGATAACAAGGGCGATCCACGCGAGTTATAACGCAGTGACGGAACGACGACCGACTCACCCTTATCATTTCTCTCGCATCAGATTGTCCGTAGAATCTTCCATGCACGACAATACCGTGAAAGAGCGGCGCTTAAGCAGCCTGCCCTGAGTGGAGTCGAATGGGCCGCGTAAAGCGGCAAAATTGGGCGCGGGCTAGCCCTCGCGTTTCGTAAAGGCGGAGAACAATGAAAAATAAATCATGGAGTAGCAAGCGCATTCATAAACTCGTACTGGCGTTGCTCGTCCTCTTGCCAGCTTCCCTGCTGGCCGAGCCGGTCACGCTCCACCAGGCCGTCGAACTTGCGCTGAAGCATGCCACCGGCATCAGCATCGCCGCCGACGACCAACAGCATGCTGCTGCCAGCTACCGCGAACTCCGCAATAGCTACATTCCCCAATTGAATGCAGGAGCAGGAATCGGCTGGTCTGACGGCTTTCCGCTGAGCCTCGAAGGTGCTGCTCCTTCGCTCTTCAACGTAAACGCCCAATCCGCCCTCATCAATCCCGCGCTGAAGGATTTCATTCGCGCCGCGCAATCCGAGATCACAGTCAGTGCTCTTCACACCAAGGACGAACGCAATCAGGTTATTCAGGACACCGTATTGAGCTTTGCTGAACTGGCGAAATGGGAGCAGCGTTTGAGCCGCCTGCGCGAAACCATCGCCGCCGCAGAACAAACGGAAAACGCCGTTGCGGAACGCGTCAAGGAGGGTGTGGACAGTGAAATCGATGGCAGCAAAGCCCGCTTGTGGGTGGCGCGCCTCCGACTGCGTTTGGCAGAAGCCGGCGGAGCAGCCGACGTTCTCCGTGAGCATCTTTCCCGCCTGACCGGATTGCAAAACTCCTCTCTCGAAATAGATCCCGATTCCGTGCCGGCTCTCCCCGCGTTAAAGTCCGAGGAGGATTCTCTGGTCAAGGCCACCGACGCAAGCCCGGTGGTTCAGGCCGCCGTCGAACACGCGCGCGCGCAATACCTGCGGGCAGCGGGAGAACACCGATCCCTTTGGCCGAGCGTGGACTTCGCCGCCCAGTACGCCAACCTCGCCGACTACAACAATTACGAGGCCTATTACAAACACTTCCAGCCTAACAATGCTACCGTCGGCGTGGCCATTCACCTCCCCTTTTTAAATCTTGCCCAGCACGAGCGGGTCAAAGAGGCTGAGTCGGAAGCGCGGAAAGCGACCACGCAAGCACAAGCCGCCCGCAACCAGGTCTCGGAAGAAACCTTGCGCCTCGAGCGCTCCGTCACCCAGATGCAAGCCGCCCGCGACGTCGCCGAACTCGAGTACGAGATCGCCCAGAAAAATATCGAGGCCACCCGCACTCGCATGAACTCCGGCACCGCCAATCTCCACGATCTCGGCGATGCCCAGGCTCAAGCCAGCGAACGCCTCATCACGTTGCAAGACGTCACCTTCGACTTGGAACGCAGTCAGGTCGCGCTACTGCGCGCCACCGGAGATCTGGAACACTGGGCCCTCGGCGCCAAATAGTCAGCCGATGCCTCTTTTCATCCATTCGCTGCATCAAACCCTGTGTTCAACGACGAACCTGCATAAACACTGGTTTTTCAACACATAAGCCGCCTTCGAATGGTAAAATTGAAGCTCACCCAATATGCCTCTTAAAACCTTATTTCTGAATCCGCCATCTTTTGAAAACTTCGACGGCGGCGCCGGCTCCCGTTGGCCCGCCACCCGCGAGATCGAGTCATACTGGTATCCGGTGTGGCTGGCTTATCCGGCTGGGATGCTGGAGGGGGCTCGCTTGCTGGATGCGCCTCCGCACTATATTTCGGCTGAGCAGACGATTGAGATTGCCAAAGACTACGAGTTTCTTGTTCTGTTCACCTCGACCCCCGGCTTCCCCGGCGACATCGGCCTGGCTCGCGCCATTAAGGCTGGCAATCCGAAGATCAAGATTGCATTCGTAGGACCGCACGTGAGTGTGCTCCCGGAGAAGTCGCTACGCGATTGTCCGGCGATCGATTTCGTGGCTCGTAAAGAGTTCGATTACGCCGTGGTTGACTACGCCAAAGGGAAGCGTCTGGAAGACATCCCCGGTGTTTCATTCCTGAAAAACGGCGAGGTCGTGCACAACCCGGATGCGCCGCAAATTCAGGATCTGGATGCTCTGCCGCACGTCACCGACATTTACAAGCGCGATCTCGACGTGACTCGTTACAACGTGCCGTTCTTGCTAAACCCCTACGTTTCTCTTTACACCACGCGGGGCTGCCCGGCGCAATGCACGTTCTGCCTGTGGCCGCAGACTTTGAGCGGACATCCATGGCGCAAGCGCTCTACCGACGACGTGGCCGCCGAAATGGCGAAGGTCAAGCAGTACTGGCCGGAAGTGAAGGAATTCTTTTTCGACGACGATACTTTCAACATCCAGAAGGCGCGGACTATCGAGCTGTGCGCCAAGCTGAAGCCGCTGGGCCTCACCTGGTCCTGCACTTCGCGGGTGACTACCGATTACGAAACCCTGAAAGCCATGAAGGAAGCCGGCTGCCGGCTGCTCATCGTCGGGTACGAATCCGGCGATCAGCAGATTCTGAAGAACATCAAGAAGGGCGCAACTGTTGAGCGTGCGCGCCAGTTCACTAAAGATTGTCACAAGCTGGGGTTGGTCATCCACGGCGATTTCATCATGGGGCTTCCCGGCGAGACTCACGAGACCATCAACACCACTATTGCTTTCGCCAAAGAGCTGGATGTCGAAACCATTCAGGTTTCCGTGGCCCACGCCTATCCCGGCACCGAACTCTACGACTACGCAGTGAAGAACGGATTCATGGTTGGCGACAACAAGATGGTCGACGAAGGTGGTCACCAGTTGGCGCACATCCAGTATCCTGGGCTGCCGGCTGATGAAATTCTTTCCGCTGTGCATCGTTTTTACGATGAGTATTATTTCCGGCCTAAGGCGGTGTTCCGTATCCTGAGGAAGGCAGCCTTTGACAGCAACGACCGCAAACGCCTTTACAAGGAAGCCAAGACCTTCCTGAAGCTGCGTGCGGCGCGCAACAAGCTGGTCAAGCAGCATGGCGAAGAGGCCGCGGCCGAACTCGCCAAGGCCTAAGGTAACCAATAAAGGCTTTTCACCACAGAGACACAGAGAAAACCTTTTATTGTCTTTTTGCTCTTCTTTTTTTTCTCTGTGACTCTGTGTCTCTGTGGTGAAAGATTTTAGAGTTCGCTTCCTAGACTTCCAGTGAACTTTCGCAAGTATCTTGTGCTGGCCGGTGTCACGGTCTTTGCCGCGGCCGGAGATTCCATGCTTTCGCACGGGATGAAACAAACCGGCAACATCTCTGTCCATCACCTGCAAGGTGTGATCCTTGCGGTGCTCAATCCCTGGGTCGCGATCGGCATTCTTCTTCTGCTCGCGTTTTTTGCCACCTACATGACGGCGCTCTCCTGGGCCGATCTGACTTACGTTCTGCCCGCAACCTCGTTCGGCTATGTGCTGCTTGCCCTGGTGGCCAGATTTGTGCTGCACGAGCACGTCAGTCCGATGCGCTGGCTGGGGATTGCTTTGATCACCGGAGGTGTGGGATTTATTGCCGGTGGGCCGGAGCTTACGCATCATCCGGCGCATTCCGGCGGGGGCACCAGGGTGGATGAAGACGTGGTGCGGGCTGCCGCTAGCCGAGTCGAATCATGAAAGCCCTCTACACCTGGAGCGCGATCCTCGCGATTGTTTTCGCTTCGGTAATCGGCGATGTGCTGCTGGCACGCGCCATGAAGCAGGTCGGGGACGTCGGTGCGCTATGGCGGCAAGCCGGACTCGGTGTCGTGATCGCGCGGACCCTGGGCAATCCCAACTTTCTTTTTGGGGTCACCGCCATGGCCGTGGCCTTCTTCAGCCTGTTGTTCGCGCTCTCCTGGGGAGACGTCAGCCTGGTCGCTCCCGCCGCCGCTTCCCTCACCTTCATCGGCAACGCTGTAGCCGCAAAGATCTTTCTACACGAAAAAGTCGATCGGCGGCGGTGGATCGCGGCTGGCCTCGTCGCGGCGGGAGTGGCTCTGCTGGCGGGGTGAAACCTTGTCATTCCGCTTCGGACCGAAGACCGGGTGAGAGCCTGCCGTGAGTGGAGCCGAAGGGAGCCTGGTTTCCCTCCGCGGATAAGATTTGCATGCGTGACGTGGGCTTCGGCTCCTTCGCACGGAAGGCGAAGGATCGGCCACCCGACCAGTTCTCAATGAGTGAAATCTCCGGGTTTATAACAGTTATCTCCGAGAGTTGCTTACGAACCGAGACTGTTACCTGATCGGGCCCAGAATATGCACGCGCTTCTGGTCCCCCAGAAAACGGCGGCCCGAAGCCGCAAGAAAGTGCCACGCGGTTCCAGAAGACTCTGATAAAACTAGCTGACGGTTCGCGACAACGAGTGCGCCGAAAGCATTTAGATAATTTGACCACCATCAAACGAATTGCGGCTTCTCCGTTGGTTATTTTCGGGGCGGCATTCCTGACGCGTCTGGCCAGCGCCGCGTTTATCCTCTCCCGGTACTCTGGGGCTCAACTTTTGTTTGCGGCGAATGAGCCGTCACACATTGCAGCGGCACTCGCCTCTGGCTTGGGCTTTTCATCCCCCTACGACAACGTCCCGACTGCCGCAACCGCCCAGCAACCTCCGCTGTATCCGTTAATGTTGGCCGGCGTATTCAAGGCATTCGGAATCTATACAGTGCGGTCGGCATGGGCGGCGGTGTTAATCAATGTGCTGGCTGGTGCGGTCACTGCCGTATTGCTGTACTACGTTGGAAGGCTTCACTTCGGTGAGACCGTTGGCATTGCCGCGGGATGGCTCTGGGTAATTCCATGGATGTACCGAATCCGAACATTTGTGGTGAGTCTAACGAATGCTTACTTAGCGGCGTTAGGGATGACCGTTCTGCTTTTGTGGGCTCCGAGTACCCTCGAAACGGACTGGGGATGGTTCGGTCTGGGCGTCTATTCCGGGCTGCTGGTGCTGCTTCAACCCTCGCTGCTGACCGTTGTTCTGGTCTACGGAGGCTGGCTCGCCTGGTCGAAGAAATCCGCTTCCCGGCGAGTAGCGATCGCCATCCTGGGACTTGTCCTGGCGCTGCTTCCTTGGACCATGAGAAATTACGTGACATTCGGACGCTTCATCCCAGTCCGCGATAATCTCGGGCTGGAACTTTGGCTTGGGAACCGGCCTGGAATGCTGGGAACAGTAGACTACAGCGGTGATTTTCCTGATCGCAATCCCAGCAACTATGCACGGCTGGGCGAACTGCCTTTCATGGATGAGAAATTTGCCGAAGCCAGACAGTTCATCGCACATGACCCGAGCGGATTTGCCGGCCGCGTACGTCGGCGCATGCTCGAGTTTTGGTATCGGCCCTATTCCCTTACGTGGCTCGTGGTGGGGATGTTGGGATGGCTCGGAGCAGTTCTGGCAATGTGGAAGGGTAGAAACCGATGGGTCTGGCTGCTCATGATGGGGTCGTTTCCGTTAGTCTATTGCGTCACTCATAACTTTCCCACCTACCGGCACCCGATAGAGCCGGTTGTAATTTTGCTGGCGGCATATGGCGTCACGGAAATCAGCTCTCCAGCAGACCAGAAACAAGAGAGCGGGCATAAGCTTTCTTCAGGAAAGCAGCCTTAGAAAGCCTCACCTCCGGGGCGTCACCAATCTCCAGTTCCCTCGCAGGATCTCTGAGAAATATCGTGAGGCGTCGGGGGACCGGATCCGCGTCGAATGACCGTCAACAGGAGATCCCACGCTAACACTCGACTTTACAAAACTTTGCTTTCATATTCGCCCACCTCGTCAATCGCTGCATCTTCCCGCCGGGGCCGCGCATCTGTATTAGGAGGACGTTAAGTTTCTGAACTCACCGTCTCGTAACTTTAACAACTATAAACCTTTCTAACAATTCTATTCCAAGGAGACTTGCTAAATGAAACTTCCAAACTACGTGGCATTTCTTTCGATTCTCGCCGTGCTGATCCCACTGAGCGCGTTTGCGCGAGAGAAGAATCAGCATTCGATCGATATCCCCAACGCGGTGCAGGTCGGGGGTAAGCAACTCGAAGCCGGGAGTTACAAAGTGGAGTGGCAGGGAGCCGGCCCCGATGTACAGGTGACCTTCCTGAGCCATGGGAAGGCTGTGGCGACCGTGCCCGGAACCTTGAAGACGAACGACAGCCAGATAACGGCAGACGCGATCCAAACCGACTCGGCGAATAATACGCTCAACGAGATCGACTTCCGCCGGGACAAGGAAGCCTTGGTGTTTCAGAGCGGGATGTAAATTTCTTCACGCTGGCTGCCTCATTCTTCGCGCTCTGCGGAGAGTGAGGCTTTTTTCTGGGCATACTCAAGCAGATTTATAATGCGCCGTTCACTTTGTGAACAGGCGCATCAAGCCCGACGCTGGAAGATCGGCCACGAGAGATCTCGCGTCCTTGATTCCAGACGCCCGCATGAGCGCTTCCGCCGCCAAATATCCGCTGCGGACCGCGCCTTCCATGGTGGCGGGCCAGCCGGTAGAGGTCCAGTCTCCGGCGAGGAAAACTCGGGGCCACGCGGTCGACTGCTGGGGACGGTAGGCGTCAATGCCGGGGCGGGGCGAATAGGTCGCGTGAACTTCCTTGATCACGGTCGACTTGACCAGATTTGCTGCGCGGGCCTGCGGGAAAAACTCGCGGACTTCTTTCAGGGCTAGATCAACGATCTCGGCGCGCGACTTGTCGATGAGGCTTTTCGAGGCGCTGACCACGAGCTCGATGTAGCTGCCGCTAGCCTCAGGGGCTAAAGCCCGGTTCTCAGTGGGAGTCTTTATGGCACGACTGAAGTCGTGCCCTTCCCGATCACGCTGCAGCAGCCGCGACTTATGGAACATCCATTGAATTGTGCGGTCGAGGAGGACGGCGTGGTCGAGGTCGGTGATCTGGCGATCAAACCAGAGATGGATGCCGGTGATGGGAGAGGACTCGAAGTGGGCGATCTGGTCGCGAAGCGGCGCCGCTTCTGGATTCTTGGGCAGCACGCGCTCCAGGGCGTCGAAAGGCAGAGCGAGGACCAGGTAATCGAACGCCATTTCGCTTTTATCGCTCAACTGAATGCGCACTTGCGACGAGTCGGGAGAAAACGTTTCTAGCGACGCACGGAAGTGGATCTCGCCGCCGCGCGCGCGAATGTAGTCTCCGGCGCGGTTGTAGAGATCGGTCAAGGGAATGCTGGGAACGCCCATGTGGCGTGCTGCGGGCGACTTCATCGACTCGCGCACGACCTGGGCCGCGGCGGAAATCGAAGTCAGGTCGAGATCTTCGCTCAGCGCGCTGACCAGGATTGGTTTCCAGAAGCGTTCAATCGCGTTCGCGGTTTGGCCGTGCTGCTGACACCAATCGAGAAACGAGCGGCCGGTGTCTGGTTGCGCAGTCAGGGTTAGGTTGGCGATGGCGCGCGAAATCGTCAGCTTGTCTTTGGCTGAGAGAAACGGAAAACGCAGGAACGATGGTGCGGTGTGCAGCGGCGCCGAAAGCGGTGAAGCGCGCATCACGCTGGCGCGGCCGCCGGGCTCGATGAAAGTCATTTCGTCGAACCAACGGATTTTGTCTTCGACGCCGATGCGGCGGTAGAACTCGATCAGGTTGGTGCAGACGCGAAACAGGACGTGCTGGCAGTTGTCGACGACCTCGCCGGTGCCGGGATGCTCGTAGGAGGAAGCGCGTCCGCCGAGATATGGGCGGCGTTCGAAGAGAGTGACGCGGAAGCCGGAATCGGCGAGGGCGCAGGCGGCGGCGAGGCCGGCCAGGCCGCCGCCGGCTACGGCTACGGTGGGTTGGGTGAGGTGCTGGATCATGCGTGATTTTTTAGCAGATCGGCAGCAAGATCGTCGGCATCGCGAGAATGCCTCGCATTGCCGCAGGCGCCGCAGACACGCATGGGGTCCTTCGCTTCGCTCAGGATGACAGACCCTTTTGTGGGCATCAGGTTAGGCGCTGCAGGAAACCTTTCCCCAGGACGCGGAGTTTTTCGCTGACCGTTAGGCTTACTTTGCCGTTGAAGACGTCGTACTGGCGCTCGGCGATTTTTTCGAGCAGCTTGCGATAAATGTTGACCAGCACCCACAGGGCGGGCTGGCTGTCTTCAGAAATGTAGGGAATCAGTTGCTCTCCGGCCTGGTAGAGCTGGCGGGCGCGGTCGGCTTCGAGCGCGAGCAACGGACGGAACCGGGCGGCGTCGGGCGCGGAGAGCAATTCCGCTGCTGAGAGGCCGAACCTGGCCAGATCTTCTTCCGGCAAATACACGCGGCCCATGGCGGCGTCTTCTTTTACGTCGCGAATGATATTGGTAAGTTGGAAGGCGAGGCCGCACTGCTCGGCCAGGGGCTCGGCGGCGGGATCGCGATATCCGAACACGTGGATGCAGACCAGGCCCACGACTGACGCTACCCGGTAGCAATACAGTTTGAGATCGTCGAAGGTTTGATACTGGATGGTCAGGCCCGGAACCGCAGCATTCGGGATTTCGACTTGCGGATCGGCGACATCCATCGCGGTTCCCAACGCCAGTTCGTCGAGCAGGCCCGCGGGGATGGTGTATCGGCGCTGCGCGTCGGTCAGAGCCAGCAGAATGGGATCGTCGCTGGGCTCACCTTGCTGCACGCGGTGCAGAGCGTCGAGCCAGGTATCGAGCTTGTAGCGGCGCTCCTCGAGACTGAGGTTAGGGTCGTCGGCAATGTCATCGCAGCGGCGCATGAAAGCGTAGACGGCGCAGAGCGCCTGCCTTTTGCGCTTGGGCAGCACCAGAAACGCGTAATAAAAATTTTTGGCGTTGGTGCGGGTGATGCCGCGGCACACCGAATAGGCCATGGTGAGCTGCGCCGGAGCCGGAGTCCACGGAATCATCACCTGTTGCGCTCCTGCACTCATAATGACTTCCCCAGGAACTTCCCTAGCGCAGCCCGCGCCACCAAGGCGAGCTTGCGAGTTTTCGAAATCGCCGGACGGCGGCCGAGCACGGCGAAGTTCTGGCGCTCGATGGCGTTGAGAATTTCCTGGCCGCCGCGGCTGAAGAGCTCGACATCGACCGCCAATTCCCGGTCTACCTCGCTTACCAGGGGCAGGCCGCGATCGAACCATTGGCGGGCGCGCTCGACTTCAAACTTCATCATCTCGCGGAAGGCTGGCGTGTTGCGATTGTGCTGGATATCTTCCTCGCTGACCGAGTAACGCCGCAAATCTTCCAGAGGTAAATATATTCTGCCCTTGGCGTAGTCCACGCTGACGTCTTGCCAGAAGTTGGCCAGCTGCAACGCAGTGCAGGTGTAGTCGGAGAGTTGCTGGCGCTCGGCATCGTGATAGCCGCAGAGGTAGAGGACAAGATGCCCTACCGGATTCGCCGAGTAATGGCAGTAGGCGAGGACATCGTCGAAAGTTTCGAAACGGGTGACGGTCTGGTCCTGGCGGAAGGCGATCAGGAGATCGGAAAACTCATGCTTCGGAATGTCGAACTTCCTGACGGTTTCGGCTAAGGCAACGAAGACCGGATGGCGCGGTTTGCCGTGGTAGCAGGCGTCTAATTCTGTTTGCCATTCATCGAGTAGGGCAAGGGCAGCGGTTGCCTCTCCCACCTCGTCGCCTAGATCGTCGGAGATGCGGCAATAGGCGTAGACGTTCAGAAAATCCTGACGCAGCTTTTTAGGAAGGAACCAGGTTGCTACTGAGAAATTTTCGTAGTGGGTGCGAGCTAGGCGGCGGCAGTATTCCTGCGCTTGATCTAGCGATGGTGCGGAATGCGGGATCGCATATTCGGCGGGCAGGCGGCTCCAGCCGGCGGAACGTGCCGGCGCAATTTGAGCTTCATTGGCGATCAGGCTCATGTAAAAAGCGTCCTCGCGGTCCAGCAAAATCTTGAGCGTCGTGAGAACTCCCTGCATTGCCGCGGGAGGCGCCCGCGTGCAAGGGGTCCTTCGCTTCGCTCAGGATGACAGTTCATTTTTCTGGCGACCGTCGGAGACTCTACCGTCCATCAGTGGCCGGGAATGATGGCGGTTTTGATGTCGCCGCCGCGGTTCAGCATGTGCCGCAGCACCTTTTGCAGGCTCGACAGAGGAGCCTCGCCGGTGATGTAGTCGGTGGGGCGAATTTTCTTGGCCGCGATCAGGCCGAAGGCGCGGCGCACCGTTTCCGGCGTGTGATGGAACGTGGCTTTCAGTGTGATCTCAGAATAGTGCAGGCGATTGGTATCGAGTTGCACTTTGGATCCGCTGGCGCATCCGCCGAAGAAATTTACGGTGCCGCCTTTGCGAACCATCTCTACGGTCCACTCCCAGGCGTCGGGACGCCCCACTGCTTCGATTACCACGTCGCAGCCGCGTTTCTGCGGAGTCAGCGTGCGAACCGCTTCGATCACATTCGGCACCTTGGTGGTCTGAACGATCTCATGAGCACCCATGTGTTTGGCGGCAATTACCTGCTCGTCGCGTTTTACCACGGAGATCACGTTACAACCGATGGCTCGCGCCACCTGTACAAACATCAATCCAATGGGGCCGCCGCCGATGATGGTCACCGTGTCGCCAATTTCCACCCCGGTTTCGTGCAGGCCGCGCAGCACGCAGGCCAGAGGCTCGGTCATGGCCGCGTCTTCAAAACTCACACCGGGCGGGATGACCAGCATATTGGCTTCGACAATGCGACGCGGCACGCGGATATATTCCGCGTAGGCCCCGTTGTTGAACAGCAGATCTTCGCAGAGATTTTCCTGGTGCTTCGAGCAATAGAAGCACATCTGGCACGGGGCCGAATTCAACGCCACCACGCGCATGCCCTTCTTGAAGCTGTGCACGCCCTCGCCGACTTCCTCGATCACTCCGGCCAGTTCGTGTCCGAACAAGGCGGGAGGCACAATCATCCGGGCGTGGTAGCCGCGCTGATACACCTTGAGATCGGTGCCGCAGGTTAGAGCGACCTGTACCTTGACCAGCACCTCGCCCTTTTCGACGCGAGGGATGGGTACCCTTTCAATCTTCAGATCTTCTTTGCCGTAGAGAACGGCAGCTGTCATTTTTCCATTCACTGCTTGCTTCCTTCCCGGGACTCACGGTTCCAGGCGCTGCCCGGCTGAATCACGATCTTCATCGACGAGGGCTGCGGGTGAGCGGCGAGTTCCAAAGCCTGCGCACTCTCCTGCAGCGGAAACCGATGGCTGATCAGC
Organism: Candidatus Sulfotelmatobacter sp.; assembly: GCA_049590215.1. Lineage (GTDB taxonomy): Bacteria > Acidobacteriota > Terriglobia > Terriglobales > Acidobacteriaceae > Sulfotelmatobacter. The sequence goes on along the minus strand of JBAWCJ010000183.1, from coordinate 673 downwards.
CGCTCCAAATCCATCTCGCGGTTCATCACAAAACGAACTGACTCTTCCTGCAAATCGACCGAGGCGCTATAAGAGCCGACCAGCGCCTTCTCATCCACGCAAATCGCTGCCGGATCCACCACCACTTCCCCGCGCTGGGTTTGCGCAAACAACAACACCCTGCCACCGGGACGGGCCGCATCCATCGCGGGATGGATCAAGCCATTGCTGGCAACGGCTAAAATTACCGCATCGGCGCCGCGACCTTCGGTCTGTTCCCGCATAGCCCGAACCGCATCCTGCTGGGATGCGTCAATTGTAAGCTCGAAACCAAGGCTTTTAGCTATTCTAAGCCTCTCAGGATACAAATCGGAAGTAATAACCGTGGCCCCTGCCTTCCGTGCCAGCACACTCAGAATGATGCCGATGGGACCCTGCCCGATGGTCAGCACGGTCTCGCCCGGTTCCAGGCGCAGGGCTTCGATTCCCTTCATGCAGGTGTTCACGGGCTCCACAAAGCAGGCTTGTTCAAAAGAGATGCCGGCGGGGATCTTGACTGTTCCCTCGTCGACAATCCAATCCATCACGCGAACGTATTCCGCGAAACCTCCGCCGGAAGGCTCGAAGCCGGCGGTGCAGCCGACTTTTTTGTAAGTTGGACACTGGGCGAAGGTCTTATGCCGGCAGTAGTAAC
>JBAWCJ010000182.1:0-2036 GCA_049590215.1 Candidatus Sulfotelmatobacter sp. | reverse complement strand
ACGTGAAATCCGTCCAGCGACTTGATCGTAGTAGTAGACCCACTTCCCGTCCGGAGAACAAACGGACCGAAAGTCCCGCTTCCCCTCAGTCAGCCTTACCGGGCTTGAACCATCCACGTTGGCGCGCCAGAGGCTCAATGTATTTGTGCCGCCATGAAACATCCACGAAAAGATCAAACGATCATTCCCGCAGCCCGAAGGATCAACAATTCCCGCCGTCGAATCGCCGATGAGCTGAGTCTGATTATTGCCGTCGGCTCCCAGGTGCAGCAGCCGGGGGCCGTCGCTTATCAGCAAACCTCCATCCGCCGCCCAACCAAACCCGCGAACTTCCTGCCCTTGCGGCACCACCGGCTTGGAATCCGCACTCTGACTGCCGGTGCTGGGAAGAAGATACAAGTTCTGCGTGATCTTCAGCTGAACCGAGGCCAGCGTCTTGCCATCTCCCGAGGTCGTGAGCGTTAAATACCGGTTAGTATCGCGAGTGATGGGCTGAATGTCGCCGCCGGAACTGGGAACGAATCCGATCTGCGCCCGCTGAAAGCTTGGGCCCGCTTGCTGGTAGACCACAAGAATTCCGCCGCCATCCGGCAGCCATTTCAGTTCATAAGGGGCTTTGTCATTGAAAGTCACGAGACGCTGGGTCTTTTCGCCGCTGATATCAAACAAATCGATTCCGCCCAGAGCTTGGTCAGGCTGAAATCTGCTCAGGGCGATCTCCTTGCCATCAGGGGACCAGGTCAGGAATCCCGACGCCTCAGCGATCGGCACAATCCGCAAGACTTTTTCGTCGTTGCCGCTCAGATCCGCGCTGAGCAGTCTGTCCTTGCCAATCTCAGGATCGTTCGCCCGAGTGTATGCCATGCGCTTGCCATCGGGAGAAAATGCAATGTCGCTATCGATGTCGTGAACCACAGTTTGCGGGGTCCCGCCCAGCACCGGCGCACGATAAAGGTTGTAATCGCTATTGGTCGCATTCTGGGCTTTCCGGAAGTAGATGTAGTTTCCATCCGGCGAGAATGCAAGGGTCCTGTAGGTGGAGGGTGAGGGCGCAATTATCTGGGTATCGCTGGCCGTGGGCACGTTGCGCAGCCACAAACTTTGCTGACCGCTATCGTCCAGGACACTGAGTATGTACTTCCCGTCCGGAGAGATCGCGGCCAAGGCTGCCTTCCCAGAATTTGTTACCTGAGTCACGGTGAAGTTCTGGAAGGGCGCTGCGCCAGCCCGATGCAGCATCGAATAAACGCCATAACCGGCGGCCGCCAGTACGACGAGCGCGGTAATCGCAATCGCGCCAGTTCCCCATTTGTGCTGCTTCGCGACGGCGACCGCAGAGCTGCTGCTGCGCGCGGGCTGGACCGAACCGCTCCCCGAAACCGCAGTCGCTCCGCTGCCTTGTGCGGTATTTAATGCCGCCGGCGTCGTGCCGGAACTCACCGGGGCCATCTCCGCAGAGGGCGCGGCCCGGCGGCTCGAGTCTGTATCGCGCTTCAGCCGCTGTAAATCGGAGCGCAAATCGGCGGCATGCTGATAGCGCAGCCCCGGATCTTTCTCCAAAGACTTGTTGATAATCCGTTCCAGTTCAGCGGGAATTTCCGGATTTAGCCGAGCTGGCGGTACCGGCGCGCGGTTCAGGATGCCGTCAAATATCTCCGCCGAAGTCCCGCCGGAGAACGCCGGGCGCCCCGTGGCCATTTCATAAAGTACGATGCCGAAGGAAAAGATATCGCTGCGCGCATCCAGATCGCGCCCGCGAGCCTGCTCCGGCGACATGTAAGCGACGGTGCCCAGCGTCGTACCCGGACTGGTGAGATTGATTTCCCCCTTGGTGGCCCCGCCCCCGGTGAGAGTTTCACCATTGGCGCCGGAGATGACTTTGGCCAGGCCGAAGTCGAGCACTTTTGCTTGTCCGCGTTCGGTCACGAAAATATTGGCAGGCTTGATGTCGCGGTGGATAATGCCTTCCGACTGCGCTGCATCCAGTGCGTCGGCCACTTCGATTCCGAGCGTGAGAATCGTCTCCAGAGGCAGGG
>JBAWCJ010000181.1:0-6673 GCA_049590215.1 Candidatus Sulfotelmatobacter sp. | reverse complement strand
TAGACCAGAGTGTTGGCCGTGCCCAGATCGATGGCCAGGTCGCTTGAGAACAAGCTGAACAGCGACCTGAGGTTGTGTGAATGGGATGAATGAAATCCGTTCTTTGACATTGACGAAGCTCTTCTCGCGATCCACATTGATCGCATTGTTTCCGGGCGAACCCGATTTACGCCATCCGGCGCGGCCGCATCTTCTCTCTAGTCCACGAGTCTCTAGTCTGTGAATCTCTAGTCTATGAGAGTATCCGCAACTCTGCCGGGACCGAAGGTTCCTCGTACTCCTGACCGGAACCCCACCGCCGCCTACTGAATAATGATCTTCTTCTGCTGCGTATTCACTCCGCCCTGAGCCGTCTGCGCGGTCACCGTGATGACCGCTTCACCGGTCGCCAAAGGCGGCGTGAAGTAGTGGAACGTCCCGTCGGTCGTGATCATCGGGACTTCCCGCCCATTCACCATCACTCGGGCCCCGATCTGCGTCTTCCCCGTCACTTCAATCACGTGCCCATGTTGAATGAAGGGATCAAGCTCCAGGTCAATCGCTTCCGTCTGCTTGCCCTTGGGAATGATGGTGAAGCGATTCTTCTCGCTCTCCACCGATTCCTTCCCCGACGCTTCGTACGACTGTACCATCCAGTAGTACGCTCCTTCGCCCAAGCTTGTAACCGTAACATCTGCGGTGTTTACTTTCTTGTCAACCAGAGTGGAAGAAAAGTAAGGGTTCCGCGAAATCCGCAGCCGGTAACCCACCGCGTTCGCCATCGGCGTCCAGGAGAACTCCACGTCCTTGGTCTCCTCCCCAGTCGTGAAGATGGGAGCCATGTTCGCCGGAGAAATCGGCGTCGGAGGCCCAGCATCCTTCGCTTTTTCCATGTGCGTCTCGGCCGCCTGGAAGCTTACTTTCTCCCAGTTCGCCAACTGCACAGTTTCGCCGTTGCGCGTGACTTCGCCGGTGCCCTTTTTCATCAAAATCTCGTGCTGATCCGCCTTGGGATAATTGTGCACTTGCGCAGTCGATTCCGGAGCCAGTGATGCCGTCGCTCCGTCCACAATGACCTGCGACTTCGATCCCTGGGAATATGTGGCGGTCGAAAGATCGACAGTTCCCGTGCTCACGGCCACGGCCACGTTGGTCTGCTGCTGGTCGTTGGCCGAGTTTTCTTCAATCACGATTAGCGAATCCTGTTTCACGGTATAGCTGGTGCCGTCGTTGAACACCACCTTCGCCATACCCTCTGAAGCGGTCTGTACCACATCGCCCTTTTCCAGAGGGATGTTGTAATCCGCCGCCACCCAGCTATTTCCGTTGCCCTTCTTTACCCGTACGGTGCCGTCGAGCGCCGTAAAATGCGCCTGCTGCGCCACGGAAACGCCGCTCCCCGCAGCCGGCGCCATGCCCGCCACTCGCTCCAAAGCCCGACTGGCAAAATTGCTGGTCGCCCTGATACCGCTCTCGGTAAATTGCGGGAAAGTGAAGCGCACCGCGACAAAAAACACCGCGGCACCAGCCAGAATCAGCAGCGCCACACTGCGATACGTGACCGTTTTCCACGCGACGTGGATGCCCGGTTTGCGAGTCGACGAAGACACGTGAACCTAAAAACCTTATTGAAGCCTATGGAATTAAGAGGTAGCTCAACGTTACCACAAGCTCATAACTGCAAAAAATGAGTAATCCCCGGCGAACGTTACCTTCGTTTATGCTCCCGCCTTAAAGTTTTTCGTGTCCTTCGTCATTGCTTAGAAAGCTGCGCTGCGTCATGACACGCCCGCTTCTTTCCGTTATTCTTCTTCCTCGTGTCCACCGCTTCCACAACCCACTCAGCACCCCGCGCCGACCACCGATCGTTCCTGACGGAGGGCATGGTGATCATCTGGCTCATCGCGCTCGCCAAACTGCTCTTCCATATCCATTTCAACAACCGCTACGGCTACTTTCGCGATGAATTCGACTACATGTCGTGCGGCAATCACCTGGCCTGGGGATATGTCGACCAACCCCCGCTCATTCCCTTTCTCATCCACATCGACCGCGCCATACTGGGAGACTCCCTCCGCAGCATCCGCTTCATTCCGGCACTGGCTTCGTCTCTGCTCGTAGTGCAAACCGCGCTCATAGCCCGCGAGTTCGGCGGGCGCCGCTTCGCCCTGCTCCTCAGCGCGATCGCCATTGTCATTGCGCCGCAATATCTTTCCAACGGAAGCTTGCTCGGCACCAACTGCCTCGAACCCAACCTCTGGATGGGCTGCGCCTGGTTCGCCATCCTCGCTATCAAGCGCGACAATCCGCGTTACTGGCTCTGGTTCGGCGTCGTCGCCGGACTCGGCATGCAAGAGAAATACTCCATCGCCGTCTTCGGCTTGGGCATCGTCATCGGTTTACTACTGACCGAGCAGCGCCGTGTGTTCCTCAATCCCTGGATCTGGCTGGGTGGTGTAGCCGCCTTCTTGATTTTTCTTCCCAACCTGCTGTGGAACGCGCACTATCACTGGCCCTTCCTCGAGTTGATGCGCAACATCCGCGCCGAGGGCCGCGATGTCGTGCTCCCGCTGCCCCAATTTTTTCTCCAGCAAACGTTATTGATCGATCCCATCACCGCACCCATCTGGCTCTCGGGATTATTTGCGCTCCTCTTCTCAATCCGCCTCAGGCCCTACCGCCTCCTCGGCTGGTGCTACCTGGTTTGCTTCACCGTATTCTTCATTCTCCACGGAAAGAGCTACTACCTCGCTCCGGTATATCCCATGTTGCTCGCGGCGGGGGCTGTGACGATCGAATCCGCCATGAACGGAAAAATAATCGGCGAGCCCGGGAGCACTCCCCCGCGCCGCCTGTGGTTGAAAGCCGTGATCGTAATTGTGTTGCTGGCGAGCGGCGCCCACCTCGCTCCCATAACCGTGCCCATACTCTCTCCCGACCGCTTCCTCGCCTACATGAAGACTCTTCCCTTCAAGCTGCCCGTGATGGAACACGACCACGCCCGCGCCGCTCTGCCGCAGTGGTACGCCGATCAATTCGGATGGGAAGAAATCGTCGCTGAAACGGCTCAAGCGTGGAATCGCATCCCCGCAGAGGATCGTAAAGACTGCGGCATCTTCGCCCAGGACTACGGCCAGGCCGGCGCCATCGACTTCCTCGGACGCAGCTACGGCCTGCCCCCAGCTCTCAGCGGCGACCGAACTTATTTTCTTTGGGGACCCCGCGGCTACTCGGGCAACTGCCTGATCGTCCTCGGCGACCGGCGGGCGCGGCTGGAACAACTCTTCGATCACGTCGACTATGTAGGCACGTCCGCCGACAATCCCTATGCCCTCGAAACAGAGATCGCCGTCTTCATCTGCCATGGCCCAAAATTCGGCACCCTCACCGAACTCTGGCCCGAGCTGAAGCACTGGCACTGAAGCTCAGAATCTGGTAGCTGAGGATCTGGTGGGGGGAGCCAGGCCTTGGCATCTCGCCCGCTGTGTTAATTTTTCGTTAAATACGAGTTTGCCCGATTGACCGGGTTACCGGGCGGGATTACCCTCCGAGGCTATGAGCCCAGCGGACTTCGATCAACTTCGTCTTGCCTACAAGAAAGCCACCGACGAATGGGTCAACGCCATTCGCGCCGAGGAAGCCCTAGCCACGCCCGACCATTCCATGATCGCCTGGGAAAAATGGGACGCCGCCCACTTCCAGGAAGAGGATGCCCACACCCAATACACCAAAACCCGCGAAGCCTACAAAGACGCCCTCCGCGGGGCGAACATCGGCATCTAGCGCCGTCGTTGTTCCAGGCTCTTTGTCATTCCGAACCGGGCTGAAAGCCCGGAGGAACCTGCTGTTCCCGCTGCAGCCGAACCCGGCCCTTCCCTTGCCGCACCTAACGGTACTTCTGTAGCATCAATATCCAGGCTTTCATAAGGAGCAATCATGGCCACCGACACCCTAACTTCCCCGGCTACGCTGAGCCACACCCCCACCAAAATTCTCAAGAACTTCATCGACGGCGAGTGGGTAGAATCCGTTACCGGAGAAACCTTCGAAGACCGAAATCCCGCCGACACTCGCGACGTAGTCGGCATCTTCCAGAAGTCAGCCAAGCCTGATGTCGATGCCGCGGTAGAGGCCGCCAAGCGCGCCTTCGCCAAATGGCGTCTCGTCCCAGCTCCGCGCCGCGCCGAAATCGTTTTCCGCGCCGCCGAAATCCTCATCGAGCGCAAAGAAGAGTACGCTCGCGAAATGACCCGCGAAATGGGCAAGGTGCTGGCCGAAACTCGCGGCGACGTACAGGAAGCCATCGACGCCGCCTACTACAACGCCGGCGAAGGCCGCCGCCTCTTCGGTCCGACGGTGCCGTCGGAGATGCCCAACAAGTTCGCAATGGCCGTGCGCCAGCCCATTGGCGTCTGCGGCATGATCACGCCTTGGAATTTCCCCATGGCAATCTCTTCCTGGAAGCTGCTGCCAGCTATCGTTTGCGGCAACACCTGCGTCATCAAGCCCGCGCAGGACACTCCGCTCTCCACGTTCAATCTGGTCCGAGCCCTGAGCGACGCCGGGCTGCCCAAGGGGGTAATCAACGTCGTTGCCGGTTTCGGTGCCGATGTAGGCACTCCGCTCGCCGAGCACCCGGACGTGCGCGCCATTTCTCTGACTGGATCCTCCGCCGTCGGCCGCATCATCGGCGGCATCGCAGCCAAGAGTTTCAAGCACTGCTCGCTCGAACTCGGCGGCAAGAATCCCATGATCGTGCTCGACGACGCCAACCTCGAGCTCGCCATCGAAGGCGGCCTCTGGGGTGGATTCGGCACTACCGGCCAGCGTTGCACCGCCACCAGCCGCATCATCGTGCAGAAAGGCGTCTACCGCGAGTTCGTCGAAAGATATGTAGCCCGCGCCAAGAAATTGAAAGTCGGCAACGGCCTCGACGAAACCACCGAGATGGGTCCGGCCATCAACGAAAAACAACTTCAGACCGACCTCAGCTACGTCGAGATCGGCAAGAACGAAGGCGCAAAGCTGCTCTGCGGCGGCAATCGCCTCGATAAAGGCGATTACCAATACGGCTGGTTCATGGAGCCCACCGTCTTCAGCGATGTCGACCCTAAGATGCGCATCGCGCAGGAAGAAATCTTCGGCCCCGTAGTTTCCATCATCCCCTGTAACGACCTCGAAGACGCCATCGAGATCGCCAACGGCATCGAGTACGGACTCTCTTCCGCGCTCTACACCAAAGATGTGAACAAGGCGTTCGCCGCCATCCGCGACCTTTATGCCGGCATCACCTATATCAACGCGCCCACGATCGGCGCGGAAGTGCACCTGCCCTTCGGCGGCACAAAAGCCACCGGCAACGGCCACCGCGAAGGCGGCATCGGCGCCATCGACTTCTACACCGAGTGGAAATCCGTCTACGTCGATTACTCCGACAAACTGCAAAAAGCCCAGATCGACAGAGCCGACTAATCAGTGGCTAGTGGTCAGTGAATAGTGACCAGTAAAATCGCTCCACGTCTTGGAACCGGCCACTGATCACTGGCCACTGGCCACTGATTTCCTCGGGTACCTCGGTAATCTTGCTCATGTGTCTTCCATAACCTACCGTCAACGCTTGGGGTTTAATCCGTCCGCGCTTTAAAGATGGGTTCATCGTGCTCAAGCTGCACTTCAGTCCTCGACCTGCCGTAGGCATCAAGCGGATTCTCGCATCGACGACGCTGGCTTTCTGTCTGATCGCTGGGTTCGTCCCCACTGCGCTAGCGCAGAAAAGCCCGAGGGTCGCCCGCAGAGTGATCTCAGAAGTCAAACCGGCGTACCCCGCGACTCTGAAGAACCTGCACATTGAAGGACTCGTCCGCCTGACCGTGACTGTGCTTCCGAACGGAAACGTGGCGAAAATTAACGTTCGAGGCGGAAACCCGATCCTCGTCGAGAACGCGCTTAACGCCGTGAAGAACTGGAAATATGCTCCCGGTCCTTCTCAAACTGAGGAAGAAGTCGTCCTTAATTTCACCGACAAATATTAGGGCGCGCCTTAGTTGTTTCCTCTTCACCGGCCGCTCTTCCCTTCGATTTTCCTACAGCGGACTCCTGTACAATCTGTAACGAACGCGAGCTGTCCGAATGCCCGTCACCCAGGCCAACCAAGTCGCCGCTGCCAAGCGTCTGGAGAACGTCCGCTACGCCATTCGCGACCTGGCCTGTGTAGCCGACGAAGTCATCCAGCAGGGACACAAAGTTCTGCCGCTCAACGTAGGCGACCCGCTCAACTTCGATTTCCAGACTCCTCCCCACATCATCGAAGCCGCTTACAAGGCTATGCGTGACGGCAAAAACGGCTACGCGCCATCTCCCGGCATTCCCGAAGCGCTAGAAGCAATTCGTGCCGAAGCCGCCCGCAAAGGCATCGCCGTTCAGGATGTCTTCGTCACCTCCGGCGTAAGCGAAACGGTGGACCTCTGCATCAGCGCGCTGGTGAATCCCGGCGAGGACATTCTCACGCCGAAACCGGACTACCCGCTCTACTCGGCAGTCCTGTGCAAGCTGGGCATTGCGCTCAACGCCTACGATCTGAACGAAGATGACGCCTGGCAGCCCGAACTAGCCGATATCGAACGCAAACTAACGCCGCGCACCCGCGCCATCGTGCTGATTAATCCCAACAATCCGACGGGTTCACTTTGCTCGC
>JBAWCJ010000180.1:0-2175 GCA_049590215.1 Candidatus Sulfotelmatobacter sp. | reverse complement strand
GGCGGTGAAATACGGGGACAGTTGCCTACTGGCGATAGCGTCAGTATCCTCCGAAAACACTGGCGATCCGACATAATAAGTTCTGAAGCTCGCCGGAACATTTCCACTTCGGGACGCGGCCCAATTTGAAGCCGTTACGAGACTCGAGCAAGCGAGAGCATCTGCTTTTGATGTATCCCGGTTTCGCTTGCGTGGCATTTTTCCCGAGGCTTTCATGCCGTCGCTCCCTTGGCCCGATTCTTGGCGGAAATTAAGACTTTGCGGCCGATGGCCCCTTTCTCTAGAAAATTCTTCAGCTTGAGGATGAGGGTCGGCGTAATGTCCTGCCCTTTGGCCACTAGCAGCATGCCAGTCTTGGTGCGCATCTCTTCCTCGAGAACCATGTCGTAGGAGATCAACTCGTCAATATCGCAGGAGCGGACTTCCATCTTGCTTTTTCCGGCATCGAGTTCCACCAGAGCCTGAAAGATTCGCGGATCGAAATCCGCGTGCTTTCGCGACAGGCGGCTTGCCGCCTCGCTCTGGGTGAGCCCCTTGGTTACGAGTTCATCAAAAGCCAGTGTTGCCCGCAGCATGTTGGCTCCGAGGCGCATGTCGGCCGTGGCCACCTTGGCGATGTCGCCCCCGATCGGCGCCAAGTCATTCTGGTGGGCAATCATCCAGGCAATCGGCTCCATGCGGGGAATTTTCGACAGCAGATCACGAGCCACGCCGGGGTGGGCATCGAATCGCTTTTGTTCATCCGGGGGAAGCGGTCGGCCGGCGTAGACGGCTTCAATGGTTTCGGGGTGAAGAGTGACGCATCCCAATTGCGACATCATCGCCGCGACCTCAAATCTCCACGGGCTGGCCAGAGTCATCCGCGTAGCCACCTGATGGATATAGCGGCGGACCCGCAGGGCCCGGCCAAAAGCCGCCGGGTTGACCAGGCTGAGCACCTCGGTAAGCACCTGGATGCTGCCTTGCAAGGTATTTTCGAGCAGGTCTTTCTCTGCGGTCAGCAGCCGGTACTGCATCAATCCCGCAGTCAAGGCCTTCGCTAGTGTGTCTTTGTTGCAGGGCTTGGTCAGAAAACGGAAAATGCTGCCTTCATTGACTGCGGTCACCGCGCTGCGGACATCAGCATCGCCGGTCAGCATGATGCGAATCGTGTCGGGCGCAAGCACTTTCACTTTCGTCAAAAACTTGGCTCCATCCATTTCCGGCATTCGCATGTCGGAGACCACCACAGCATAGGGCCCGGTGGCTTCGAGCGCGGCCAGGGCCGCAGCTCCGCCAGGTGCGGTGTCGATTTGAAATTCATTGCGGAACATGCGCTGATACCCCACCAGCACGGCGTCTTCATCGTCCACCATAAGAATTTTTTCAGGCATTGAGTTCACTCCGAGAGGCCACTTCCCGACAAGCTTTTTCCCACGGCGCCAGTTGTTGCTGGAGCCCGAGTTGAGTTAAGAGAAGTTCATCCAGCACCGATGTTTCATCGGAAAGCGGATGAACCTGCAGCTGGTTATCGTAGTAATCGGCGGCATGCACGGCGATCAGCGCGGAAAATGACGCAGGCTGGGCCTGTGCCGGCTCATGGTGCCAGGCAACCGCTTCAACAATGGAGTCGGTCAGCCCCCACAAGCCGAGCAGGTATGCGCCCACTCCGTTGTGCGTACAACCGAAGGCATCGCCTTCACACTGGGCCAGAAGAACGCCGGGTTCCTCCGTCCTTTTCAGAACCTGCTGATATTCGGCTCCAAAAGCGCAGGCCAGAACCAGCCGCCCCACATCGTGCAGCAGGCCGGCGGTGAAGGCGTCATCCATCACGGCGGAAGACGAGCGTTCTACGCCCGCGATGGCTCGGGCGAAACTGGCGGTGGTCATGCTGTGGTCCCATAAGAAGCTCAAGTTCTGCGAGGGATGGCCTCCGAGATCGGAAAATACTTGCACGCTGAGAACCAGCGCTTTCAGATTCTCGACGCCAATCAGGCTCACCGCCTGCTGCGGGTTGGACACGTGGCAAGACAGCCCAAAGAACGCCGAGTTGGCCAACTGCAGCACCTTGGCGCACATGCCCATGTCGCGGGCAATGAGGTCGCCTATTTTTGCAATCGGGGTTTCGGGAGAGCGCAGAGCTTCGGTGACCGCAACATAGAGTGCGGGAAGACTGGGCACGGTTTTCAGCCGGCC
>JBAWCJ010000179.1:0-13325 GCA_049590215.1 Candidatus Sulfotelmatobacter sp. | reverse complement strand
AATCGTCCCCGGCATCTCAGTGAAAACTTTCCCCGGTCACACCGCCCATATGCAAGCCGTGATCGTCGAAAGCGCAGGCCGCACCGCCTGCTACATTTCCGACCTCATCCCATCTACCGCACACATCCACCTCACCTGGGGCATGGCCTTCGACCTCTACCCGCTGCAAACCATCGAAAGCAAGAAGCAGTACTATGCGAAGGCGATTTCAGAGAAATGGCTGACGGTCTTCACTCACGACCCCAAGATACCCTGGGCATGTGTGGGGAAGGACGAGTTGGGTAAGATGGTGGCGCGAGGGACCCCGCTAGGAACCTAGAATATGGCCCCATATCGGTGCCCACCACGGCGCAGGTCGTGCAAACAAGATGACTTCACCCGGCCTGACTTGCGGCTGAGCCACTGATTTCCCGAGTTTGCATTCACCCTGTTGCACGGCACCGTGCAAGTTCAGGTCGTCGGGGTGAAAGCTGGATCTTCCCGCACCGCAAAGCCAGGCCGATGCGGAAAACCATATGTCAACCGGAGGCGGCGACGGCACCGAGAATCGCGCGACGCCTTCGTCATTTGTTTTAAAGGGGAACCTTTGAACGTGGTGATTGGAACCCGCATACATCACGTCCACCATCCGACCGCGTAGAGGCTTCCCGTTGCGGAAATCAACGAGACGGATGGTGATGTCCTGGGCCATCGCACTGCAGACAAGAGTCCCAAGAATCAGGCCTAGAAGTGCGACGATTCTCAAAGCTCGGCCGTTATCGATCACGGCCTCCCGAATCTCTTCCGATGTCAGCTTTTTTGTCGCCATTGACAGATTCTTAGCGTTCACGCGCGAGGGCGCTTAAGCCACGCAATCTAGTCTCGAAAAACTCCTCGACTCGCACCAGTATCTCGACTGCACTCTTCGATTCGTAAATCGCCTTGCGCAGCCCTGCGCCTCCCGGCACACCGTGCGTGAACCAGGATGCGAACTGCTTCATCTTCCCGACGGCATCTGGCAGTTCCTCTTCAATCAGCATCTGGAAGTAGGTTCGGATCATCTGGTAACGGTCAGCCTCGGAAGGCTCGTCGTAGGACTTGGAAGCGGTCACGACGTCAGCTTTTTCCATCCCGGCGCGATACTGCTGAATCTGCCGGAAGATCCACGGATTCGACGGCGCAGTCCGCCCAATCATCACCGCATCGCAGCCGGTCTGCGCGACCATGGCGCATGCATCCTCAGGCGTGCGGATGTCGCCGTTACCAATCACCGGAATCTTTACCGCGTCTTTGATCGCTGCAATCCACTCCCAGCGGGCATTCCCGCTATAACCCATTTCCCGGGTGCGCGCGTGCAGCGCAACCGCTGCGAGCCCGCACGATTCCGCCATGCGAGCCAGCTCCACGCAAACGATCTCATCGTCGCTCCATCCCGCGCGAAACTTTACCGTGAACGGAACCTTCACCGCCCCTCGCACCGCCTCAAAGATGCGTCCAATCGCCGGCAGATCGCGCAGCAGCCCGGAGCCTCCGTTGCACTTCACGACTTTCTTCGCCGGACACCCCAGGTTCAAATCGACCAGGTCGAAGCCCAGGCCCTCGACCATGCGCGCCGCCTCCGCCATCACCCGCGGATCGCTGCCAAAAAGCTGCGCGGAAATCGGATGCTCGTCTTCATAGAAATGAAGGTAGCGTTTGGCCTTCTCATCCTTCTTGCGGAGTACGCCATCGGCCGAGGTGAACTCGGTCATGATCAGCCCGCAGCCACCCAGGTTGCGGATGAACCGCCGAAAGACAGTGTCAGTAACGCCGGCCATCGGCGCCAGCACAGTTGCAGGCGCAATGTTGATATTGCCGATGGATACGCTGGCGGGGACCGGCTTCAAACCCTCCACCTGGCGGACAAGCGTGCCCGCCCCACCCGAGTTGTCCCAGGACTTACGCACACGTCTATTCTACTTCGCCCTGCAAAACAAAACCCTCGCCGGTAGGCGAGGGCTGAGTTTTCCGATTATCCGCGTAAATCCGCGGCAAAGACTTAGTTCTTTGCGGCCGTCTCGACGGGCTTAGCTGGGGCGTTCTTGGCGTACTTGCGGCGGAACCGCTCCACTCGTCCGGCAGTATCCATCAGCTTCTGCTTGCCGGTAAAGAAAGGATGGCAAGCCGAGCAGATTTCTACACTGATATCACCCTTATGGGTCGATCGCGTAACAAACGCATTGCCGCAAGCGCAGTGTACGCGCACTTCGTTATAAGCGGGATGAATAGCAGGTTTCATATAGGCTCAGACCTCAACACGAATCCTTAGATTCTACCGGAATGCCCTGGGATTCAGCAATCCGCACCCAGCAATCCCAGACTCCCAGCGTCAGCTCCTCAGAAGCGGAACTGGTACGAAACCTTCACAAAGAATTGCCGGCTGTCGTTGATATAACCCTTAGCGGTATACAGCCCCGCCAGGCCTTCGGGACCCGGCGTAAACTCATGATCCAGGTTCTGCAAATCGCTGTTGTAGCCCACATAAATCGCCGTCCCCGGATGCACCAGGTAAGTGAGCAGAACATCGGCGTTGAACTCCTTCTGCGTGGGGAGATACGTATACAAATAAAACGGTTCCGGCAGCGGACACACTTTGCTGCCTCTCCGACACGGGCTCGGCAGGTAGAACGTGTTGCCCGGCGTGTTTGCCAGAACTGAGTTGTACTGCAGAATCACGCGCAGCGAAAGTTGCGGCGTAAACTGCCAGTTCCACTTGCTGCGCACAATGTGGTTATTGAAAATGCCTTTCCCGACGGGCATCCCCGGCGTCGTGGACTGAGCAACCTCTGAAAGCGCAAAAAGATATTCGTTCTCCGTCGCCCGCAGGCGTTCAAACAAATACGTATTTTCAATCTTCAACGGCTTGATGGGACGGAACGTCAACGTCGCGCCACCCGTATCCAGCCGCGAAAGAAGAGACTGCGGCAAAGCGTTCTGCAGAGGCAGCCGTAGCTCAGTCGTCGCTGGGACAAAGTTTGCTCCGTCTCCCCAATAGTAGTTCGCCCCAACCGTCACCTTCGGAAAGTATTGGGTCTGGAACGAAGCTCCGCTGCGGTGCTCGTGGTAGTCCTGATTGTGGTTCACGGACAAACCAAGGAAGAGAAAATCCTGCGGCCGCAATCGTTCCCGCATTTCCTGGTAAGGAAGCAGATAGATTACCGTTTGTCCCCGTCCTTGAATCGCCAGGTAAGGATCGTAATATGTGTCGAGCCGATTGCCTTCATGATCGAACACGTAGCGCTGGTTCAGCGACGGCCCCCAATCCACGATCCAGCCCTTCTTCGGACGGAAGCGGTAGTCAATCAGCTGGTAAAGATCGCGGATGTCCACGCGGTTCACGAATCCCGGCACAGTTACGAACCCCGGACTGACGTCGTCGTAAATTCCCTCGTAGGAAAAATGCAGCCCTTCGCGCTTCAAGTCCAGCTTGTCCGCCGGTCCCGCATAGTAGTTGCCGTTGCTTAGACTGCCATTGCTGGCGTTCCCTGAGCTAAAGGGAAACAGGTTGTACTCGCAGGTGGTTTCCGGGTTGCCGTAGAAGTACGCGTTCAGTCCCTGCAAATTGCTCGAACTTACCACCCCCTGACCTTCCAGGGTCCAGTTGGGGTTGAACTTCAAGCGCGCGTCTATTCCACCCACGCGGTTAAACTCGCCGGTCGTCGGGCACTCCCAATCGGTGTAAACCGCTCCCACACTCGACTGCTTGAAAATGTCGCGGCTCACCCGCGCAATTGTGAAGTAGGACCGGTCACCGTAGAGACTGTCTGAACAGATCGGGGAGGTAGCCGGACAAAAGCTCGGCACGGCCAGCCCGGGCGCGCGGTCATCGCTCGTCGTCAGCCCCACGGAATACGGTCCTTCCTTCCCGGTCAGCCGGATTCCCGCCGAAGGGTCCTGAATATTGCGCGTGAAAAATAAATCGAAAGGCGTGCGGAAATAATCCTCGTTCTCCAGAAAGAACGGCCGCTTCTCCGGAAAATACACTTCAAACCGCTGGTTCACCGTGATCTGCGGATCCTCCGACTCCACCTGGCTGAAATCAGGATTCGCTGTCAGATCCAGCACGAAGTGGTCATGGATCACGAACTTCGCGTCCATCCCCGCCTGCCCCTGCACCGTCGCATTCTGAAAGAACGGATTGTAGGGATCAACCGTGTCCAGCGCCCGGAAGCCGCGAAGTATTCCATAAGGAATCAGCTCGATTTCACGTCCCGGCGAAATTCCTTCCAGCCCATAAAGCGTCGCTGCCTGCCCCAGCCTTCCTTGCAGTCTGGATGAAATCTCCGGCCAGAACGAATCCTCATTCTTGCGAACGATTCCGCGATACAGAATGATTCCCCACTCCTGCTGCTTCGTCGGTGGAAAGCGCAAACTCTTGAACGGAATCGCCATCCACACCACAAAACCGCGGCTTGTAACCTTGCCCCGCGAATCCCATACCGTGTCCCACGAAGTATCCCAGTTCCCACCGGTCTCGTCCCGTGAAGCCTCGGTATAAATCGCGTCCCACTGCACCCCCAGTGGTGTAGTTTGAAATTCATACGCGCGGCGCCGGTCGTGAAACGTATCAAACATAACCGCGACTTCATCGTCGTCCGCAATATCCTCGCGCGGCGACATTCGCGCCCGCACTTTCTTTGGATCGTCGAAACACACGAAAATAACGTACAGATTCTTCTGGTCGTAGCCCAGATATGCCGCGGTCTCTTCCGAAACTTTCTCTCCATCATGCGGATTGCGCTGCACGAAGCCCGTCACCTTCGCCATTTGCAAGGCGACCTCGCCTTCGGGGTTCATGGTGAGGAAGTCTTCGAGCGTCGGCGCGCGGCTCAAGCGCGGAATGGTGAGCGCCGGGGGAGCAAGTGCGTGCGCAGCCGGCGAAACTTGCTGACTCCGGGTAACAGGTTCCGATGACGGAGTCGACTGCAGCGGAGTCGGTTGAGGATTTTGTCCGGCGGCGTCTCGCGGCGCTGCCGTCTGCGCGGCTACCGGCTTTTGCGGTGTGGACGCGCCCCGCGCACACTCCACCATTCCCGGCAGAGTCAGCGCACCTGCCAGCAGTACCCTCAGGAACCTTTCGATGATGAGACCTCGAGCCCGACCCGAGCGCAAAGTGCCCTCACGGCTCCCCGTCTCTGACGAGGAATCCTGCAAGATACACCATGAGCGCCCGTCCTAAAACAGAAAGCCGCTGCTCTAAGGTTTACCGAACAGTGTCAGGTCCGGGTTGCAAGCCGGTTCGTGGATTCAGAACGTGGATTTAGAACAACGAACTTTGCCGCCGGCTCGGCGTAATCCCAAAATAATCATAGGCCAGCTGCGTCGCCACGCGCCCCCGCGGAGTGCGGTTCAAGAATCCAATCTGCAGCAGGAACGGCTCGTAGATTTCTTCAATCGCGTCCGGCTCTTCGGCCAGCACTGCCGCCAGCGTATTCACGCCGACGGGGCCGCCCTGATATTTTTCGATAATGGTCAGCAGCAAACGCCGGTCGACTTCGTCGAACCCATACTTATCCACTTCCAGCATCTGCAGCGCCGCCTGCGCCGTGGGCAAATCGATCTTGCCCGCCCCCCGCACCTGCGCGTAATCACGCACCCTCCGCAGCAGCCGGTTGGCAATGCGCGGCGTCCCCCGCGACCGGCTGGCAATCTCAATCGCTCCCGCGCCGTCAACTTGAACTCCCAGAATCTCCGCCGACCGCTCCACGATCACCCGCAACTCCTCCGCAGTATAAAACTCCAGCCGCAGCACAATCCCAAATCGCGACCGCAGCGGCGCAGAAATCAATCCCGCCCGCGTAGTCGCGCCCACAAAAGTAAACGGCTTCACTTCCAGCGTGTGCGTGCGCGCCGAGGGCCCCTGCCCGATCATAATGTCCAACTTGTAGTCTTCCAGCGCCGAATACAGCAGTTCTTCGAGCACCGGCTGCAGCCGGTGAATTTCATCGATGAACAGGACTTGCTTGTCCTGCATGTTGGTGATGATCGCCGTCAGGTCGCCCTTGATCTGCAACAGCGGCGCCGCCGTCGGCTGGAAGTGCACGCCGAGTTCGTTGGCGATAATGTTGGCCAGCGTAGTCTTCCCCAGCCCCGGAGGCCCGTACAGCAGCACATGATCCATGGCCTCACCGCGCGACCGCGCCGCCTCAATCGCCACCGCCAGATTTTCTTTGACCTTGGCCTGCCCGATAAACTCGCCCAGCCGTTGCGGCCGCAGCTTCAGCTCAAACGAAGAATCGTCCTCGACTGCAGCCGCCGACACCAGCCGCTCAGGACTGTAATTCAAGTTGGGATTGTTTCTAGCAGTAGCCACTCGCCGGATGTTACCACGAACCAAGTAGGGAGGGGCGCATTCGCCCGTCCGGCGAGCGCAGCGAGGCTTCCTAACTTTACCTCGGATACCAGTCCAGCAACCTCACCTCAATCCCCGTCCCTTCCAGCGCTTTTTGAAATACTGTGAGATCGGACCCGCGATAGTGATAAGGAATCACAATCTTCGGATGAAACGCCTTGACCGCCTCGGCAGCTTCTTCCGGCGGCATGGTGTAAGGCAGGTTCATACACACGAACGCCACATCAATGTTCTTAAGCGCTCGCATCTCAGGGGTGCCTTCGGTATCGCCAGAAAAATAAAACCGCTTGCCGCCATAGCTGAGAACGTAACCATTGTCGCGGCCCTTGGGATGAAAGAATGTTCCGGGTGAGGGGCCGCGCTTCAAGTTGTATGCCGGAACAGCCTCAATCGTCCACCCCTCCCAGGTTTTCGTTTCGCCATTGATCATGGGCTTGGCGCTGGTAACGGTTTGGACCACCGAAGGCGGGGCCAGAATCTCCGTCCCCGCCTTGCTGACTTCCTTGATCGAACTTGGATCCATGTGATCGCCATGAATGTGGGTAATCAGAATAAGGTCTGCCTTCGGAAGTCCTGCAAATTTCGCAGGCTTCACGGGATCAAGGTAAATTGCCTTTCCTCCCGCCTCGATCAGCGTGCTGGCGTGATACAGCGGAGTAATCTTGACCGGCCCGGCCGATGTGTCAAACACTTGCGTCTCGGCGCCGCGCGCGCTCGGTGTCAAAGCAAACAAAACGTAGAGAAGAACTGGCAGCAGTTTCATACGCAGCCTCGTTGAGGGAGATTTGGTTTGACATTGTGACACATAATGTGTCACATTACCAGTATGCCTTCAGTAAATTTGCGCCAACTCCGAGACACTCGCCGTCTCAAGACATGGCTGCGCGCGGGAAAGACCGTGGAACTTCGCGAGCGGGACAGCGTGATCGCCCACATCGTTCCTGAAAGAGCGGAAGAGAAACCGGTCGAATGGCCTGACTTCGCCGCTCGCCGCAAGAAAATTTTCGGAGGCCGGGTCCTGACAATAGTCGACGACCTGATAAAAGACCGAGGCCGCTTCTGACTGTCTACGTTGACAGCAGCTTCATCGTGTCGCTCTATGTGGAAGATGAACATTCCGAAACTGCGCAAAAGCGAATGCAGGAAAATGTCCGCGTATGGTTCACTCCTCTCCTAGCAGCGGAATGTTCCCATGCTATCGCCAAACAAGTTTTCTATCGTAAGATTTCCTTACGCGATGCCGATCTTATCTTCAACTCATTAAAGCGCGACCGGGCTAATGGCTTGTGGTCTGAGACAGCAATGCCTGAAAACGCCTTGGACATTTGCGCCGACCTGGGCCGTCGCTACGCGCCCCAATTCGGCATGCGAACACTCGATACATTGCACGTAGCCTGCGCGCTGGAACTCAAGGCCGAACAATTCTGGACGTTCGACGAACGCCAGGCGAAGCTCGCAAAAGCCACGGGCCTGAAGTCTGCGTGAGCGCTACTCTTCCTCTTCCTTCACCTCGCCCCGCGCCGCTTTCGCCTTCTCAATAATCTTCTCCTGCAACTGTCCCGGCACCGTGTCGTAATGGTGCATTTCCATATTGAAGCTGCCGCGCCCCTGAGTCATCGAAGTCAAATCCACGCCGTAGGTCAGCATCTCAGCCATCGGCACCTCAGCTTTCACGACGGTGTTGCCGCCCTTGTTGTCCATGCCCTGGATGCGTCCCCGCCGGCTGTTCAAATCGCCCATGATCGAGCCGGCAAACTCATCCGGCACCGTGATCTCGACCACCATGACCGGCTCCAGCAGCGTAGGCTTGGCGACTTCCATCGCTTTCTTGAACGCGATGCGCCCCGCCATCTGAAACGACAAATCGTTCGAATCCACATCGTGATAAGAACCGTCATACAGAATCACCCGGAAGTCGACAACAGGAAAACCAGCCAGATACCCGCGCGCCGCCGCATCCTTGATCCCTTTTTCCACCGCCGGAATAAAGTTCTTCGGAATCGCGCCCCCGAAAATATCGTTCACAAACTCAAACTGCCCGCCCCGTGGCATGGGCTCCATCTTGATCTTGCAATCGCCGTACTGCCCGTGGCCACCAGTCTGTTTCTTGTGCCGCCCCTGCACATCGGCCTTGGCGCGAATCGTCTCGCGATAGGGAACCTTCGGCGCCTTCAAAATCACTTCCGTGTGATACCTCTTCTTCAGCTTCGAAACGATGACTTCAATATGCTGCTGTCCGGTCCCGGCGATCAGAAACTCCTTGGTCTGCGGATCGCGGAAGAATCGCAGCATCGCATCCTCTTCCATCAGCTTGTGGATCCCCGGCCCCAGCTTGTCTTCATCCGCGCGGCTCTTCGGCTCAATCGCAAACGTGATCGCCGGCTCCGGCAGCTTCACCCGCGGATACAGAATCGGAGCCGCCTTGTCCCCCAGCGTGTCGCCAGTCAGCGTGTCTTTCAATTTCGCGACAGCGCCAATATCTCCCGCATGCAGCTCCGTCACCGGAACGGCCGCCTTCCCTTGCATGATGGAAATATGCGACAGCTTCTCCGCCGATCCGCGCGAAAAGTTCTGCACCGTGACTTCATTCTTCAGCACGCCAGAAAAAACCTTGAAGTATGAAATCCTCCCCGCAAATGCGTCCGAAATCGTCTTGAATACATAAAGTGACACCGGCTCCGCATCGGTCTCATGCCGCTTCGGCGCGTCTCCGTTGCCTGAAGCTGCCGGTTCACCCTGCACCCACTCATGCTCCGAAGGCGCCGGAGTGTAGTCCACAATAAAATCCATCACCCGGTCGGCCCCAATGTTCCCCAGCCCAGAAGCAAAG
This sequence comes from Candidatus Sulfotelmatobacter sp., assembly GCA_049590215.1. Lineage (GTDB taxonomy): Bacteria > Acidobacteriota > Terriglobia > Terriglobales > Acidobacteriaceae > Sulfotelmatobacter. The sequence continues at coordinate 4,125 of JBAWCJ010000179.1, read as the reverse complement.
ACGACCGGGAAGAGTCTGTCTTCGCGAATCGCGTTATGCAGCGCCGGAATCAAATCCTCCTCGGGAATGGTCCCCTTCTCGAAGAACTCCTCCATCAGCTTGTCATCGCCCTCTGCCACCAGCTCGACGAGTTGCTCGTGGGATTCCTGCACCTGCGCCCGCATGTTCGCCGGGATCTCCGTCTCCTTGCCCTTCCCATTCCCACCCAACTCGTAGGTGTAGGCCTTCATGCGAACCAGGTCGACCACGCCACTCAAACTCTTCTCACTTCCGATCGGCAGCTCGATAGGAATAACATTCCTTCCAAACGCGTTGATCAGCGATTCCAGTACGCGCTCCGCATTCGCCCGGTCGCGGTCCATGCGGTTCACCACAATCAGCCGCGGCGTCTTGTACTCCTCGCAATCCTTCCACACCCGCTGCGTCACCACTTCCACGCCGGCCACGCCATCCACCACCACAATCGCCGCATCCACCACCGGCAGCACCATCCGCGCCTCGTGGACAAACATATTGAACCCAGGCGTATCAATCACATTGATCTTCGTTTTGCCCCACTCCACATAAGCCGCCGCAGCAGCAATCGACATCTTCCGCGCAGTCTCTTCTTCGTCGTAATCGGTAGTCGACGACCCGTCATCCACCCGCCCGAGCCGCGGCGCAGCCCCCGCGGTATACAGCATGGCCGAGAGCAGCGAGGTCTTCCCCGCATGCCCATGGCCCACCATCGCGACATTACGAATGTTTTCCCCGGAATAGACTTTCACCAGTAGGCTCCTTCGCAGGCGTGGAAAGAGAGAAGGCCCAGAAATCAGAATAAAGAACCGGGCAGTGCACAGGCCAGTCCAACATACCTGCCAAAACCTAGGATGCTACCACGCGGCCAGCAGACGCCTCAACCTGGGGGACCGTGTCAGTGGGTCAGATTCGACCGCGCTGAACCTGGATATTACCTAGAGCGCCGCTTTCGAAGAATCAGGACAACTGCCGCTGAAGGAATGGCGGCGGATAGAAACCACAAACCGACGCCTAAGAGCGCCCAAACACTGTACTCGGAAGAATCCGCTCCGAGCCAAACCGGAGACCAGTAAAGGCAATACGCGAGAGTAAACGGCACGATCACAACCCACAGCTTACGCAGAGTCACGGGGCCCACGAAGCACAATAGCCAAACGATTCCGGTTGAAAGGATGGCAACCAGAATTGCCCCAGATCCTAGGGACAATGACTCGACAAATATCTTCATTCCGTTACGTGATAATACTACGAGTTCAAACTGACCCACTATCGACTCCGTGCAAAGAGCCAGCAGCCGTTGTATGATCCTCCTCATGCTGGGCCACCGCACCCACGAGCAGTGGATCTCCCAATACTCGTCCAGCCATCAGAACCGCGTGAACCGCCTCTGCCACACCCTGGGCATCCCAACCATCGTGCTCTCAATCGCAATTTTTCTGGCCAGCATATTCGTCCACCGCCTGTGGCCCTATGCGTTGGCTCTATTCCTCCTCGGATGGCTTCTCCAATTCATCGGCCACGCCTTCGAAGGCAAGCCCCCGGAGTTCTTCAGCGACTGGCGTTTCCTGTTCGTCGGCGTCCGCTGGTGGTGGGCCAAGATCCAGGGCAGAGCTTGAGGATTCTGTCATCCTCACTGGAGACTCACAGTCCGCTAAGCGGAGCGTGTGTCGGCGTCGAAGAGCCTGCCCCGAGCGAAGCCGAGGGGATCCCTAGCATTTCTTCGGCATCCGCAGCTTCGTAGGGATCTTCCACCACTAACGAGGTAGTCTCCCCGCCAACTGCGCGCACCCACGTTCTTGCTTTCGTCAACCGCAAGTTGGTAAGCTTTCAAACACCGAAGCACCATGCATCGCCTGACCGCAAGACTGCTGCTGTTTTTCGCACTCGTCGGAACCGTTGCCCCACCGGCGTTCGCAGCGGCTGCTGCCCCTCCGCATTCCTGTTGTCTCCGCAAAGCGCATCACTGCCACGGCGCGGCGGTTTCCGAATCCAATCAGCCGGTCATCCATGGCGCTTGTTGCTGTAATCACGATTGCGGCCGAGCGACAATCTCAACCCAATGGGCACACCCTGAGTCGCAAGCTGCAGCCCTTTTCCTGCAAGCCATCAGTGCTCGCGTAGCCGCAACCCAGCCGGACTCCCCGGCCACGGCCCCAGCAGAATTCCAATCCACCCGCGCCCCGCCCGCCTGCTGAAGTTGTCTCCGAAATCGAATCAAGTTCCGCTTGCCTGACGCAAGCGCGCGTTCTCGGCCGCAACGTTTTCCGTTCGCCGCCGAAAGCCAACACAGGCGCCTTCCCTGCAAGTCGCCCTAACCCGATGCGGAGAATGGAGACATTTATGAGACAAGTTGCTAGCTTGACGGCAGTTGTTTTATTCCTGAGTGCCGTTGCATTCGCCACGATTTTCGGTTCCGTTCGCGGCGTCGTTCACGATCCTCAGCACCGCCCCATTCAAGGCGCGCACGTAACGCTGAAGGCTCAAAACTCGGACTGGACGCGCTCCTCTGATTCCAGCGACAACGGGGAGTTTGACTTTACCTCGGTCCCACTCGGTAACTACACCGTGACTGTGTCCTCGAAGGGCTTCCAGCAAATGCAACAAGGCGTGATCGTTCAGTCCGACACCAGCCCGGTGCTTCATTTCGGTTTGGTTGTCGCGGGTACGCGGGAGAATGTTGAGGTTTCCGAAATTCCCATCGAAGCCACCACCCAAACCGTCACTCCCACCGTCACTCTCAACCGCATCGACATCCAGGAGACTCCGGGAGCCGACCGCACCAACGGCATGCAAATGATCACCGACTACGTCCCCGCCGCTTACGTCGTGCACGATATGCTGCACATGCGCGGTGGTCATCAGGTCGAGTGGCTCATCGACGGCGTTCCCATCCCCAACACCAACATCGCCAACAATCTCGGGCCTCAGATCGATCCCAAGGACATTGATTATCTCGAAGTCCAGCGCGGCAGCTACGACGCTGACTACGGCGACCGCACCTACGGCATCTTCAACATCGTGCCCCGCACCGGCTTCGAGCGCGATCGTGAATGCGATTTCGTCATTACCGCCGGTAATTTCTATCAGACAAACGACCAGATCAGTTGCGGAAGCCACACCGCCCGCTCCGCTTATTACGCCAGCCTCAACGGCAACCGCAGCCAGTACGGCCTGCAGACGCCCATTCCGCAGACCGTCAACGATGCCGCCAACGGCTTTGGCGGATTCACCTCACTCATCTTCAACCCCGATCCCAAGAATCAATACCGCATCGTAGGCTCTCTCCGCCGCGACTATTACCAGATTCCCATCGACCCCAACCCCGGTTCCTTCACCAACGGCCCCAACGGATATCCCAGTTTCGGCTTGCATGACGCCGAGGTCGAGCCCGATGGCTACGCCACCTTCTCGTGGGTCCACACCTTCGACCCCAACACGCTCCTCACCGTCTCGCCGTTCTATCACTACAACGGCGCTGACTATCACGGCGGCCCCAACGACTATCCGGTCATTTCCACCGTAACCCAGACCGCCCAATATGGAGGAGCGCAGGTAGCGCTCAATGCCAACGTCAAACGCAATGACATTCAGGCTGGCGTTTATGGATTCGCCCAGCATCAGTACAACTATTTTTTCAACGATTACACCGACGGCACCACAAATGTTCCACCCTCGTCGATCGGCGTGAACGGCGGAGTCGCCGCCTTCTTCATCAACGACAAATTCAAAGTCACGCCGTGGCTCACCTTGATCGCAGGCCTTCGCGAAACCGCATTCAGCTCCACCATCTCGGAAAACGCCACCGATCCTCGTCTTGGAGCCGCAATCCGGATTCCCCGTCTCAATTGGGTCTTCCGCGGCTTTTACGGCTACTTCTACCAGGCTCCGCCGCTTTCAACCCCAACCACTCAGCTGCAAACTCTGGCCGCCGGTCAGAGCTTTGCCTTCGCTCCGCTCCACGGCGAACGCGACATCGAGTGGCAATTCGGCGTGACCATCCCCATCCGCGGATGGATCCTCGATGCCGACAACTTCGAAACCCGCGCCCACAATTGGCTCGACCACAACAACATCGGCGAATCAAATATCTTCTGGCCCATCACCTGG
>JBAWCJ010000178.1:0-5783 GCA_049590215.1 Candidatus Sulfotelmatobacter sp. | reverse complement strand
GGTTTGTCGCTGTGGGGTGCTGTCGGAGAAGCTATTCGACGGCAGTTGCTGCCAGCGCGCGCGCTGGCAGCGCTCAAGAACTTTCAGCATCTGATTGTGGACGCGCAGGCGGTGTTGACGGGAACGTTTGTCGAGCGGTTGGAAGAGAGTGCCGGAACGGAAAACGTGGAGCGGGCAACCGCAGCCGTTGAGATGGAATCAGATCCGATCTCCGAGGACGACGCGGCCGCTTTCGACCCCGGCGAATTCGAGAACACAGCGTTCGACTTCGGTGGTGCTTATTCGGGAGACAAGCGTGCCTCCGACAATAGCGCCGGCGTCCCGCCGGCTGTCTTGCCAGAAGAAGAGTCGGCATCCCAGGCGACGCCAAGCCAGCAGGATGCTGGCGCTACAACTGCCGACCTGCTCAAATTCCTGATCGACCGCACCGGTTACATCAAGCTGCTCGAAGAGGAGGACACGCCCGAAGCATTTTCTCGCATCGAGAACCTGCGCGAGCTGGTCAACGCTGCCATGGATTCGCGCGACCGCGGCGAATCGCTTGACCAGTTTCTTGACCACGCGGCTCTCATCAGCGATGCCGACGATTACGACGAGCGTTCGCAGATCACGCTGATGAGCCTGCACGCCGCCAAGGGACTGGAGTTTCCGCTGGTCTTTCTCAGTGGCCTTGAAGAGGGACTGTTCCCGCACTCACGCACGATGCTGCAACCCGATGACGTGGAAGAGGAGCGGCGGCTGTGCTACGTGGGCATGACTCGCGCCATGGACCAGCTCATACTGACCCGCGCGGTTTATCGACGGAGATACGGTACCGATCTGCCGGAAGCGAGCGTGCCGTCGCGTTTTCTCGAAGAAGTGCCTGCGCGGTTGATTGAAGAGCTAGGCAGGCGCGGAAGCACGTCTCGTTTGGCGACAGGCACTTTTGCCCGTCCGGCCGCGAGAAGCACCGCGGTTTACGACGGAGAGGCTCACTACTCCTATGAAGACGAAGACCAGAGTTCGAGCTGGAAAAGCGGCCGCGATGTACCGGCGAGCCGGCAGAAACCCACGGCTCCGGTGAAACCCTACAACTCGATCGAGAACATTACGGAGTTCTTCGCCTCGCGCGGGAAGAAATTCAGCGTGCCGAAAACACCGGTTGAAGCGCCTACTGGCAAGCGCGGATTCCGCCCTGGGCAGAAGGTGCGGCATCCGAAATATGGCGAGGGCACGGTCCACCACCGAGAAGGAGAAGGCGAAGAAGCTAAGATTACGGTACAATTCCCTCGCTTCGGATTGAAGAAGCTGGTGGAGAAGTACGCGCAACTGGAGCGGGCTTGAGAGCGATCGAGAGCGATTTGGTAATTTTGTAATCGGGGAATTTGGTAACGTTACGGCGAGGTTGCCTTAAATTACGAAATTACCTAATTACCAAATTACAAATTAGAACTGAGAAAGCAATCATGGCAAACACAGCAACGTTGACCAAAGAAGAACGCAAGAAAGCGAAACGCGCCTCCCGTAAGAAGACAAAAGCGGAAAAGCCAAAGAAGCCGCGCGACTACGCGCGCGGATCGAAGAAGCGCAAGGTGAAGAAGTTGGCTCGCGGCCAGTCGAAGCGGTAGGCAGCGCGCTCGGAATTACGGGCATGGGCCGTCGCCCATGCCCGACTCCCGATGTGAGGAGACGACGAACTCTTGTCACAACCGTCTGCGGAACCGACCGGCACCGTTCGCACTCCGACCATTCGAACCAGCGACAACCAGCTTTTGTGCTGCAAGTCGATCGACAAGCTGATCGAAGAATCTGAGGCCCCAGGGCAGCGGCTGCAAAAGACTCTTGGGCCCTGGTCGCTGACCGCTCTGGGCATCGGCGCGATCATCGGCTCGGGAATTTTCATCCTCACCGGAACCGCGGCGGCGGGCGAATATTTCCAGGCTCCATCCATTCTGCATGCGCAGGCACTCGACGTAATCATCAATCTACTGCGCACGGGCAGCACGGCGGGAGCGCTTATGCACGGGCGTCCGCCGGCCGGGCCATCGATTGCGATTTCGTTTTTCCTGGTCGCGATCGCCTGCAGTTTCGCCGGATTGTGCTACGCCGAGCTGGCCTCGATGATTCCCATCGCCGGCAGCGCCTACACCTACTCCTACGCCACGCTCGGCGAAATTTTTGCCTGGATCATTGGCTGGGATCTCATTCTCGAATACGCGGTCTCGAACGTCGCCGTCGCGGTTGGCTTTGCCGGCTATACAAAAGCGCAACTGGCGGTGTTCGGCCTCAACTTGCCGGAAAAATTTGCCAGTCCGGTCTGGGCCGGCGGGCAGTGGACGGGCGCCTATTTCAATCTCCCCGGCTTCCTCATCGTTTTCCTTCTCACGCTGCTGCTGGTGCGGGGAGTGAAGGAGTCGGCCGAGACCAATAACGTCATGGTAGCGGTGAAAATCGGCGCGATCCTGACCTTCCTGGTGGTCGGTGGAATGCTGGTGAAGCCCGCGAACTGGCATCCCTTCGCGCCTTCGGGCTTCGCCGGAATCGTTACCGGAGGGGCCATCGTTTTCTTTACCTACATCGGATTCGATTCGGTCTCGACCGCCGCGGAGGAATCGCGCAATCCACAAAAAGATTTGCCCTTCGGCATCATCATGTCGCTGGTGGTCTGCACGGTGCTCTATGTGGGCGTTGCCGTTGTCCTGCTCGGCATGATGAAGTACACCACCTTCGTCTCCGGCGCGGCTGCCGAAGCTCCCGTGGCCTACGCGATGAAGTATCTTGGTGTGCATCCGCTGTTCCGCTCGGTCATCGTGATCGGAGCGCTGACGGGCATGATCTCTTCTCTGCTTGTGTTTCAGTACGGGCAGGCGCGCATCTGGTACGCCATGTCGCGCGACGGCTTGCTGCCGAAGTTGTTCTCTGCGGTGCACCCGAAATTTAAAACGCCGTATTGGTCTACCTGGATCGCCTGTTTCGCAGTGGGGATTCCCGCAGGCCTCGTGGATATTGGAGATGCCGCCGACCTCGCCAACATTGGGACGCTGTTTGCCTTCGTCCTGGTTTCGCTGGGAGTGATCATCCTGCGCCGCCGGCAGCCCGATCGCAAGCGCGCGTTCCGGGTCCCGTTTGTGCCGTGGTTTCCGCTGATTTCGGTGCTTTTCTGCGGAGGCCTCATGTTCGGGTTGACTATCACTACATGGATTCGATTCGTGCTATGGCTGACGGTTGGCATGGTGCTTTTTCTCTCTTGGGGCAGGTACTGGAGTGAGTTCGCTAGCGAAGATTTCAAGGGACTGTTGTCCGACGAGAAGAAGCTTGAGGCCGGTATGCTTCCGCAGCAGAGGATAATTTACAAAGCTCAGCGAAAAAGCCCCGGTGTGGCGTGGCTGCTATGTTATTTCTTGGGTGTCTTCGGTGCGCACCATTATTATATGAAGAGCTGGGTTCGTGGAGTGATCTACACGGTTGTCGGCGGCGCTTACTTAATTTTGCTATGGCCGCACTTGGTCTCGTTGTGGCAAACGGGATGGTGGCTGCTAGCCGCACTTCTTGTTTTCTGCAATCCGGCGTCCCTTGTGGCGTTTGTGGAGCTTTTCTGGGTTGTGAAGCGCTCGGAAGAATATAACCTACAAACGGCCCAGCGGATTTTGGCGTCATAAAGCCGCAGACACGCGTCTCCGCGGTGCTAAGCTCTCCTCGCAAATATTTAAACAAGACTCTACAATTAAGAAGTGACTTCCTCCGCACTCGATCGGCCGCCGAATAGTTTTCTGCGCCTTCTTCCCAAGGCTGAATTGCATCTGCATCTCGAGGGCGCGATCGAGCCGGTCACGCTGCTTGAACTGCGGCAGCGCCATGGCGAACGCGCCACCCGGGCTGAAATCGAGGCGCTTTACCGATATGAGGATTTTCCCGGCTTTCTGCTTGCGTTCAAGAACATCACCGAGCACCTGCGAACTGCCGACGACTACGAACTGATCACCTATCGCCTGATGCAGCGGTTGAAAGAAGAAAACGTGTTGCACGCCGAGGTTTACGTTTCGGTTGGAGTTTGTTTGTGGCGCAAACAGGATTTCTCTGCCATCTTTGAAGGCTTGGATCGCGGACGCGCCCGTGGCGCGCGCGACTTCGGCGTGTCGCTGCTATGGATCTTCGACGCAGTGCGGCAGTTTGGTGCTGAGGCGGCGCAGAGGGTCTTTGAGCTTGCGGTGCGCTACCACGACCGTGACGTCATCGGCATTGGCATTGGAGGCGATGAGCAGAAAGCTCCGCCTGAACTTTTCCGCGACGCCTTTGCCTGGTCGGCGGACCATGGGCTGCGGCTTACCGCGCATGCCGGCGAGACTGGGCCGCCGGAATCCATTTGGGGCGCGCTCAACCTGCGCGTCGAACGCATCGGGCACGGGCTGACTGCCTTCCATGATCCCGATCTGGTCGAAGAGCTTGCGCAGCAGCAGGTTCCGGTGGAGATTTGCCTCACCAGCAACTTTCGCACGGGTCTTTGCCCCAATCTCGCTGATCATCCGGTGAAGAATTATTTCGATCACGGCGTGATGATCACGCTCAGCAGCGATGATCCGGCCATGTTCGGCACGACGCTGGCGCGCGAATACCAAGTCGCGCAGCAAACCTTCGGATTCACCGACGAGCACCTGCGCGAACTGGCCCGCAATTCGTTCGAAGCTTCGTTTCTGCCCGCGGAAAAGAAGCTGGAGTTTCTGAACTTGTTTGATGCCACCGCCGCGAGATAATCATTTCAGGATAAACATGGCGGTCAAAACCATCCTGCAACTCGGCGACCCACGGCTGCGGGAAATCGCATTGCCGGTTGAGGATCCCTCTGCTCCCGGAATCGGTGCGCTCGTAAACGACCTCGCCGATACGCTTGCCTACTGGCGTGCCACTACCGGATACGGCCGGGGAATTGCCGCGCCTCAACTCGGCCAGCGGTTGCGCGTCATCTTTTTGCAGCTTCCGGGGGAGAAGCCTTGGCCGCTGGTTAATCCGGAGATTCTTGAACGCAGCAAAGAAACAATCGTCGTCTGGGACGCCTGCCTCAGCTTTCTTTCCATTTTCATGCAGGTGGAACGCCATCGCGAGATCATGGTGCGTTATCAGGATATGAATGGCGAAAACCACGAACTTACCGCCGGGGACGGACGTAACCTTTCTGAACTGCTGCAGCACGAAATCGATCACCTGGATGGCATTCTGGCCGTCGACCGCATCATCGACATCAAGACGCTTTGCACCCGCGAAGAGTTCGAAAAACGATATCGCCAGAGCAGCCCTTACGCTATTGCTCCAGCTACAATCGAAAGCTGAATGATTCGCAGCCAGAACCACAACTGAATGCCTCTCCACATCGGCATCGTCGCTTGCAGCACCGAAGGAGCTGCGCTCTGCTACCGCGCCATCTCACTCGAAGGATCGCAATTGCTCGGCCGTCACGATCATCCCGAAGTCTCGCTACACTCCTACTCTCTGGCGAACTATATGCGGTGCATATCAGCAAACGATTGGGCGGGTGTGGCGGAACTTATGCTCTCTTCCGCGGATAAGCTGGCTCGGGCTGGGGCGGATTTCCTGATTTGCCCCGACAACACAATTCACCAGGCCTTCGATCTGGTCGAGCACCGTTCGCCGCGGCCGTGGCTGCACATCGCAAAAGAAGTTGCGAAAGAAGCCCAGCGCCGCCAGTTCAAGCGACTCGCAGTGCTGGGAACGCGTTATCTGATGGAAGGCCCGGTCTACCCTGAGGCGTTGAAGGCTGCCGGCATTGAGTACCGCGTCCCGGGAGCCGA
>JBAWCJ010000177.1:0-4073 GCA_049590215.1 Candidatus Sulfotelmatobacter sp. | reverse complement strand
TTGTCGAAGACATGCAGCTGGTGGCGCGGGCGAATCTGATCTTCGGGCTGCATGTACATATCGGAATTGAGGATCGCGAGACCGCGATCCACATGATGAATCACGCGCGCTATTTTCTGCCGCACCTTCTCGCGCTGTCGACCAATTCGCCCTTCTGGCTGGGAATGAATACCGGGCTGAAATCTTACCGCTGCAAGGTATTTGACAAGTTCCCGCGCACCAACATTCCTGATTATTTTCCCAGCTGGGGCGAGTACGAGAACTTCATCAAGCTGCTGATCAAGACCAACTGCATCGATAATGCGAAGAAGATCTGGTGGGACATTCGGCCGCATCCATTCTTTAATACGATCGAGTTCCGCGTGTGCGACATTCCCATGCGCGCCGATGAGACGATTGCGCTCGCGGCCTTGATCCAGGCAACGGTGGCGAAGCTGTACAAGCTGCACACGGCGAATCAGGGATTCCGCCTGTACCGGCGGGCGCTGCTGATGGAGAACAAGTGGCGGGCCGCGCGTTACGGCATGGAAGGCAAGCTGATCGATTTCGGCAAGCAGACTGAAGTTCCGGCCAAGGATTTGATTCTCGAATACTTGGAATTTGTGGATGACGTAGTGGATGAACTGGATTCGCGCGAGGAACTGAACTACATCTACAAAATGCTCGAAACAGGCAGCGGGGCAGACCGGCAGCTGCGCGTGTTTCAGGAAACGGGAGATTTGAAGAAAGTTGTCGATTACATCATTGAGGAGACGGAAGCGGGGCTGGCCGAAGACGAGCCGGCTGCCGTTAGAAAAGTCGGATGAGCATTCCTGGAAACGAAGTCAAAATTCCCACCTTCCCCCAGAAAACCGGAGAAGGATGGGGAACCCGCTCGCACATTTCTTTTGATCCGGAATTCACGCCTGGAGCTCGTAATGCTGTGCACGTGTGCATTCGGGTGCAGCCTGACGAGAAGGTCTGTGTGATCACCGATGAGGTTACGCTCGGGATCGCCGCAGCGATTACGCACGAACTGGAAAAGGTGGGTGCACAGTACAACGCCTGGGTGCTCGAGGATTTGGCTCCGCGTCCGCTGAAGGATCTACCGCACGAGATTATCGAGGATCTCGAGACCAGTCAGGTTTCTTTCTTCGCCGTTCAGGCGCAGCGCGATGAACTGCACTCGCGCATGCAGATGACCGAGGTCGTGAACCGGCGGAAGATACGGCACGCCCACATGGTGAACATCAACCCGCAGATCATGCTGGAAGGCATGCGCGCAGATTTTCAGAAAGTCGACCGGCTGAGCGCAAAGATTGTTGCCATGGTGCGCAAGGCGCAGCGGGTTCGGGCGCAGACGGACGCAGGGACAGACTTGACTGCAGATTTGAATCCGAATTACAAGTGGCTGAAGACGAGCGGGATTATCACACCGGAAAAGTGGGGAAACTTGCCCGGTGGGGAGATCTTCACCACGCCCGGCGAAGTAAACGGGACGTTTGTGATTGACGGTGTGGTGGGCGACTATTTGTGTGCCAAGTTTGGCAACTTGCGAGAGACTCCACTGACCATTCGCGTGAAGAAGAACCGGCTCACCGAGGCGCAGTCGGAGAATCGCGAACTCGAAAACGACTTCTGGAAATACACCCACACCGATGAGAACAGCGACCGCGTGGGGGAGTTTGCCATCGGAACCAACATCGATCTGAAGGAAGTGATTGGGCAGATTCTGCAGGATGAAAAGTATCCTGGGGTGCATATTGCGTTTGGGAATCCTTATGGCGCGCACACCGGGGCGGAGTGGGATTCGTCGACTCATATCGATGTGGTGGGGCGGAAGTTTAATATCTGGGTGGACGAAGAGCAGATTATGCGGGATGGAAAGTTTTTGGTGGAGGCGTAGGGCGGAACTGTGACGCTCGAAGAGTCCAAGGTTGCTATTCTCTCCCGAACGTACAAGGCGTTCAATGCCCGCGACATTGACTCCGCTTTGGCGGCCATGCGCCCCGATGTGGAGTGGCCAAATGGGATGGAAGGTGGGACGGTTCATGGGCATATTGGCGTCCGTGAATACTGGACGCGGCAATGGGGCATCATAGATCCGCACGTGGAGCCGAAGAGTTTCGATCTGGATAAGACGGGCCGTGTAGTGGTAGGGGTTCACCAGGTGGTTCGTGATCTCGCTGGAAACACCTTGCTGGATCGAATGGTCGAGCACGTATATTCAATAGAAGGCGGCCTCATCCGCAATATGGAAATCCGCGAGTGAAGCTCCGACACAGCTGCTTCTGGTTATGATCCCCTCCTTTCGACAACAGTTCAACGCCAGCTTTACTCCCGATAAATATCAGTCATTTCTTCGGCGGATCGATGACGCCTGCGGGACGCATGTGTCATTCCGGCTGTCGGAGACTCCTTGCTTCTTCCCTAAGGCATTGCTGGACCGGATGGCTGAGGATGGCAAGGAACTGATTCGCCAACTGGCGGAGAGTCCCGAGTATCGGGCGCGGTCGGAGGCTTCGATTCCGGCGGAGTTTCGGGTTCCGAATGAGCCGGCACACCCAATGTTTGTGCAGGTCGATTTTGGTCTGGTGCGCGATGCTGGCGGCGAGTTGCAGCCCAAACTGGTCGAGTTGCAGGCCTTCCCTTCCCTTTACGCGTATCAGGCGACGCTGGCGCAGAGTTATATCGACGTCTATGGACTCGATCGGTTCGAAGGCGGAGAGGGGCTGCAATTCTTCTTGGGCGGGTTGGATGCGACGTCTTACCCTGAACTTCTGCGGCGCGCGATTGTTGGCGCGCATGATCCGGAGAACGTGGTTCTGATGGAGATTCATCCGCAGGAGCAGAAGACGCTGCCGGATTTTCTCGTGACGGAGAAGATGCTGGGGATCGAAACGGTTGACATTGAGGCCATCACGAAACAAGGATCGCAGCTTTATTACGAACGCTACGGAGCGCGGGTGCCGATCCGGCGGATTTATAACCGGGCGATTGTGGACGAGTTGCAGCGCAAGCAAGTGAAGCTGCCTTTCGATTGGCGCGATGATCTTGATGTGGAGTGGGCGGGGCATCCGAACTGGTATTTCCGGATCAGCAAGTTTTCGATCCCCTATCTGCGGCATCAGTCGGTGCCGAAGACCTGGTTTCTAGATAAGCTGGAGCGGATTCCGGAGGACTTGCAAAATTACGCGTTGAAACCCTTGTATTCGTTCGCCGGGCTGGGGGTAGTAATTGCGCCCACGCGGGAAGACATCGCGGCAATTCCGGCGGAGAAGCGTGGGGAATACATTCTGCAGGAGCGGCTGCATTTTGATCCAGTGATTGAGACTCCGTTTGGTGGGACTAAGGCGGAGGTGCGGGTGATGTATGTTTGGCTCGATCAGTTGCAGGCGGTGCTGACGATTATCCGCATGGGGCGTGGGTTGATGATGGGCGTGGATCACAATCGGAATCTGGAGTGGGTGGGTGCTTCGGCGGGGCTGTGGGTAGAGGAGTAGGAGCCGCCGGCCATCCAGGCCAGAGAACCGTGCTAGAGATTCCCAGCGGAGCCCGCTGCAGCGCCGCAGTGAAAGGGGTCCCCTTCGGCTTCGCTCAGGGCAGGCTTTCGCCTCCGCAAGACGCCTACTTCGTGGGCATCTCGCTGCGCTCAGGATGACAGAGCAAGTGAGGGTTTTGTCAGCCGATTCTTTTCACGATCGTGGTTTGGAGTTCCTGCCCGTTGGGGCGCCGGAGATAAAGCTTGTCGCCCGCGAGGCGAACCGGGACGGGATCGCCAGGCTTCCACTCGCCGGGAGTGTATCCCTCGGCCGCGGTTGAATCATATTCACCGGTGTAGACGACGCCTTCTACGTTAACAACAACGGCGCGGCGAACCAGGTAAGGAGCCGATTCGCGAAGGACCTCGGCTTCGGCCTGGTACCAGTTTTCGTAGTCGTGACCCTCGACGGCTCCCTTCCGATGGTAGAGCTCAGTGGCGCGGCGGCGGATGGCCTCTTGCATTTCAGGAGAGTAGTTCCCAGAGCCCCGCGCCATATCAGAATCGCCTCACGCAATCAGGATTGCTAGCATCATACTAGTCGTGTTGGAGC
>JBAWCJ010000176.1:0-1927 GCA_049590215.1 Candidatus Sulfotelmatobacter sp. | reverse complement strand
ATCGAAGAGATGCACGGCGGCGAGATCTTTGTCCCCAAGATTCCCAGCATGCGAATGGCGGACCTGGCCGAAGCCATCGCGCCCGGTTGCGAGATCGAAGTCATCGGCATCCGCCCGGGAGAGAAGTTGCACGAAGTTCTGGTCTCCGAAGATGAGGCTCGAAACACCGTCGAGGTCGAAGGCATGTACGTGATCCGCCCGTCGCACCCATGGTGGAGCGGGGAGAATTGGGTCAGTGGCCGCGCTCTGCCGGAGGGTTTCCGGTACACCAGCGACACCAACTCGAGTTGGCTGACCAACGATCAACTCCAGGATCTGATCTCGCAGGCAAAAGTACCGGTTCCTGCCTAAGGGAAGGGAAGTCTTCGAGCCGGAAGAAGTTGAAGCACTCACATGCGCGCATCGCCCACAAGCCAGGAAGTGCTCGCCATCGACGGCGGAACTCCCGTGCGCAAAACCATGCTCCCCTATGGGCGACAGTCGATCTCTGAAGACGACATCCAGGCCGTAGTGGATGTCCTGCGCTCCGATTGGCTCACCACCGGACCCAAGGTCTTGGAATTCGAAGAAGCGCTGGCGGCGCATGTTGGCGCGAAATATGCAGTTTCCTTTAGCTCCGGTACCGCGGCCTTGCATGGAGCCGCATTCGCCGCGGGCCTGAAGCCCGGCGATGAGGCGATCACTTCGCCGCTAACCTTCGCAGCATCGGCGAATTGTGTGCTCTACCAGGGCGCGCGTCCGGTGTTCGCCGACGTTTCTCCCGATACTCTGAATCTCGATCCCGATCGCCTGGCCGAGCGGATCACGCCGAACACCCGCGCCGTTTTGCCGGTCGATTACGCAGGGCACCCGGCCGATCTCGATCCCATTCTTGCCCTGGCCGATCGTCACGGGCTCACCGTGATCGAAGACGCCTGCCACGCGCTCGGCGCGGAATACAAAGGACGACGCACCGGCAGCATTGCCCACATGTCGGTCTTCAGCTTTCACCCGGTGAAGCATGTGGCAACCGGAGAAGGCGGCATGGTCACCACCGACCGCCCAGATTTCGCGGAACGCCTGCGCCGCTTCCGGAACCATGGGATTTCAAGCGATGCCCGACAGCGCAACGCAGCCGGGCAGTGGCACTACGAGATGGTTCTGTTGGGTTTCAACTACCGGCTAACCGACATAGCCTGCGCGCTCGGCATTTCGCAGTTGAAGAAGCTTGAGACGAACCTCGCCCGCCGCCGCGAGATTGCGGCCCGCTACACCGCCGCGTTTCGAAACCTGCGAGGCGTGATTGCCCCCAGCGCGCGGCCCGACGTCAACCCTGCCTGGCACTTGTATCCCATCCGGATCAACGCTTCGCAACTGAAAAGAGACCGGGCCTATGTTTTCCGCGCGCTGCGCGCGGAGAACATTGGCGTCAACGTGCATTACATTCCCGTGCATCTGCATCCTTACTATCGCGATCGGTTTGGCTACCGCGGCGGCGAATACCCGATCGCCGAAACCGCCTACGAGCAACTCATCAGCCTGCCCATGTTTCACAGTATGACCGAGCAGGACGTGGAAGATGTGATCGCAGCGGTCAGCAAAGTTTCAGCGGCGTAGCCGCAGCAATTCTCCATTCGTGCTCCTGCTCGAAAACATCCCGCTCGCGCCGCTGACCACCATCAAGATCGGAGGCCCGGCCAAGTATTTCGTTGAAGCCAGGACCATCGGGGAAGTGCAGGAAGCTGTCACTTTCGCGCGCTCCCGCGACATGCCGCTGTTCGTTCTCGGCGGCGGCAGCAATCTGCTGGTCGCCGACTCTGGCTGGCCCGGCCTGGTGTTGAAAGTTTCTATTCAAGGCATCGACCAGCGTAGCGGCCACGATGAAGAAGGCAAAACTCTTTTCGACGCCGGCGCCGGCGAATCCTGGGACAAATTCGTTTCTCACGCC
>JBAWCJ010000175.1:0-4901 GCA_049590215.1 Candidatus Sulfotelmatobacter sp. | reverse complement strand
TTTTTCGATTAGAACATAGCAGCAGAAGAGGGAAAAGTTACCTCGGGCAGCGCAAAGAGAAAGCGCTGCAAGCAGCGTAATCATTGAGGATTCTTAGTATGAAGGCCTTTGGCCCAACCGACCGGATGGTTTGCGTATCTTGCGCCTGGCGAGCTTTTCATGCGCCAGCGCGGGAGTCAGCGCACTATTTCGTCGACCAGAACGAATCGCTCGAACACTTCGTTCGATAGCAACCGCCCGCGCGAGGTTAGGCGTACTCGGTCTCCGCGATGCTCCATGAGCCCGCTTTCGATCAACTCGGCCACAGCAACTCGGGCATTCTCAAGGCTTTCATCGCCGAACTTCACGGCGAGTTGTCCCAGGCGGACGCCCCGCGTCAGCCTGAGCCCGAGGAAAAAACTCTCTTCCAAGGCCGCCCGGCACGAGACCACGGTCCGCCGCAAATCCGCTCCGTTGACGTACTGTTCCAGGGAGTCAGCAGCCGCGAACCGCACCGCCTCGATCTCTGGCGCGGCGGAAAGCAGCATCGAATGCGCGTCCACTCCGAAGCCGAAGTAAGGCTGCCGCGTCCAATATTTCAAATTGTGGCGTGACTCGAAACGCTCGCGCGCGAAGTTGGAGATTTCATACTGCGCAATCCCCGCCGATGCCAGCCGCTCGCAAGCTTGCGAGTAAAAATCTGTCACGGCTTCTTCGTCCGGAACAAAGTGCGCGTGATAGCGCATTCCCCCTGCCAGCAACTCTCGTCCCAGCCGCGAGTCTTCATCCACTTCGAGCATGTAGACACTCACGTGGCCAGCGCCAGTGGCGATTGTTTCCGCCAAAGAGAATTCCCAGCTCGCGGCGGTCTGGTGGGGCAAACCGGCGATGAGGTCGATATTGATGTTCGTAATCCCCGCGGCTCGCAACCGGGCAATGTCTTCGAGCACGGCAGCGCGCGTGTGCAGACGACCAACCGCCGCAGCCTCCGGATCCACAAATGACTGCACTCCCAGGCTCACGCGGTTTACGCCGCAACGCAGCAAGCTCTCGACTACGGCCGGGGTCAGTGTCGCCGGAGCGCACTCGACTGTTACTTCGGCATCAGGCTGCACCTCTAACTGAGAGCGCACCGCGCGGAAGATCCGCTCCAGTTGCGCAGCTTCGAGCACTGTCGGCGTTCCTCCGCCCAGATAGATGGAATCCGCGGTGCGTTCGATCTGCCCGCCCATTTCTGCCGCGATCTGCGCTGCATTCCCAATGTCGGCGCACATACGATCCACATAGCCGTCGAATACTGCTCGCGAAAACACGTCGGATGCGAAATTGCAGTAACTGCACTTAGTGCGGCAAAAAGGAACCGAAATGTAGATGCCGAGTGGCATGCACGATCATTATCCCATCTGCGATCCGGGTATTCAGCCACAAACCTTTTCCATCCGCCAGTCTGCTCCAGCCATCCATATTCAGGTACCCTGTTAATAGCGCGGTGGGGCGCAACTGCACCGCGATCGCAAAGAAACCGATGTCCCAGGAAGAAGAAGTTATAGGCAAAGCTTACGACAGCCGCCTGATGGCGCGGCTGTTGAAATATCTGCGTCCCTACCGCTGGCAAGTGGCGATTGCGCTGGTCTCGATCATCCTGAAATCTTTTGCCGACGTGCTCGGCCCCTATCTCACCAAGGTGGCGATTGATCGTTACCTCGCGCCCCGAGAGGCAGCCACGGCGACGTCTTCCGGCATTTGGAGCTGGCTTAGCCAGAACGCCATCACCGGCATCGCGCAGCTCGCATCCATTTATGTCGGACTGCTCGTCTTCAGCTTCCTGCTCGAGTTCCTCCAAACCTACTTCATGCAGTGGACCGGCCAGAAGGTGATGTTCGACCTCCGCCGCCAGATCTTCCGCCATCTGCAACGCCTGCACGTTGCCTTCTTCGACAAGAACCCTGTCGGCCGCCTGGTCACGCGCGTCACCACCGATGTCGACGCCTTGAATGAAATGTTTACCTCCGGCGTGGTCTCCATTTTCGAAGATATCTTCGTGCTCGCGGGCATTCTCGGCGTGATGCTGTGCATGAACTGGAAGCTGGCGCTGATCACTTTCGCCGTGCTGCCTTTTATCGGCGTGGCAACCAAGATTTTCCGCGACCGGGTGCGCGATTCCTACCGCCGCATCCGAGTCGCTATCGCTCGCATCAACTCCTACCTGCAGGAGCACGTCAGTGGCATGGTCGTGCTGCAACTCTTCAATCGCGAGCGCAGAGCCTACACGCGCTTCTCTGACATCAATCGCAGCCACATGGAGGCATACAAAGACGCGATCCTCGCCTACTCGCTTTACTACCCGGCCATCGATGTTCTCTCCTCGATCGCGATAGCCTGCGTGATCTGGTTCGGCGGCGCCGGCGTAATGCGGAATATTTCCGTGACGAGCGTCGCCGTAAGTTTCAATTGGAAGACGCTGGTCGCCTTCCGCTTGGTGCGCGGAGCGGCTGAGCTGGGCGTGCTGGTCGCCTTCATCCAATACGCGTTGCGCTTCTTCCGGCCGATCATGGACTTCAGCGAGAAATACAACATCCTGCAATCTGCGATGGCCGCGAGTGAACGCATCTTCAAGCTGCTGGATACGCCGGTCCAGGTGGTTTCGCCCGCAGTCACGAAAACTCCCGAGGGCCCGGGGCGCATAGACTTCGATCATGTGTGGTTCGCCTACCGTGAAACGGCGGAAGGTCCAGCGACAAATGACCCTGCTCCGGATTGGGTCCTGCGCGACGTGACGTTCACCATCGAGCCCGGGGAAACGGTAGCGATAGTCGGCCACACCGGAGCTGGCAAGACCACGCTCATCTCGCTGTTGCTGCGTTTTTACGATGTCCAGAAAGGAGCGGTGAGAATCGACGGCGTCGATGTCAAAGACATGGATCTGGCCGACCTGCGCAGCCGCTTCGGCGTAGTCCTGCAGGATCCATTCCTGTTCAGCGGCACCATTGGCGGAAATATCCGGCTAGGTACTAAACGCATTCAGGATGCAGACATCGAGCAGGCCGCCGAAGATGTGAACCTCACCGACTTCATCCGCGCCCTGCCCAAAGGCTTCGACGAAGAAGTTCGCGAGCGGGGGTCAACCCTTTCGACGGGGCAAAAGCAGCTCATCTCATTCGCCCGTGCTCTGGCCCACGAACCGAAAATCCTGATTCTCGACGAAGCTACTTCCAGCGTGGATACCGAAACGGAATTCCGCGTGCGCGACGCGCTCAACCGCATGGTCGAGGGACGCACCTCGCTCATCATCGCGCACCGGCTCTCTACGGTGCAGCGCGCCGACAAGATCATCGTCATGCACAAAGGCCAGGTCCGCGAAATGGGGACGCATCAGCAACTCCTGGCCCAGCGCGGGATTTACTTCAAGTTGTATCAGCTGCAGTACAAAGATCAGGAGATAGGTGTGGAGCTGGCACCCCTTCGACAAGCTCAAGGCAAGCTCTCGCCCGCGAACGCGGACGACTTCAGGGAGCCAGAAGTCACCGCCAGCGCAGACGACTAGGGGCTGCGGCCTTACAATGCTCTCTTGCGAATCCTGATCTCAGCCGGCGAAGCTTCGGGAGAAATGTATGGCGCGCAGCTGATCGCAGCTCTCCAGCGGAGAGCTGCGGAGCTTCGCTCCGCTGGACAGCCGAAGGCGGCTGTCCCCACACAAACCGCGCTCGAATTCTTCGGCGTCGGGGGAGACCGGATGCGCGCCGTCGGCTGCGACACCGTGGTCGACGCGAAAGATCTTTCCGTCGTCGGCATCACCGAAATCCTCAGTCATCTGCCAAAAATTTATGGCCTGTTTCAGCATTTAATCAAAGAAGCCGATCGTCGCAGGCCCGATCTCGCCGTCGTCATCGACTCACCGGCGTTCAACTGGCGCGTAGCCCGGCAGATGAAGAAGCGCGGCATTCCCGTGGTTTACTATGTTGCACCGCAGTTCTGGGCGTGGCGCCAGGGGCGCGTGCGCCTCATCCGCAACTACGTCGACAAAGCGCTGGTGATCTTTCCCTTCGAAGAAAAGTTCTACCGCGACCATGGAGTCGATGCGATCTTTGTCGGCCATCCTCTTGCCGACTTAGCGCAACCAACCATCGCACGCAATGACTACGCTGCACAATTTCATCTCGACCCCGCAAAGCATTGGATCACCCTGATGCCCGGCAGCCGTGTCAAAGAGGTGCGCATGAACCTGCCGACGATCCTCGAAGCGGCCGCCATGCTTGGCCGTGACTACGAGTTTTTACTTCCGGTCGCACCCACCCTCGACTGCAGCTTTCTGCAAAGCTTGATAGGCAAGGAGGGCATCACACTCGTCCCCGAATCCCTGCCCGCACTGTTTCACTCCCGCGCCGGCATCATCGCCAGCGGTACCGCAACGGTCGAAGCCGCAATGATGCGCACGCCATTCGTGATGGTCTACCGCGTCTCGCCGCTCACTTACCTGCTGGGCAAACCGCGAGTCAAAGTCCCGCGTTTCGCCATGGTCAACCTGATTGCGGGCGAGGAAGTCGTCCCCGAGCTGGTTCAACACGACTTCACCGCACAAAATGTTGTGGCTCGATTGCGGGAGATCCTCACCGACGGCCCAGCGCGCGACCGCATGCTTGAGGGGCTAGCCGAGGTAAAAGGCCGCCTGCGACCACCACACAGCGCAGCTAACGCGCCGAACCCGCACCCCGTAGACCGCGCCGCCGAGATCATCCTGGCCTTGCCGCGCCGTCGTTAGAGCTAAGAGCAGAAGTGAGAAGCTACAAGCTTCCCTCTAAACCTTGTGCTCCCAGCATCTTTTAGAGGAGAATCTTCATCATAGGGAAGTGGTAGGCCCATTTCCGGGAGACTCTCCTTAATGCAGATTCGCCTTCGGCGCGCCCAGAGCGTCCTGTCGAGTT
>JBAWCJ010000174.1:0-2553 GCA_049590215.1 Candidatus Sulfotelmatobacter sp. | reverse complement strand
CCAGGTCAAAATCCAGCTTCACGCCCTCGATAGCGGGAGCGTTGTAAGGATTGTCGTAGATGCTTCCGAAGCGTTCGCCGAGCGAGATCGCTGCCTGCATGGCGGCGGGCTGCCCGTTCTCCGTGGGAGCGAACATGTTGCGCATGGTGACGTCAGGGAAACCCTTCACTCCGATGCTGCCGGCCAACCGGTACGTAATCTCCTCGCCGAACTCGTTCACCCCGTGCAGCGCGTTAAACACCGTTACCATCAGCGCGACCGGCGTCAGCTTTGGATTGTTCAGCACTTCGTAATGGAATTGTTTCTCTCCAGTGCTGCTGTGAATGTTGAGCGTGACCGGAATCATCTCCGGCTGCCGGTCGAACACGCCCATGATTCCGGTGTGGCGATCCTGCACGAAAGTTCCCACCGACTCCGTTGTGTTGACAATCTTGAAAGCATTGAGCGGGGATGCCAGTGTCGCCAGCACCTCGGCCTTATTCATGGGCAGGTCAACGGAGCCGAACTGCAACAAAGGATGCCCGCAAGCCAGCAGCCGCTGCGGATCGACATAAGTGACGCTGCAGGTCGCGGCAATATCCATGTCGCCGCGGACCAGGATCGCGCTCACAGCCGAGCCAGCCTCAAGCGGCTCCGGCTGCTTGTCATTGCTCACCGATCCCGCACCCATCACAGGAACGATTCCCGCCGAGGCAAACTGTCCCGCGAAAAGTTGAATCGCTTCTTCAGAGAATCCGTTGAAGACCAAGGGAGTCTCGATCGGTTTCAGGTAATTCGTAAAATCTCTTCCTGCAGAATCGGAGGAACCCGGCAGCGCGGACACTTCACCGGGCGCAGCAGTCTTGCCCGCAACCGCAGTCACTGAGGGCTTGACGGCAGCCGCGTCTTCGGCAGGCGAGCGGTCAAGCGCACTGATTTCCAGCATGTCGGCGATAGGCGTAACCCCGGCAATCGGCTCCTTCGAGAATTCTCCGATGCGGAAGGCGAGCGCTCCTGCGAGTTTGCCGTCGAGATAAACTGGACTGCCGCTCATGCCCGCGACCACGCCTGTGTATTCCACCTTCTGCCCGTGCAGCCGCACCAGAATAATGTCGCCCTTCGGTCCGTTCACGTTGTGCAGCACGCCAAGCACTTCCACTTCCATGGCTTCCGGCTTCACGCCTTCAAACACGGTGTAAGCGACTCCGCGCATGCCGGCGTGAATCTGGTTAACGGTAATAATTTGAGGATTTT
Organism: Candidatus Sulfotelmatobacter sp.; assembly: GCA_049590215.1. Taxonomy (GTDB): domain Bacteria; phylum Acidobacteriota; class Terriglobia; order Terriglobales; family Acidobacteriaceae; genus Sulfotelmatobacter. Next base: position 1,320 of record JBAWCJ010000174.1, on the reverse strand, counting down.
GGCCCTTCTGCATCGAATCTGCCGGCGCAGAAGCGGCTGGTGCAGAACCAGACTGAGCAGACGCAAAAGAAGGGAAAGACAGGCAAATGACAGCGACGAAGAAAGCTAGTTTTCTCATGAACCACGCCGGGAAGGACGATTGAGCCCTCCCCTATTTCGTATTAGACTCCGCCAAATTGTAAGTCGTTGCCAGGAGGCGGAATACCGCGAGCCGGGCAAACATCCCAATCGCGAATCCCTGCGTCTATACTAGCACAGGGAATTTTCGCTCCATAGCGTCTTAATCTCCATCTCCTCAGAGGTTTATATGCGTGCTAAATCGATGGTCACGAACCGGCGGTCACGTTCCAATAATTTCCCCAGCCTCATGCTCGCTGTGATGCTCTCAGTCCTGCTTTGTGGCATCGTTCCAGCCTTCGCCCAGGATCAGTCACAAGCCCCACCGCAAGACAACACACAAAATAGCGGCAAACCTAAGCAGGACGTTCCTCCGGATGCCGGTGGACCCACCGGTGACATAGGCCCCTACGCCATCCCGAAGAGAAATCCTGACGACGTTCCCCCGCCGCCCCCGCCGCCCGCTTCGACCCCCAAGGTCGAAGGCATGCCGGACTATTCCATCAAGGTCAACGTGCCCCTGGTGAACGTGGACGTGATGGTCACCACCAAGAGCGGCCAGTTTGTTCCTGGCCTGAAGAAAGATAATTTCCGCTTGTTCGAAGATGGAGCCCAGCAGCAGATTTCCAGCTTCAACCTTACGAAGGCGCCCATTACGGCCGTGCTGCTGGTGGAGTTTGGAGCCACGCGCTACAGTTTTATGATTAACGCTCTACAGGCTTCCTACGCGTTTGCCAGAACCCTCACCAAAGATGACTGGATTGCGGTGTCCTACTACGACATGCAGCCGCATATTCTGGTGGATTTTACCCAGGACAAGAGAGCTGTCTATGGCGCGCTGAACCAGTTGCGCATGCCAGGATTCTCCGAAACCAATCTGTTTGACGCCTTGTATGACACGCTGGATCGACTCGACCGGGTCGAAGGCAAGAAATACATCATATTGATCACGACCGGATACGACAGCTTCAGCAAGCTCACGCTCGATCAGATCACAAAGAAAGTCAAGGATACTAAGGACGTGACCATTTTTCCCATCAGCGTGGGGCAAATCGCCCGGATCATGGGTTACGCCGGGAACCGCGGCGCGGGCATCCATGCCAGCGAAATGGATTATCTGCAGGCCGATAATGAAATGCGAACCTTCGCCGCCATCACCGGGGGCCGCGCCTACTTCCCCCGCTTTGAGGCAGAGTATGGCGA
>JBAWCJ010000173.1:0-9431 GCA_049590215.1 Candidatus Sulfotelmatobacter sp. | reverse complement strand
GCGGATTTCAGCGTGGAGCGCATCCACGAAATCGAAGCCGAAGTGCGCCACGATGTGATTGCCTTCACCACAGCTGTGGCCGAGATCGTTGGTCCGCATGCGCGCTGGTTTCATTACGGCCTCACTTCTAACGATGTGGTGGATACGGCGCAGGCGCTTCTGATCAAACAGGCTTCGACGCTGATTGCCCAAGATCTGGAGCGGCTGGCGGACGTGCAGGAGCGCCGGGCGTGGGAATTCAAAGACACGCCGATGGTGGGGCGGACGCACGGCATTCACGCCGAGCCCATTACGTTCGGCTTCAAGATTGCCAACTGGTACTCGGAGACACAGCGCAATATTGTGCGCTTTAAGGCGGCGGCCGAAGACTTGCGGGTGGGAAAATTTTCTGGCGCGGTGGGAATCTTCGCCCACCTGACGCCGGAGATCGAAGAGAAGATTTGCGCGCGGTTGGGTCTGAAGTCGGCGGCGGTTTCATCGCAAGTGATCCAGCGCGACCGGCACGCGCAGTATCTGGCGACGCTGGCAGTGATTGCCTCGACCCTGGACAAGATTGCTACTGAGATTCGGCATCTGCAGCGCACCGAGGTGCGCGAGGCTGAGGAGTTCTTCAGTGAAAAGCAGAAAGGCTCTTCGGCCATGCCGCACAAGCGTAATCCGGTGACCAGCGAGCAGATCAGCGGACTGGCCCGCGTGGTGCGCGGCAATGCGCAAGCAGGGTTTGAAAATGTTGCCTTGTGGCACGAGCGTGATATTTCGCATTCGTCGGCGGAGAGGGTGATTCTGCCGGATTCGACGACGCTGGTTGATTATCTGTTGAACAAGACTGCGAACTTGATTGAGACGATGTTCGTGTATCCCGAACGCATGCAGGCGAATCTGGAGAGCACGCATGGACTGATCTTCAGTGGGCAGTTGCTGCTTGACCTGGTGGAGCATGGAGTCTCTCGCGAGGACGCTTACCGGTTGGTGCAAGGCCATGCCATGCGAGCGTGGAAGGAGGGTCTCGACTTCCACCAGCTTGTGCTTGCCGACAAGGAGATCACGGGGAAAGTCCCACGCAAGCAAATCGAGCATGCTTTTGATTTGCAGCGCCAGCTGAAGAATGTGGACAAAATCTTCGCCCGCGTGTTTGGTGCTAGTCGGCCAGCGGGAAACGCTGGCCGATCGAATGCGGCCAGGCCTGCCAAGCGCCCCGGCACGGCAAGAAAACGGCGCTGACTTCTGCAACTTACTTCCTCCGCAACTTTCCTCCTCCGCAACTTTCCGGGACCTGCAGGGTTCACCTTGTCAGAAGCAATTAACCATACGGTTAAATCGTAAAGATTTGTCAATTGGGTCGGAGGTGACCTTATGACTGCAAGAGGTTTACTGAAGGGGGCGGGATCTTTGCTGGCCGCGGGATTGCTGAGCGCGACACTGGTCGCCCAGACGGCAGCGGCGACTCGCTACGATCGTCAAATTCAAACCAGCGTGGCGGAAAAGCTGGCAAAGAAGGGTCAGTTCAGCGACGTGAAGTCCAGTGTGGAGGACGGAATTGTTACGTTGACGGGCACGGTCGATCTTTACCAGCGCAAACTGGATGCGGCCAAGCTCGCTCGAAAAACTGCGAGCGTGCAGGGCGTAGACAATCTGATCACGGTGGCGGGGCCAAATATCTCCGATGAGCAACTGCAGCGGAAACTGGCTCAGAAGCTTAATTATGTGCGCGAAGGCTACGACAACACGTTCGACTACTTCGCGCTTGGAGTGAAGGACGGCGTGGTCACGGTGGAGGGTCAGGATCTGACCGGCCTGGGCCGAGACGAAGCTCTCGCCGAGATTTATTCGATGCCCGGGGTGAAGGACGTGATCTCGAACATCTCGGTTGAGCCAGTGTCGCCGTTTGACGAGGGGGTGCGCCTGCGCGCGGCCCGGGCGATTTACCGCGATCCGGTGCTCAGCAAGTACGCGATGGATCCGGCGCGGCCGATTCGCATTATCGTGGTGAACGGGCACGTTACGCTTTACGGCTCGGTTGATAGCACTATGGATAGAAACGTCGCTGGCCTGCGAGCGAATCAGATTCCGGGCGCCTTCAGCGTGGAAAACAAGCTGGCGGTGGAGTCGGGACAGCCTGGGATGTAATGCGGTTTGGGGGCGGGCAGAGGGGCGCGGCGAAAGTCGCGTCCCTTTTCTCTTACAGTCGGTTGATCAGGGACGCGACGTAGCCGGCGCCGAATCCGTTGTCGATATTCACCACGCTCACGTTTGAGGCGCAGGAATTCAGCATGCCGAGCAGTGCGGTCAGTCCCTCGAACGATGCGCCGTAGCCGACGCTGGTGGGAACGGCGATGACCGGAACGCCGACCAGGCCTCCCACTACGCTCGGCAGTGCGCCTTCCATGCCAGCGCAGACTATCACTACGCGGGCTTTGGTCAGGGCTTCGCGATTGGCAAGCAGGCGGTGGATTCCGGCGACGCCGACGTCGTAGAAGCGCTCGACTTTATTGCCCATGAGTTCGGCCGTTAAGACGGCTTCTTCGGCGATGGGGATGTCGCTGGTTCCCGCGGAAACCACGGCGATGGTTCCTTTGCCGTAGGTGTTGGGATCGCGCTCGAGCACGATCGCCCGCGCCAGTTCGCGATATTCTGCCGCGCGTACTTTCTTCTTGACTGCGGCAAACTGTTTTTTGTCGGCGTGCGTAGCTAGGACATTGCCGCCATGTTTGGCCAACCGCGCGAAAATCTCGGCAACCTGCGACGGAGTCTTTCGCTCACCGAAAATCACTTCGGGCATGCCGGCGCGGAGGCTGCGATGGTGATCGACTTTGGCGAAGCCTAGATCTTCGAACGGCAAATGGCGCAGGCGGTTTACGGCTTCGTCGGGCGTGAGCTTGCCATGGCGGACCTGCTCGAAGAGTTTGCGGATGGATTCGGCGTTCACGGCGGGTTCTAGATTAGCATTGGGCGGATATTAACGCCGACGTCCTGACAGCCGCCGAGACGGCGGCGCTACTTTGTTGCGTTGCGGATTTTGGCGATTACCGCCGTGCAGACTTTTCGAGGCAGGCCCGGCTCGTCGAGGTGAGTGAGGAACAGGCGGCGCAGGCCGTGCGGCTTTACCTTGCCTGCAAGGTAGACGGCGTAGATCTGGCTTCCCATGCGGTATCCCCAATCCTGCGTGATCGATTCGAATTTATCCGCATCGGCGCGGATCGCCGACTGTGCGGCCTTTTCGACGGCGGCGCGCGACAACGCGGGCGAGTCTTCGGTTTCCGGTGCCGGCCTTGAGGGATACAGAACGCGTGAACCGAAGTAGGCTACGGCATGCTCGATCACTCGCGTGTAGAAGGCGTCGGTGGGCAGGACTGCGCCGGCATTTTCAGGCGCGCCGCTGCCGTTAGCGTCGTGCCCGTTGAGGCGCTGGGGCAGGCCACGGCAGGCATGGTGCAGAAAGCGTGTCGCATCTTCGGCGGCGTGCATCATTTGAAATTCGCGGATGTGGAATGCATTCACCTCGGGAAAATACGCGCTGCCTCGCTCTTCCACGCTCGCCAGCATGGTTTTCAGTTGCTGCTCAGTGATGCCTTTGCGGGAGAGCAGGCGGCGCAGCATCGCGTCTGACGCGTTGCCGTGCACCTCAGGCAGCATGTCGACCAGAAACTTTGGTTGCGTGCCATTGTGCGGGGAGTAGCGGTTGATCTCGAGAAAGCTGGCCAGACTGTCGATCAGGTTGTAGATGGTTGGCGCGAAGTCGGGACCGCTGTCGGCGCGGCTCCACTGATCGAGAAACAGACGGTAGCTTTCATACTTTTCGAGCGGGGTGGCGTTGAAGACGCACAGGACATCGTCGGTCACGCGCACGGCGTCGACCTTATCGACCCGCTCGCCCGCTGCGCGCCAGTACAGCGCGTCCACGTTCTGCAGCACGGTTAGGATTCTCGCTCCGGGCAGCTCCTTGTGGACCACGCGCGGGAGATGTCCGGGAGCAAGGTGCGATTCTCCGAACAGCACGAAGATCACGGCATTGGGATGGCGCTGGCGGATCTCTGCGATCTTGGCCGCCGCGTGACGGTCGCGGTCGCCGATCTTGCGCAGGTTTTCACGGGGCATGCAATCGAGGCCGTAGACGCCCTCTCCGTGGTCGCGGGCTGCTACCAGCAGTTCGTGGAACGGAGCCCAGTCGTATCCCCAATCGAGATCGAAGCGGATGCGCTGCCGCAGTTCGCTTTCGTCGATTTCGCGACGCCACCATTCATCGAGAATGTGCTGATCGCGGGCGAAGATGGTTTCGACTCCGAGCACGACCGGGCGATCTCCGGCTAAGGCGCGCTGCTCGAGGAGAGATGCAGCGTAGCGCTGGGCACCCGGCAGGGCATGGTAGTCGCCGATCAGTACGACGTCGGCGGCGTGCAAAGCGGTCTGGAGCTGCTGCGAGTCGAGGAGCGAATCGTAGTTGCGGAAGGCCTGGCTGAACTCGCGAAGATATTTGCGGCGGGTGTGCGAATCCTGGGCGCGAATTTCACGCTCCACTCCGGCCAGGGCGTGGAGCTGCCCGGCACTGCGGCGGGATCGCAAGTTGACCGTGGATGCCATAGCAGTTCTCAGTTCTCAGTTCTCTCGCCTTGACTTCCTGTTCGACTACTCCCTATGCTCCAAACTCCGGGGCCGCTCTTGCCCCGTTGGAGGCTGTTTGCCTAACCATCCGCCGCAAAATCTGACCGTCGCTACTACTGGCGCCAGCGGGTCGGTGTTTCTGCGGCATCTGCTGCTTGCGGTTGAGCGTGATGCCCGCGTTCGAACCGTGAACTTCATCGCATCGGACTCCGGCTTGCGCGTGCTGGCTGAAGAACTCGGCATCAAGGGGCGATCGAAGCTTGTTGCCCAGATCGTCGCCGGCGGCAAAACGAAATCGTTGGCCGCCTCGAATACCTCGTTCAAAATTTCCAAAATCAAAGAGCAATCGAACGCCGACATCGGAGCTAACGTGGCCAGCGGTTCTTATCCCGCCGATGCCATGATCGTGATCCCGTGCAGCGTGGGCACTTTGGCCCGCATCGCCAACGGCGTCGCCTCACACCTGATCGAGCGCGCTGCCGACGTATGTCTGAAAGAGAAGCGTCCGCTGGTGCTGTGCGTGCGCGAAACGCCGCTCAATAAAATTCACATCCGCAACATGTACCGAGCTGCCGATGCCGGGGCGACCGTGTTTCCGCTCATCCCGGCCTTCTACTTCCGGCCCGCGAGTTTAGATTCCATGGCCCGCGAGTTCGCCTATCGCGTGCTGGCCCACCTGGGCCTGCCCCAGGCCGACGCTTTTCAGTGGAAAGGCTGAGCTATCAGCCACTTACGCTCCTACATTCAAAAAGTCTTTGACCTAAGGAAAGATCGGGCTCAGGTTGGGGAATCTCAAGTGTAGAGAGCCATCGGTGCAGGTCACAGATGCCCGGCGGACATGTACGACAGGGGAGAAACTCGCCCGGCCCATGAGCCGACCACGATTTCCAAAGACACGGTTTCATCTGCTTGGCGTAGAATTCGGCAAATTCCCCGAAGGTGAGGCAATGTCCAGACGCTGGTGCGCAGGGGTGGTCGTGTTTATGGTTGTCGCCGCTGTGTGCAAGGCCGATGATCGTAATCCGCTTGCTGGCGACCCCAACGCCGCCAAGGCTGGCGAGTATGAATTCCGCATCAACTGCGCGCTTTGCCATGGGCTGGGAGCGCACGGAGGCGGACGCGGGCCGGATCTGACGCGGGCGCAAAAGAAGCATGTGCATTCCGATGCGGAGATGTTTCAGGTGATCAGCAACGGGATTCCGGGAACCGCGATGCCTGCGAACGGAACCAACGGCCAGGGCGTTGGCATGACGGATGAAGAGATCTGGCAGATCATCACCTACATTCGGAGCGTCGAGATGAAGGCGCCGTCCAAGCCGGTGGGTAGCGCGGCGCATGGTAAGGAACTTTTCTATGGCGACGCCAATTGCTCGTTGTGCCACATGGTCGAGGGCAAGGGCGGGCGCGTGGGACCGGAACTTACTTCTGTTGGCGGCTCGCGTACGCGGGAAGCAATTATCGATTCGGTACGAAATCCCAGCCGGCGGCTGGCTTGGGGATTGACGGAGGCTACGAAAGAGTTTCCCCAGGAATACGAGACCGTCACCGTCGTAACCGCCGACGGCAAACAAATTAAGGGCGTCGCGCTCAATGAGGACAACTTCAGCGTGCAGATGATGGATGCGAGTGAAAAGATTTATTTGCTGGAAAAAGATAAGCTGCGTTCTTTCAAGAAGAGCCGGCAGTCGCTGATGCCCGCTTACAGCCCAGACGTTTTGAGCGATAAAGATCTTGAAGACATTGTGGCTTTTCTGATCGGCGTGGGGGCGAAATGACGTCGCGCAGAATCTTCTCGACTCTATTCATGGGCTGTCTGGCTTGCGTTCTCCTCGTGTCGGAGACTCACGGTCAGGTCACTTTCGATCGGCTGGTGAATTCCGGAAAGGAGCCGCAGAATTGGCTGACTTATTCCGGGGATTATTCGGGACGGCGCTTCAGTTCACTCGATCAAATCAAGGTCATGAATGCGCGCACGCTGGTGGTGAAGTGGGTGTACCAGACCGGGGCAACCGGAAAGCTTGAGACTACGCCACTGGTAGTGGACGGGATTCTCTACGCTACGGCGCAGGATGACCGGGCGTTTGCCCTGGATGCGCGCACGGGGCGGCCGATCTGGATGTACCAGCACCAACTGCCGGGGGACATTCGTCCATGCTGCGGGCGGGTGAATCGCGGGCTTGCCATTTTGGGTGACAAAGTTTTCCTGGGGACGCTTGATGCCCATGTGATTGCTCTCGATACGAAGACGGGGAATGTGATCTGGGATGTTGTGGCCGCGGAGTACCAGAAAGGATACAGCTTTACGGTCGCGCCGCTGGCGGTGAAGGATCTGGTGGTGATCGGCGTTTCCGGCGGCGAGTACGGAGTGCGCGGGTTCATCGACGCTTACGATGCCGCGACCGGCGCGCGCAAATGGCGTTTCTACACCGTGCCGGGACCGGGTGAACCGGGGCATGCAACGTGGGAGGGAGATTCGTGGAAGACTGGCGGCGCTCCCGCGTGGAACACTGGAACTTATGATACGGCGACCAACCAGATTTTCTGGCCGACGGGGAATCCTGCGCCCTCGAATCGCGGCGAGGGACGTGCCGGGGACAATCTTTACAGCAACACACTGCTCGCACTCAATGCCGACACGGGAAAGTTGAACTGGTATTTCCAGTTCACGAAACATGACGAGCACGACTGGGATGCGACGCAGGTTCCGGTCATGGTCGACCTGGGAAAGCCCGATTCGGGCGCGAAGCATCTGATCGCGCAAGCCAATCGCAACGGTTTTTTCTACGTGATCGACCGCACGACCGGCAAACTGATCTCGGCGAATGCCTACGGCAAGACTACATGGAGCGATACGAAAGATGCGGAAGGGCGTCCGGTGGCGAACCAGCATGCTTCACCAACCCTTGAGGGGCGCACGATATGTCCGGGAGCGTTGGGGACAACGAACTTTATGGCGCCGACATTCGATCCGCAGACGGCGCTGTTCTATGTAACCGCGCGCGATCAGTGCGACATCTTCTCTACTGCGCCGCAACCTTACGAGGCGGGGCATGCGTATTACGGCAGCGCTTACTTCCCGTCGGATGAAGCCGAACCGTATCGCGGATTCCTGAAGGCAATCGACCCGGCGACCGGAGAGATCAAGTGGAAGTTTGAGCACACTTCTCCCACCTGGTCGGGAGTGCTGTCAACTGCCGGAGGCCTGGTCTTCACCGGCGACGCCGAGGGAAATTTCATCGCCCTGAATGCGGCTTCAGGCAAGACGCTGTGGCACTTCCAGATGGGCGGCGCGGTCTATGCCGCGCCGATGGCCTTCGCCGTGGACGGAAAAGAATATGTTGCGATTGCCGCGGGCAGCGCAGTGTATGCCTTTGGATTGCCGTAGAAGCCATCCTCAGAACTGGGCAACCACTCCCGTCGAGAAGCGAAAATTGACTTGGTGAGTCGGGTACCCTTCGAACAAGATGCTATTAAAATCAGCTCCGTAAAACTTATTCGAATTAACGCTGGTGTGGAAGTAGTCCAATTGTCCCAGCCGGACGGAAAACAGCCGGAACACTTTGAAATCGACCCCGCCGCCCAGCGCGAACGCAAAATCGTTGGCAGTTATGGCAGCGTAAGAGGCGGAAGGAGACACGCCCGTGAGGGTGCTCGCACCCAGGCTGGTTCGATCCCAACCGACCAGGGCATGTACGAAGGGTGTGAATCTCGATTTAGTCCGGTAGGAGACGACGGGGCCGACGAGAATGGAATACCCGGTGGATTTGGGAAGGCCGGAGACTCCGCTGGTCGATGACGTGATGGGCGCGCCGTAGCGGCCGCTAAAATCGACGGCGACTCCGACCCAGCGGTCCGCGTTGTATTGCCCTTCCGCGTTCCACCCGTTGAAGTTGTAATTCACTCCGAACGTGCCCATCGAGTGGGGCACGACCATGTCTACCGTTAGAAGCGACAGTCCGCCCGTATCTTCATGCACCAGGGAATATCCGCCAAACACCTGCACTTTCGGGGTTGAGTCTTGAGCGAAGGCAAACGAACCAATCAGGACAGTCGAAATAATTATTGCCGCGGCGAATCGAGTCATTCCACGTTCTCCCCTTTGAGAATAACGCATTCGGAGGCCTATATCCCAACTTGGAACCATGAATCAGATTAAGAACGCGGAGTCACGCGAGCAGGTTGTATGTCGACCCGCAAATATTAACGGATGGATGGCAAGTGGGAGGTGCGCTAGGGTTGCCGTTCGGGGTCGACGGTCTGGTCGAGATAGATCCAGAGGACGCGGGCAAAGAGTGTGATGGTGGGTGCGAGAGGCAGAAACAGCACGACGGCCCAGATGGTGTCTTTCGTGATCCACCAGCCGGTGGTCGACCATAGCAGTGCGGCGATGAGCGCGACGATCACCACTCCCAAACCATAGCTGACATACATGGCGCCGAGAAAATAGCCGGGCTCGCGGTCGAACTTTAGATCGCAGACGGGGCAACGGTCGTGCATCTTGGGGAATCCTCGGAAGATGGAATAGCGAAAAATGCTTCCCGTACGGCAGCGGGGGCAGCGCTGGCGAAGAATGTCTCTCACGGTCGCGAGCTTTGTAGAAGTTCCCATCGTCGTTCGCGATGTCGTCAGTCGAGACTTCTAAGCTAACAGATGGAGGAGTGGCGCTCTCGGCACCCACTTTCATGCCGGTTGACGCACATGCGGCCTTCGTACTAATCTGCGATTACACCGGAAAGGAGGTGGTCGAATGACAAGTTCTGAATGTGGCAGTAGTTGTGGGAGTCTAAGACCAGGTGAGGTGGCTGAGACTTAGAGCTGGTTGCTCTAAGCGG
>JBAWCJ010000172.1:0-13459 GCA_049590215.1 Candidatus Sulfotelmatobacter sp. | reverse complement strand
TGGAGTTACATTTCCCCTGCTGAGTGATTGGGGCGGAGACGTTACGCGCGAGTACGGAATTTACGTGGACAAGTACAAAGCCGCGCGCCGGGTGAACTTTCTGATCGGGAAAGATGGGAGGATTCTGGAAGAGCAAGTGGACAAGGATGCGATCGATCCGACGAAGATTGTAGATACTTGCGAGCGGCCAAAGCTGAAGAACTGACTCTAGTTCGCTCAGGCCGCGGGCAGTTCGAAAGAAAACACTGATCCACGGCCGAGTTGGCTGGTGACCCCGACAACGCCATTGTGGGCTTCCACGATGGCTTTGGCAATGGCCAGTCCCATGCCCGTGCCTTGCACGCTATAGCGCTGGTCGCGGCCGCGGTAGAACTTGTCAAAAACCAGCGACTGCTCGAAGTCATCAATGCCGTGCCCGTGATCGGTGACGCTGGTGACGATTCGGTCTCCTTTTTGCTCGGCGGTAATCGTGATCGGCGCGGTGGGCGGAGAATACTTGGCGGCATTTTCCAGTAGCTGCTTCAGTACCTCTGCAATCCGGTCGGAATCCACCCGCACCTTGGGTAGCGACGGAGCCACGCGGACTTCGAGCGGATGCAGGCCTATGAACGTTCTCGACTCTTCCACAGCGGAATCGATCACCGAAGCGATATCCACCGGCGCCATGTGGAGTTCGACTTTATGCGCATCGAGCTGGGCCATTTCCGTGGCTTCGCCCACCAGACGGTCAAGGCGATCGGTCTCCTCGTTGATTACAGTCAGCAGCTCACGGCGTTGTGCTTCGTCGAGGTTGTACTCCGAGAGCAGGCCGGTGACTGCGGCCTTTATCCCGGTAAGAGGCGTGCGCAGCTCGTGAGTCACCGAATCGAGCAGCACCGCGCGCAAATTCTCGCTTTGATGCGCCGCTTCAGTCTGGGAAAGTTTTTCCATGGCGCCGGCGCGCTCGATAGCGATACCGATCATGCTGCCCAGAGCTTCGAGAGTGGCGCGCGAGAGCGCTGGTCCGGCAATGCCCACGGCTCCGGTAGTGCGCGTTCCCAGGTGCAAAGGAGTCAGCGAAATTCCGCGCTGGGAATCGATGACAGGCTCGCCGCGTGAGCTGACGATTTGAAGATCCTGCAGAGCAAGCCAGGTTGCGTTGGGGTCGGTGCGGTAGACCTGTTGCGAGCTGAGCAGATAGATGGCGGCAGCCTTGGCGCCGAATCCATCGCAAACGTAGGCGGGAATCGCATTCAGTAGTTCGGCCACGTTATCCGTGGCGAGCAGGCGCTGGCTGAAGGCGTAGAGGCGCTCGACGTCGCGGCGGCGCTGATTGGCGTCGGCTGTCTGGCGGCGGGCACGGTCGGCGAGTTGGCTGGCGATTCCCGCGGTCACCAGGAACGCGAACAGCGCGACCCAGTTCTGTGGGTCGGCGACGGTTAAGGTTCCGACGGGAGGAAGAAAATAATAGTTGAAGGCCAGCGTGGCGAGCAGCGCAAGAAAGACCGAGAAGCGAAACCCCCAGTAGGCCGCCACCCAGAGCACCATCAGCAGGAACGTTAAAGCAACGGTGGTGGGGTTTACGTGGATGATGCGCCGGCAAATCTGGACCGCGAGTTCGATGGCCACGAGACAGGCGGCGTAGCGGAGCAACTGCTGTGGCCAGCGGGCTTTCACGGGCACGATTGTAACCGGAATCAAGGTTTCAAAGTTTCAAAGTTGCAAGGTCCCGGGGGTGGCGATGGGTTGTGAAACCTTGAAACTATGAAACCTTGAAACCTGCGTTCTTTCAGATTCGACAATTTCTGCTCCGACGTGGAGAATAACCGCGATGCCCAAGACTCCCGAAGAATGGCTTAAAGAAGTGGACACCACGCAGCGGCCGGCGGTGTTCAAGCTGTTTCTGGGCTACGCTCCAGGCGTGGGCAAGACTTACGCCATGCTGAGCGAAGGCGTGCGCAGGGCGAGCCGCGGCGAAGAAGTCGTGATCGGCATAGTGGAGACTCACGGGCGGAAACCGATCGTAGAACTTTCGTCGCGGCTGGAATCGGTCCCGCGAAGGAAGCTGGAATATAAGTCGACCATTTTTGAAGAGATGGATGTGGACGCCATTCTCGCCCGCAAGCCGCACGTTGTGCTCGTGGACGAACTGGCGCACACCAACATTGAGGGCAGCAAGCATGCGAAGCGCTATGAAGATGTATTTGAACTGCTCGATGCCGGGATCGATGTTCTTTCCACGCTGAATGTGCAGCACATCGAGAGCCTGTCGCCGACGATCCGCAGCCTGACTGGGGTGCAAGTGCGGGAGACCGTGCCGGACTGGGTGATCCGCCGCGCGGGCGAGATTGTGATGGCCGATCTTACTCCGCAAGCGCTGCAGACGCGCATGAAGCGCGGAGATATTTATCCACTGGAGCGGGTCGAGCGGGCGCTGGCAAATTTCTTCCGCAATACAAATCTAGTGGCGCTGCGCGAGTTGGCCCTGCGCCAGGTGACCCAGGCGGTCGACCGCACCCTTTCGGAACTAAAGAACGAAGATGGCCAACTGCTGCAAGTGCGGGAGCGGATTGCGGTCTGCTTCAGCTCGAATCCGGCAGCGCAGTATTTGATCGCGCGGGGGGCGCGCATGGCCCAGGCGATGGACGGCGACTTTTACGCGTTCTACGTGGATACCGGCGCGGACGAGAGCGATGAGAATCAGCGCACGCTGGCTGACAATATCCGGTTCGCGGAGAGCGTAGGAGCCAAAGTGGTGAAAAGCGAGGGCAAGATCGTCGCGGAAAAGGTCGCCGAGTTTGTGCGCGAGAATCACATTACGCAAGTTGTTTTCGGACGATCGGCGACCAAGGGGTGGAAGAGGTATTTCTATCTATCGGCCATTCACAAGTTTCTGCGCGAAAGCCCTTCGGTGGATGTACACATCGTAACCCAGGAAATGCGGTGACCGAGATCGACGAGAAGAAGATCGACGAGAAGAAGATTGACGAGTGATGAATGACGGAAAGAAGATGACGAACGAGCACCGGCGGATCCTGGTGGTGGATGACGAGCCGCAGATCACGCGCGTGCTGCGCACTACGCTTTCGGCGCAGGGCTATGACATCCGCGTGGCCAATGATGGGGAGATGGCGCTCGAACTCATGAAGAACTGGACGCCGCATGTGGTAGTGACGGACCTGGCCATGCCGAATCTTGACGGTGTAGGCCTGTGCCGGCAAGTACGGCAGATGTCGCAAGTGCCAATCATCGTGCTTTCGGTTCGCGGACAGGATCGCGCGAAGGTAGAGGCATTGGACGCCGGCGCCGATGACTACGTGACCAAGCCGTTCAGCATGAATGAATTGCTGGCGCGAATTCGGGCGCAGTTGCGAAGGACGCCGGCGGCCGAGGAACAGCCCGGCACGATTACGGCCGGAGACTTTTGCATTGATTTGGATGCGCGGTTGGTCAAAGTCGCGGGACACGAAGTTCATCTCACGCCCAAGGAATTCGACCTGCTGCTGTATCTGGCGCGGCGTCCGGGCAAAGTGGTGACACATCGAACGCTGCTGGCCGCGATCTGGGGCGCCAATAGCGTCGAACAGCCGGAATACCTGCGCGTTTTTGTCGGGCAGTTGCGCAAAAAGATCGAGTCCGATCCTTCCTCGCCCAAATATCTTCTCACCGAACCCTGGGTCGGTTACCGGTTTGAACCGGGGCCCTAACTCCTGCCCCTGTTTTTCCTTCCCATCTTTATGAACATTTTATGGAGCCTTTATTCGGCTTTTCTGCGGTTCCGTGTCCAATGGTCGTGGCTGAAAGAGAGCCCAGAAGAACCAGGGAAAATTAGGGAGTGAATGGCATGTGGACACATGAGGTGGCACCGGAACGGTTGGCAGAGCTTCTGTATCACTATCACCAGGCGCTAACGCCGGAGCTGTCTGGTAAAGGCAGTGAAGGCCGCAGTTCCTGGAAAGAAATCGCGCCGCAGGAAAAGAACCGGTTAGTGGCTGCAGCGCGCCTGGCAATGCTTGAACTGGAATCGATGACCAGCGACCGTGCAAAGTCGCGGGAGTATTTTGCGCAGCCCGGCGAAGCAGAATGGGGCTGCTGAACCTCCGCGGTCGACTGGCTCCTCAACACGCAATCGCGCCTAATCCAACGCGCGGCCCAGTTGTCGTCTTGTGTACAAACAAGCGTTCTGTGGAGTGAATCATGTCGAGCCGAACAAACGTCGCACGAATCGTAGTGGCCATCGCGGTATTGGCCGTGACGCTGGGAGTGCTTGGGGCTGCGTCGGCGCAAACCAAGGCAGCGGCTCCGAAGCCGCAAGATAAACTGGCACTCGCAGAGGAACACGCTAGGGAACTGCTTCTCCTGATCGATACCGACAAGACCGGCAGAATCTCCAGACAAGCGTGGATGAAGTTCATGGAAGCGGAGTTCGACAGGCTGGATAAGGCGAAGAACGGAGAGCTGGACGTTAAGGAACTGACGCAATCCAAGCTGCGTGTGAGCCACTTCGCAAGCGTGGGGAAGTGACGGGATTTTCGCCGCTAACCAGAATTGCACCTTTACGAATTCCTTAGAAATTCCTTAAACCACCTTTACACGCGAGATGATCCACTGAAACGTTTGCGCGGGAGGTCTGCGCAAAGGCGCAGAAAGCAAAAGTATGTGGGCAACGTGGGTGGTTGCAGCCGTCGCCTTGGCCGGAGTCGCATTCATGCTCAGGTTTCTGACCGCATTGCTGCGCGAGGGTGCGCCATCGGTCTGCTACCGGGTCGTGATGGTCGGCAGGGAACCGGAGAAAGATGAACCCTTTAGAGTTCTGCGCGGCATCTACTTCGATGACGATAGTCGCGCGACAGAAGGTGACCGCGGCGACTACCGCTGCGAATTATCGGAGAACGAACATTATGCTAAAGAAAAACGCACCGCAGGTCTTGTGGCTCTTGGGGTTCGCCCTGTTTCTGTCGGCTGGAGCCGGCGCTCAATCCACCCCAAAGGCGGCTACGTCTTCCGCAAACCCCGGCCCTAGCGCGGCTATCGCAGAGTCGGAACAGCAAGAGATGCGGGATGAATTGAGAGAGCTGCAAGCTGAGGTTGAGCGCTTGCGAGCCGAAGTTGAGCAGCAAAAGACCAGTGCGCCTTCCGATGCTGCGCCCTCGAATGATCGCAGTGAAGCGTCGCCGGAGCCCGTAAGGACCGGTCCCGGGCCAAACGTCCCCACCGTGACGGCGGCGAACCTTGGCAGCCCGACCGCCGCAACCGGCAGTGCTCCTGTAACCGCGGGCATGACAGGCCGGTTGGCACAGCCCGCGAGCCTTTCTTCCTCAAGTCAATCTTCCCCAGGTCAAGTTTCCGAAACCGCGCCCGCGAAAAAAGAGAAGATAGATCCTTTTTCCGACTGGGACTGGACCTGGCTGAACGGCAACCCGCGCACCAAAGAAGCGGCTTTCGACTCCAAGTTCTTCACTCCGGAGATCCGCGCCGATGTTACCTATACGTACGACTTCAACAAACCGGTAGACAACACGATCAGCGGATCGAGCGAAATATTTCGTTCCAACGAAATCCAGCTGGAGCAACTCGGTCTCGGTGGCGATTTTCACTATGACAACGTTCGCGCCCGCTTCATGACGCAGTTCGGCATGTATTCTGCAACCACGCCGCGCAATGACCCGAGCCCGGCGAAGGGCCAATGGGATCTCGACACCGCCTATCGCTACTTGGCCGAGGCCTACGGCGGTTACCACATCAATGCGCTGAACGGGATCAACGTCGATGCCGGCATTTTCCTCTCTTACATTGGCTTGTTCAGCTACTACAACTTCGATAACTGGGCCTATCAGCCCTCGTATGTTTCCTCGAACACTCCGTGGTTCTTCAACGGCCTGAGAGTTCAGATCTTCCCCACCCCTCACCTCAAGATCGAGCCTTGGTTCATCAACGGATGGCAATCCTACGGGTCAGCGAATTCGCGGAAAGGTCTGGGTGGGCAGATCAAGTGGACTCCGAGACCCTGGGTGAACGTGATTTCCAACAATTACGGCTTAGGACATGATGACCTTTACATCCCGAACCGCGGCCGTATCCACACCGACGACAGCATCGAGATCAAGTATTACGATCAACCCGAAAAACTTCTCGACAAGATGGCGTTCTCGTTCACCGGCGACATGGGCTGCGAATTTGGTCCCAGCACGACCACGACGGCGGGCGTTTATCTGCAGGGCGTAGGCTGTCACGGTAATACCAAAGATCGGAATTCGGTCGGAGCCGCGTCTGCAGACGAACATTTTGCTGCAGGTGTCGATCCCAAGCAGAGCTTCATCGGCTACATGCTGTACAACCGCTTCTGGTTCAAGAAAGACCGTTACGGATTGACGGTCGGCGGAGGCCAGATCAACAACCCCGGACGCTATCTGGTTCTGGCCCCTCCCATCAACGGAGAGACGGCGGAGTCGGCTGCGATCAACGCTCCGTACTTTACCGGGAATCCGTCGGATCCATTCAAGGCCTGGGATTCGTCGATCACGTTCGACTACATGCCCAAGCAGTACATCACGTTCCGCTGGGAGTACGACTATCGCCACGCCAGCGTGCCGTACTGGACGGGCCGCGGCGGGATGACGCCGCCGGGTTCGGGGGGAGTGCCTTATACCAATAACGGGTACCCTCAATACTTTGCCTGCTTGAACGGGAATTCGTCCATGCAAGAGAGCCTCATCGCTGCGGAAACGGCTTGCGGCAGCCCGGGCAGCACCAGCAGTGTATGGTTCCCTGACCTGCGCCGGGACGAGCAGTTCATCGACATGGCTATACTGGTCAAGTTCTAGGCTTGAATGCGCGCTAGCTAGCGGACTGGAAGGACTTTACGATGCAAGATGTGATTTTTCTTGCGATAACAATTCTATTCTTTGCCGTGGCGCTCGCCTATGTAGTTTTCTGCGAGCAATTGCGTTGAGGAGGATATGAATTCTGAACCGATCATCATGCTGATCATTTGCGCGGGCCTGTTGGTGTATCTCGTATACGCCATGTTGCGGCCGGAGAAGTTCTGATGACAGCAAACGGATGGCTGCAAATCTTTTTTCTCTTGCTGGTGGTGTTCCTGGTCACAAAGCCGCTGGGCGGGTTTATGGCGCGGGTGTTCGGGCGCGAGCATACCTGGCTTGATCCCGTGATGCGGCCAGCAGAAAGAATCCTTTACCGGCTTACCGGCGTGGATGAAAACCACGAGATGGAGTGGAAGGAATACGCGCTGTCGCTGCTCCTGTTCAGCGGCGTTTCTATGATCTTGCTTTATGTGCTCGAGCGAGTTCAGTTGTGGCTGCCCGGAAATCCGCAGAAGCTTGCCGGAGTGCCTCCAGCGCTGGCATTCAATACCGCGGCTTCGTTTACCACGAACACGAACTGGCAGAATTATTCTCCCGAGACCACCATGAGCTACCTGACGCAGATGGCGGGTCTGGCTTATCACAACTGGATCTCGGCGGCAGCCGGAATGGCCTTGGCCATAGCATTCATCCGCGGCATCGCGCGGCGCGAGCAAAAGACCATCGGCAACTTCTGGGTCGACATGGTTCGCGGCACATTGTGGATTCTGGCTCCGCTATGCCTGGTGGGCGCGCTGGTACTGGTGTCGCAGGGCGTGGTGCAGAATCTGAAACCCTATGACACCGTGCAACTTCTTGATCCCTATCAAACCCCGCAACTGGGCGCAGACGGCAAACCCGTGAACGGACCTGACGGCAAGCCAGTGATGCAGACGGTGAGCCAGCAAGTGATCGCGCAGGGGCCAACGGCGTCACAGGAAATCATCAAGGAACTGGGGACAAATGGTGGAGGGTTCTTCAATGCCAACAGCGCACATCCGTTCGAGAACCCCACACCGTTCACGAACTTTCTCGAGATGTTCTGCATTCTCGCAATTCCTTCCGCGTTGACTTACACGCTGGGGAAGATGACCGGCTCGCCGCGGCATGGATGGGCCGTCTGGGCGGCCATGGCTTTGCTGTTTCTGGCCGGAGTGAGCACGGCATATTGGGCAGAGGCGCGTGGCAATCCGCTAGTAACGGCTGCGGCGCCACATGGCTCGCAGAGTCCGGCTTCCGCTTTGCAGGGTGTGGGCAACCTCGAAGGGAAAGAAGTGCGATTCGGCGTAGTCAACTCGGCATTGTTCGCCACGGTGACTACTGACACAAGTTGCGGCGCGGTCAACTCCCAGCACGATTCATTCACGCCGCTCGGCGGAATGGTTCCGTTGATCAACCTCATGCTGAGTGAAGTGATCTTCGGCGGAGTCGGTGCGGGCATGTATGGAATGCTGGTCTTCGTCATTCTCTCCGTGTTCATTGCGGGATTGATGGTGGGCCGCACGCCGGAGTACCTGGGAAAAAAGATCGAAGCCTACGATGTGAAGATGGCGATGCTGGTGGTGCTGATTTTTCCGCTGACGATTCTGGTATTGACGGCGATTTCGGTGTTGTATAGCTTCGGCACTTCCTCCATATCGAATCCCGGGCCGCACGGGTTTACTCAGGTGCTCTACGCCTTCACCTCCGCTGTGGCCAACAACGGGTCCGGGTTCAACGGAATCAGCGGAAATACGCCCTGGTATAACACCTCGATGGGCATCGCCATGTTGCTGGGGCGTTTCATGATGGTTCTGCCGGTGCTGGCGATTTCCGGCAATTTGGTCGGGAAGAAGCAGACTCCGGCGACGCTGGGCACTTTCCCCGTGACTGGTCCGCTGTTTACGGTTCTCCTGATCGGCGTGGTGGTCATCGTGGGCGCACTGACATTTTTTCCGGCACTCAGTCTGGGGCCAGTTCTTGAACACCTGCTGATGATGGCGGGCAAAACTTTTTAGGCCTTCGAAGAAAAGATATGGCGAGCAAGAAATCAAAGCGCAGTTTGTGGGACATGAAGATCGTGCGCCGCGCGGCCTGGGATTCGCTGGTCAAGCTGCATCCCGTGACCATGATGCGCAATCCGGTGATGTTCGTGGTGGAGGTGGGCAGCGTAGTAACAACCGTCCTGCTCATTTTGGAACGGATGCGCGGGCAGCCGGGCTTCGGATTCAATCTGCAGATCACACTCTGGCTTTGGTTCACGGTGTTGTTCGCTAATTTTGCCGAAGCCATGGCGGAAGGCCGCGGCAAGGCGCAAGCCGATGCGCTGCGGCGCGCAAAAGCCGAGACCATGGCGAACCGTCTGCTTTCCGACGGGAAAATGGAGACCGTGCCCGGATCCAGATTGCGCTCGGGGGACATGGTGTTGGTGGAGGCGGGCGAGTTTGTTCCGGGCGACGGTGAGATTGTGGAAGGCGTGGCGTCGGTGGATGAATCGGCGATTACTGGAGAATCTGCGCCCGTGATTCGCGAAGCCGGCGGCGACCGCTCCGCGGTGACCGGCGGAACCCGCGTGCTTTCAGACTGGGTGAAAGTGAAGATCACGTCGAATCCCGGCGAGACTTTTCTCGATCGCATGATTGCGTTGGTGGAAGGCGCGGAGCGGCAGAAGACGCCGAACGAAATTGCGCTGAACATCCTGCTCGCCGGGCTGACGATTGTGTTTCTGCTGGCTGTGGTCACACTGCAGCCCTTCGCCATTTATGCCGGCGCCCCGCAGACGGTGTTCGTGCTGGTGTCTTTATTGGTGTGCCTGATCCCAACCACGATCGGCGGATTGCTCTCGGCGATCGGCATCGCGGGCATGGATCGACTGGTGCAGCACAACGTGCTCGCGATGTCAGGACGCGCCGTCGAAGCCGCAGGTGACGTGAACACGCTCCTGCTCGACAAGACCGGAACCATCACGCTCGGCAACCGGCAAGCGACTGAATTCGTGACCGCGCCGGGCGTGACAGAAGCGATGCTCGCCGATTCTGCGCAACTCTCCTCGCTGGCCGATGAAACTCCGGAAGGCCGCTCGATTGTCGTGTTGGCCAAAGAAAAGTACGGACTGCGCGGCCGTGAGATGAGTACGCACGACGCTGAGTTCATTCCCTTCAGCGCAATGACTCGCATGTCCGGCGTGAATTTGGACGGACGCGCCATCCGCAAAGGCGCGACCGATGCGGTTGCAAAGTATCTGGAAGACCAGGGCAGTTCGCTTCCCGCGGAAGTGCGCGCCTCAGTGGAAGCGATCTCCCGCTCTGGAGGGACGCCGCTCGTGGTCGCCGAGAATGGCCGGGCTTTGGGAGTGATTCAACTAAAAGATATTGTCAAAGGCGGTATGCGGCAGCGCTTTGATCAGTTGCGCGCGATGGGAATCAAGACGGTGATGATCACGGGAGATAATCCGCTGACCGCGGCGGCGATTGCAACCGAAGCCGGTGTGGACGACTTCCTGGCGCAGGCAACACCGAAAGACAAGCTGGATTTGATCCGCCGCGAGCAGGGGCAGGGGAAGCTGGTTGCGATGACTGGCGACGGTACGAATGATGCACCGGCGCTGGCGCAGGCCGACGTCGGCGTCGCCATGAATACAGGCACGCAGGCGGCGAAGGAAGCCGGAAACATGGTGGACCTGGATTCGAATCCCACCAAGCTGATTGAGATCGTCGAAATCGGCAAGCAATTGCTGATGACGCGGGGCGCGCTGACCACGTTTTCGATTGCGAATGACGTGGCCAAGTATTTCGCGATTATCCCGGCAATGTTTGCCGGGACGTTCCCGGTTCTGCAGGCGCTCAACGTCATGCACCTGGCAACGCCGCAGTCGGCGATCTTGTCGGCGGTCATCTTCAATGCGCTGATCATCGTGGCGCTGATTCCGCTGGCGCTGCGCGGCGTGAAATATGTTCCGCAGGGAGCGGCCATCCTGCTGCGCCGCAATCTGCTGGTATACGGCTTAGGCGGCGTGATCGTGCCGTTTATCGGAATCAAGCTGATCGACGTGCTCATCGTGCGGGCGGGGCTGGCTTAGAGACGATTGGCATAGAGACGATTGGCGTAGAGGCGAATATGAAGAAGAACCTGATCACTGCTGTGCTCATGACCGTGGTGACCACCATATTGTTTGGCCTGTTTTTCCCCTTTGTAATTACCGGACTGGCGCAGGTTCTGTTTCCGAAGCAGGCGAACGGAGAGTTGGTCACGAGGAACGGCAAGGTCGTGGGATCGCGATTGATTGGTCAATCATTCTCTTCACCCGGCTATTTCCACTCGCGTCCGTCGAGCGCCGGAACCGGCTATGACGCCAGCAATTCCGGCGGATCGAATCTTGGGCCAACAAATCAGTTACTCATCGCGCGGGTGCAGGCAGACGTGGTCCGATTGCAAAAGGAGAATCCCGGAGCTGAGATTCCGATGGATCTGCTGACGACGTCGGCTTCGGGCCTCGATCCAGACATATCCCCCGAAGCCGCGGAATTTCAGGTGCCGCGCATCGCCAAAGAACGTGGGCTGCGCGAGGATGTGGTCCGCGAAGCAGTTCGCCAGCACACGGCGCCTCGACAATTTGGATTTCTCGGCGAGCCGCGTGTCAACGTGCTGGAATTGAATCTTACTCTGGATGAAATCTCGCCGAAGCCGGCAGTAACCCACTGAAGTTACTTTCGAAACCAACTTGTCAGCCGGCCTGATCCCACCATCCTTCGCCCCAAAAGACCATCTCAGCCAGGAAACTAAAGGTATCTGTCGTGTTTATAGAGGTATGGATACGATCGTCGCAAACGCGCTCGGAATCCATTGGGGAGCTTATGAAGAGAACGAGGCAGTCCTGGGCTTGGGCACTGTTGCTGGTGAGTCTGGCATTGCTGTCACAGCCGCTTGGGTCACGAGCGCAGGATGCGCAGGTCGCTCCTGACGCGCAACCCTCCCAGAACTCGCAATCCAACTCGCAAAATGACGCGCAAAACGCCGACCAACAAGACCCTCCCACCCGGGTAGCCCGCCTGAATTACATGGAGGGATCAGTATCGTTTCAGCCAGGTGGCGAGAACGACTGGGTCACGGCCGAGCTCAATCGTCCGCTCGTGACGGGCGACAATCTTTGGGCAGATGAAAACTCTCGCGCCGAGCTGCACATTGGATCGACTGCGCTGCGTCTGGGACCTAAGACTGGGATCACGTTGCTCGAGGTCAGTGACCAGGTAGCGCAGATCCGGCTGGTGCAAGGATCGCTGATTGTAAACGTCCGGCACGTGGACGACGAGAACGCTTATGAAATCGACACACCGAACGTCGCGTTTGTGGTAACGCAGCCCGGGGATTACCGCATGGATGTGGATCCCGATGGCAACCAAACCGAAGTGACGGTGTGGCGCGGACGCGGCGAGGTCACCGGCGGCGGCAACACCTACAGCATGGGCGCGAATCAGTACGCCAGATTTACCGGCGACGGGAACGATCAAGTGGATTACAGCGCCGGAGACGTTCCCAATCAAGATGGACTGGATAGCTGGGCGCAGGACCGCGACCAGAATGAAGATCGCTATGACGCGGCAAACTACGTCTCGCGCGATATGACCGGATACGAAGATCTCGACCAGTACGGCGACTGGTCCTACGTTGCCGACTACGGCATGGTCTGGCGCCCGACAGCCCTCGTGCCGGGATGGGCGCCCTACCGCTACGGAAATTGGACTTGGGTCGCACCGTGGGGCTGGACCTGGGTAGAGAATGAGCCCTGGGGATTTGCCCCCTTCCATTATGGACGTTGGGCTTTCGCTGCCACCGGCTGGGTGTGGGTTCCGGGACCGAGCATGGTGCGGCCGGTCTACGCGCCCGCGCTGGTGAGCTGGGCAGGCGGCGGTCCAGGATTTCATTTCTCGGCCGGCGTGGGCGTGGCGTGGTTCCCACTCGCTCCCGGAGAAGTATTTATTCCGGGCTATCGCGTGAGCCGTGGGTACGTAAACAGCGTGAACGTCACCAACACGGCAGTGAATGTCACCAGAGTCGCGAATGTCTACAACGCAGTGGTCGTGAACCGGGACTTCAGCAACATCACTTATGCGAACCGGAATGTGAGTGGAGGCGTAACAGCGGTCTCACAAGACACGTTTGTAAATGGCCGGCCCGTGGCGCGAAATGTGATGCCGGTTCCGTCAAAGGAACTCGCAGCCGCTCCCGTCTCGAACGCGCTTGCGGTTGAGCCCGCTCGGACCAGCGTTTTTGGTGCGGGCAAGCCGGTGGCAACCAAGCCTCCAGCCACAGTGATGAATCGCCCGGTAGTGGCGCTGCGTACGCCGGCTCCACTCCCACGGACGATTGGACCAGCATCAGCCGGACAGAACTCGACTGCCCAGTCGCTGGTGCGCCAGCAGTCGCCAGGGCGGCCGGTTCCGGTGACGCACACGATGCAATCACAGACACAGGCCGGCTTCCGTACGGTTGTACCGGCCGAGGCGGAAGGCAGCCCGGCAAAAACCCAGCCTCGCGTGTGGGAGGAACAAGGCACTGCGGAGCCAGAGCCGCAGACGAGCCAACGGAGTCCCGGGAATCAGAGCGAGCAATCGCATGCATCGCGCCCGGCTCAGCCCGGC
>JBAWCJ010000171.1:0-5301 GCA_049590215.1 Candidatus Sulfotelmatobacter sp. | reverse complement strand
GATAAGCGTCGAAGCCGATCTTGCCTAACGCGACCACCACCTTTACCTTCTCTAATCCTGCCATCTCGCGATCGAGAAAATGCGAGCAGTTCGCCAGTTCCTGCGGCGTGGGCTTGTTGTCAGGTGGCACGCATCGGACCGCCGCCGTAATGTACAGGTCCTTCAGCATGAGCCCATCGTTGCGATCGGTGGCATTCGGCTGGCTGGCAAATCCAGTTTCATAGAGCACTGGGAACATGAACTTGCCCGAAGCGTCGCCGGTGAAGGGCCGTCCAGTGCGGTTGGAGCCGTGGGCGCCAGGAGCCAGGCCCATGATCAGCACCCGCGCCTCGGGATCGCCGAAGCCGGGCACGGGCTTGCCCCAGTACTCATGATCGCGATAAGCCCGGCGCTTCTGGCGGGCTATCTGCTCGCGGTAGGCAACAAGCCGCGGGCAGCGAGTGCAGGCGATGACTTCACGATTGAGAACGGTTAGCCTGTGAGGAGCGTTTGTGGTCAAGAATTTAGCTTGGGCAGCCGTAACCTGTGAATTCCTCATCCGAAATAGGTTTCCGGCGAGTGATTGCGATTCGCGTTCTTCGTGTGGGTATCGGAGGTTTTTCTCGATACCCCCTCCCCCCTGGGGTCTATTGGAATCATCAGATTAGCAAGAAATTCCGGTACTGTCCTAATACTTCGGACACTACCGAAATTCCCGGCAAAATACGGATGTCAAAGAACTTAGATACTAAAATCTTTGAAACAAAGGAGTTAGCGGCGCGGCGATGTGGGTTCACCCGACCGTCACGGCCTCGACAATGATCGCGCAAGTTTGTTGCGGGCACAAGCTCAGATGTCACGTGGGGGCTGTGGAAATAAATTGTGATTGGGAGCACGCGCGGGTCAGCCCACTGCTTTGGAAACAATCCAAACTGTGAGTTCCGGCCGAATGTGAGGAGCCGCAGGCGCGGCCCCTCTTGGCCTGATGACCATTACTTTGCGAGCTGCGCCCAGACCTCGGGCAGCACCGGCGTGCCTTCGGCTCGCACCGCGTCGAGCGCCCATGGATTGAGCCCCAACGCCTTGACGATTGTGGGCGCGACCTGTCTGGTCGCCACCAACGCCGCAGCCGTCTGCGGGGTAAAGCTTGGATTACTCACCAGCAGCATCACGTTCGTATCATCGTGCGCGAACCCGCCGTGATCTCCAATCATCGCCGTGTTGCCCGAGTAAGTCACGCCCACGTTCGGAGTGACGATGATGTCTGGCGACCGCGGATCCTCGCCCGGCTCAGTACCGCCTACGTTGTAGTTGAGCGCCAGGCTGCCTCCATAGTAGATCTCGCCCATCCCGATCGCGGCTGCGTTGTTTTCAAGCAGATCGACAGCCGTGGGCACGCTCGAGCCTTTCTTAAGCCATAGCACGGAGACGTCGTCTTCGGTTGCGCCAATGCCCGTCGAGTTCAGCGGCGACTCCGAGTAGGGGATGAAGCCAGCCGTCGCCAGCAGCGTTGCCGGCGTATTGGCGCCGTCGGCGACGTACCGGGTTGGGTCAATCGGCGAATCGCCGTGCTTAGCCGTGATGATGACAAGCGTGTCGTTGTAGATGCCGGCGTTCTTGAGCGCGCCGACGATCTCACCGATGGCCGTGTCAACGTATTCGACTTCTCCCAGCAACTCTTCGCTCGGCGCCGCCGCCGCGTTCTTGTAACCGCCGGAAGCCACACCAGCCTCATTCACAGACTGTCCCACGTACACAGATTGGAAGTTCATGCCGAATACCGCCGGAACAACTGCCGGCGCGCCGGAATGTGTCTTGCCCGCAATCTGGTTCAGCAATGCGTACACCTTGATCGCGTCATAGCACTGGATGTTTTTGAAGCTGGCATTCCACGCCGAGGTGCCAACTGAGGTTGCGTCGCGGACTGGATCGCACGAAACGCCATCCAGGGTCTTTACCCCGGGCAGCGCCACCACGCCCGAGTCAACTTCCGGCGAATAATAGTCATCCAGGCCGTTACCGCCGGGCCCACCCACAAATGAGTACGAAGGGTGCTTGTCGATCCAGGCCGTGTATCCGCCCGCCGCATGGATCACGCCAAACAGCGTGTTCGTCCGAATGAAGTTCCACGGATACACCGGAGCGCAACCATCCTGCGGGTCGCGCGACAGCTTCTTCGGATCGATTGATGCGATGCCACCTTCGGTCAACCCGGCACCCGGCGCGCCGCCGTTTAGCTTCGTGTCGTCAAGGTCGATGCCCTGGTCGTTGTCCGTCGTGGTTCCGGTCGGGGTCGCATATGGGGTGCAAGGCCCCGCGGCCAAACCGGTGCCGGTCGTCTTCGCCGGCGCATCCAGCGACCGGTCATAGGCCACATCGTAGTAAAGACCAGTCGTCTTCGGCGTTCCGCCGGAAGCCAAGGCCGCCATTCCCGGAAAGGAGTCCGAGGGTTTCGACGACTCGGTGTTCACGTAGTTGATCCCGGTCTGGCTCAACGCCGCCATGTTCGGACAATATGGATCTCCGCCATTCACCCCCGCGATCCCATGCGAGCAGTTATAAAAATCCACCGCATGCATGCCGTCAATGCTCAACAACAGCACATGCTTCATCTTTCCCGACCCTCCGTTCCCCGCGCCCGCCGCGACTCCAAGCGTTGCCAACGCCAAGATCGCAGCCGTGGCCGCTCCAGCCAGTACGAACCTATTCGTTTTCATATGAAGACCTCCAGACGAGAGTATTAGCCGCCGAATATTACGCAGACGTTACACAGACGTTACTTCTCTGTGAAATCTCGGCTAATCCCGTATTTGGAGAGGTTTGATGTACTGGCGAATCCAGGCAAGGATTTGGGCGAAGCGGAATTCGTGCCGCTCCATCGAGCCGTTGATGAACTCGTATCCGGCCCCAGCTTCGACTTCGATGTAAGAGCTGTTGCGGCGCAGGAAGACATCGGCAGCGGTGAAGGCGATGCGCTTATTGCCGTCGAGGAAGCCGAGATTGTTGCCGAGCGACTCCATCAGCGCAGCCGCTTGCTCTTCGAGCGAGGTGTAATAGCCTGTTTGTGGGCGGAAGACGGGCGGCCTCGACAGCGCCCTTGTCGCGGACACCGTGTAGGCCGCCGAACACGTCGATGAGCCGGTGCTGCATCTGATAGACTTCCGCGACCGTCAGGTAATCCGACATTTACTTCGAGAGACGCTCAAGCAGGTCACGGTTGTCGGCCACCGATCGTTCAAAAGCTTCCATCACCTCGCGCCGGACCAGGTGCTGCGACGGAACTACGTTTTTCAGATAGAACTTCAGCGCCTCCTCGAGAACGTGACGCTGCGATTGGCCGTTGCGCTTGGCGGTAGCCACGAACTCTTTGTAGAGCTTGGCATCGATTTCAGGGGTGAACTTCTTGGTCGTGGGTGGCATGGCAGGCAGGCGCCCCTTCACCTCCGTTTTAGTGGATTAGCGGTGGCTAATCAAGTTAAATCTTGATTCGGCGAGATTGCTTCTCAAGACATTTTTCAACGTGTAGTGTCGGACAGCTGCGTGCTCCGACCGGCTGGAACGGCGTCAGCGCACTGACTGGGACGGCAGCCGACCGTCCCCCGTTTGACGCTGCTTCCTTCTGTCTTTACACTCAAGTTAACGCTGTATGAATTCGGGCTGGTTCCTTCTGGAGACGGATCCTTCTGAATCACGCGGCGGGTGAAAGGCAAACGTGAGCCCCACAGAAACGACCGACGCGGACAAGATCGACGCAGGAAAGACGGAAACTGCCAAGAAAGACATCAAGCGCGAGATCTCAGTCGAGATCCCGGCCGCCGAGGTTGCGCGCGAGACCGAGTTCCAGATTCAGCGCTATCAGAAGAGCGCGCGGCTGCCCGGGTTTCGGGCGGGGCATGTGCCGGCTTCCATCATCAAGCAGCGCTTCGGCGATGGTCTGAAGAACGATGTGGCCGAGGCTTTGATTCCGAAATATTTTCGCCGGGAAGCTGAGAAACAAGGTCTGATTCCGGTTTCGCAGCCTCGCGTTACCGATCTCCACATGCATGACGGCGAGCCGCTCACCTTCAAGGCTGCGTTTGAAGTGCTCCCCGAGATTCAGGTCGAAGGCTACAAAGATCTGCGCGCCGATAAGCCGGAGATCGCCGTCACTGACGAGGAAATCGAGCAGGCTCTCAACAGCGTCCGCGAGCAGCACGCGACTTACACGACAGTGGAGGGACGCGCGCTAGCCGAGGGTGATTTCGCCCAGGCCTCGATGGATGGAAAGCCGAAAGATGGTAAAGATGTCGCCGATGCCAAAGCGAATCCCGTGCACATGGACGACGTGCTGATCGAGATCGGCGGCAAGAACACGGTTCCGGAATTTACCCAGCACCTGACCGGCGCTTCGTCCGGCGAGGAGCGCACCTTCGATGTCAGCTATCCCGAAGACGCCACCGACAAGAGGCTCGCCGGCAAGACCTTCGTCTACACAGTGAAGGTGAATGGCATCAAGCAGAAGAGTCTGCCGGAACTGAATGACGACTTCGCCAAAGAGTTGGGCGAGTTCACCAGTCTCGACCAGGTTCGCAAGCAGATTCGTGACAACATGGAAGCCGAGAAGCGGCACACCTCCGAGCATGCGGCGAAAGACAAGCTGGTGGCTGACCTGGTGAAGCGCAATGATTTCGAGGTACCAGAGTCGCTGGTCGACCGGCAGATCGATTTGCGCCTCGAACGTGGCCTGCGGGCTCTGGCGGCCCAGGGCATGAAGATGGAAGATTTGAAGAAGCTGGACCTGCCGCGGCTTCGGGCAGGGCAGCGCGAGCAGGCAGTGCACGATGTAAAGTCCTCGCTGCTGCTCGAACGGATTGCCGGTCTCGAGAAAATCGAGGTCACCGACGAGGAAGTGAACCGGGAGCTGGAAGCTCTGGCGAAACAGTCAAAACAGACGTCAGAAGCGGTGCGTGCGCGTTTGACAGAGGATGGGGGCCTCGATAGAATCCGGAATAGAATCCGCAGCGAGAAGACCCTCGAATTTCTTTATCACCAGTCCGCGTAACTTGAAAAAGATGCGGACCACTTTCGACCCTCCCCGAGATTGCAAGCGGTAGTTCGGGGCGGAGTGTGGCAGGTGAACGTGAAGCAAAATGATGGGAACAGGAACGACGCGCAAATGATGCTCGTTCCGATGGTCATTGAGCAGACCGGGCGGGGCGAACGCGCCTACGACATTTATTCCCGTCTGCTCCGCGATAACATTATTTTCATAGGCACGCCGATTGACGACAACATCGCCAACCTGGTGATCGCCCAGATGCTGTTTCTGGCGCAGGAAGATCC
>JBAWCJ010000170.1:0-13359 GCA_049590215.1 Candidatus Sulfotelmatobacter sp. | reverse complement strand
TTGAACACCAGGGCGGAGGTGCCGATGGTCTCGCCGCGATAGACGGGGTTGTTGCCGAACAGTAGCACGTTTCCCTGCCCCAGGTGCGCATCGACGACGGCGGCATGCTCGGCGATCGACGAAGGTTTGTCGAGCAGGCCGTCGAGCAGAAGCGTCTTGGCATCGGAAAAGCGCAGGATGACGTCAGGCCGGCTCTGCAGCGGAATCACCAGCGGGTTGTTGCGCGTCTGTTCCTCATCCAGCGGCTTCGGCTCCCATGGCTGCTGCTTCACCAGCGGTTCGGGTTGGGCGATCTTTCTGCCCTGTGGTTCGTCGCTGTCTTCGACGCTGCCGCGGCCGGTCGGCCGCTTTGCATAAGGATCCAAGGGATCGGACAAAGAGTCCGTCAAGACACGGCCTCCGGTGCGGCCGAGTATATTGCTGACATTGAAGACCATGCCGCTGGCGCTGATGACTGGAACCCCGGCTCCATACCCGAAAGCGACCGGATTGTCAGGGGCGACGAACACCGTGTTGAGCACCGTCCCGGTGACACGCGCGTCCTCGTGAGGTGCAACGCTCACACCGGGAGCGAGACCGGCATCGATGGCGAACTGCGCCGTGTCTTCACAGGTGATGAGCAGGCCGCCTTGTTCAACAAACTGCTTCAGATGAGCCAGGCCCTCATAACCCAGGCCCGGACGTATATCGGCGGTGCTGTCGATGGCGCCGAGGTTTGGGGTGAGTTCGGATTTCTGCCACGGCATGGGATTATTCCAGAGGGGAATGCCGTTGATGATTTCGAGCGCAGAGGCGCGGCCGATGGGAGCGAAGACGATAACGTCGTACTTGACGCGCAGGTCTTCCTCGGCGGCTACGGTTTGCGTGTTGATGTAATCATAGGGCACGCCGGCGGTATCGAAGGCGTAGCGCCACCAGCCTTCCGTCTGGGTGCCGAGCCAGGTGTGCATGAAGGCGATGCGGGGAGCGGTGACCGCATGGACAGGGACCGAGGGCGATGCTCCGAGTCGCGATGCATCGAGTGAGAGATCGTGGAGAATTCCAGCGGCGTTATCCGGCGCGGCGCTGATGAGCAACGAGCCAGCCGCGAAATGTTTGCCGTCCGCATCAAAAGCTTTTTCAGCAACCTGGATGGTTGCACCTTTGAGTTTGTAGGCGAGGGACAGAAGAGAAACCTGGCCGGTGTTCGCTACTGCAAGCACCGTTCCGGATCCGGAGATCTTTCCGGCTAGCGCCGCGGGATCGTCAAGCGGAGTCATCTTCGACTTCAAGATCGCGGGATCGACAACGCGGACAACTTTGAGATTGAAGAGGTGAGTGAAAGACCATCCCGTATCGTCGTAGGGATGCTTCTGCGGGTCGCCGGCTGCCCAGAACTGGCGGTCGAGCAGCGCATCGGCAACACGAGAGTAAGGCTGATCCATGCGGACGACGATGCTGCCGGCTGGGAAGGTTTCCTGCTTCGGCTTGTCGCCGCGCTTTTCCCCGGGGACGGCCGAAGTGGCCGCGTCCGTTAGCTGTTGTATCTCGACATGCTGGCGCTTCAATACCTTGAGTAACTCGACCTGGCGATTCGCATCGGCTGAGTCGGCAGGAATCACATATGCGGCCGGGCCTTCCAGCGATGGCTTCTCGACCGCACGCTTGCTCTTGAGGTAGTAGTTCTCGAGAAAATGGTGGGTGCTATGCGAGAAATAAGAGAGGGTTGAGAGCAGGGCGCTTTCTTCGTAGTTGTTGTTGTCACGCTGTGACCAGTTCACCACCGGAAGCGGAGGATTCTGCCGGTACCAGGTGCGTGAGTAATCTTCCGGCCGGAGGATGCGTTTTTCGGTATCGGCGCCTCCATTACCGAAGGTTTCATAAAGGCGGCTGATGCCGTTGTGCATGCCGGCCAGGAACATCAGGTAGCCGGGACTCCAGGTATCGAAGTCGCCGTGGGTGAAGACTCCGGGCATGCCGAAGCTCTGCATCTGGGCAACGTTGTTCCAGCCCAGTTCCGCCCACTCGTCGGCGAGAGTGGGATCGACCCACGCGTTGTAGGGTCCGTCGCCGACTGTATTGTCATAGAGAAAAGGAACCGACTCGTGCAGGTCGTGCAACACCTGCGCGTGCCAGCCAAGATAGGTATCGAGAACGTTCCGGGTCAGGTCGAGCGTCATGGCCATGGCGTCGCGGTTGTTGTCGTGCGCGACATAGTGACCCCAGTAAAGAAGGTGCGGCCAAATCTGGCCAGGATGAGCTTTGTGCCATTTATAGATATCGACCATGCGGTCGCGGCCATCGACTTCGACCACGGGAGTAATGAGCACGATCATGTGCGACCGGATGTACTTGATGTACGGCGCGTCGTCGACCGCCAGACGATAGGCGAGTTCCATCAGGGCCGTGGGAGCGCCCGTCTCGGGGGAGTGGATGGTGCCAGTGATGTAGTAAACCGGCCAGGATTGGTCGAGGAGCGGGCGGGCTTTGGCGTCGTCGAGGCCGATGGTGCGAGGGTCTGCGAGCTGGGCCAGGCGCGCGTCATTTTCTTTTGCGCTGGCGAGGAGCTTCGGGTCGGCGATGGCCGCGGCGATCATCTCCCGTCCTTCCTCGGAGTGGCCGATGGTAAAGACCTTGACCCGTGGGCTGCTCGCTTCAAGCAGGCGGAAATATTTGTACACATCCTCGGCATAGGGAAGCATGTCTGGCGCGCCGGAGACGTCGCCCAGCACCTTGGCGGGTGTGGGAACGGTTTTCGAAGCCGGGAGGTAGTCCACCAGCGGAGAGATGAACGA
Organism: Candidatus Sulfotelmatobacter sp.; assembly: GCA_049590215.1. Classification (GTDB taxonomy): domain Bacteria; phylum Acidobacteriota; class Terriglobia; order Terriglobales; family Acidobacteriaceae; genus Sulfotelmatobacter. The sequence goes on along the minus strand of JBAWCJ010000170.1, from coordinate 10,585 downwards.
CGGATCCGTGGTGTATTTGTGAATCTGGTCTGTGTATTGCTGATCAATGGGTTGGCCGGGATCGCGGGCGAAGGTTGAGTTCAATTCCTGGGAAGCCAGGGGCGTGGGAGAGGAGCACAAGGCGGAACAGACTACCATCAAGGCCAGTTTGGAAGGAGTCATTTTATCTCGTTTTCGAGTTCACTTTTCTGGGGACCAAGTGTTTCACAAAACGACCGCCGTGGGAAAGAGCTCCCGTGCCCCTTTCTCACTTTCCGCATATATCGTCTTACGATATACTAGACAGGCGCACTGGATCGCGGCACGATACAATCGCGGCATGAAGAAGCTTACCTTGTCAGATTACCAGGCATTGGCGGAGTTTCGTTACCAGATCCGCCGCTTCCTCCACTTCAGCGAGCAAGTGGTGAAGCGTGCCGGCCTGGAGCGCGGCCAGTATCAACTGATGCTGGCGATCAAGGGGATGCCGCCGGGGGTGAGGCCGCGGATTCGCGAACTGGCGACCCGCATGCAGATCCGCCACCATAGCGCCGTAGAGTTGGTGAACCGCCTGGAAGCCGGAGGCTTTGTGCATCGCACCCGCGCCCATGACGATCGCCGCGAGGTCTTGCTCGCGCTTACCTCCAAAGGTGAAAAGGTGCTGGGTGAACTGGCTCTTCATCACCACGACGAACTGCGGTCGGCCGGACCCGAACTGGTGGGTGCTCTTCGCCGCATCATGAGGCAGGGCAGCGAGACGGCATTCTCGCATTCTGCGCTTTCCCTCAAAAAAGGAAAATAAACAAGCGTTCACGAAAAATGACGGCGGCGTCAGAATACCATCCTGCCGACGCTTTACTTCCCTCGAATGGGGCGATGTGAAGGCGGGACTCGCGGCGAAATTCCGCAGGCGAGAAAGAGGGTCGCAGATTATGAGCAAAGCGATTGCCCAGGAAAACCGGTGGGTGAAATGGCTGTTGCAACGCCCTTTGTTCCGGCGATATCTGACGCTGGTTCAGGAAGATCTCACGGCGGTTTATGCCCGCGATCTTCGCAAGTGGCTGATCATTGCACCCGTGATCGGCCTGACTACTGGCCTGGTGATCACCGGAATCGTGGTAATCATTCTGGGGAAGTTGTGGCCCGCGGTGCTGGGCTACTACCTGCGCCATCACTGGGCGATTGTGCCGGGATTGGTTCTGGGTTTCGTCGTCACCGGACTCATCATGCAGTTTCTTACTTCGGACCCCAACGAACATTCCACCGAAGAGATCATCCGCTCCTACCATGAGCATGAGGGCAAGATCGATACGCGATTCTTCGTGCCGAAGATGCTCGCGGCCATTACGACTGTGGGATTTGGCGGCAGCGCTGCGCTTGAGGGCCCCAGCATTTATGGCGGCGGAGCGATAGGCTCATGGCTTTGGACGAGGCTGCGGCGCCTGCACCTTGATGATCGGGATCGCCGGATCATGTTGATCTGCGGCGCGGCGGCGGGCATGTCCGCTGTGTTTCGCGCACCGCTTACCGGCATTGTGTTCGCGCTGGAAATGCCCTACCGTGACGATCTGGCGCACGAAGCCCTCGTGCCATCGCTGATCGCGTCGGTCGTATCTTTTGTGACGCTAAGCTCCTTTCTGGGCGCCGCGCCGCTTTTCGATTTTGTCGGCTCGGCGGGATTTGCCCGCAGCGACCTCTACTGGAGCGCGCTGCTCGGCCTGATCATTGGGCTGATTGCCATGGTATTCGTCATTACCTTCCGACGGGCTCGCAGTTTCTTTATAGCGTGGTCGTTACGGCATTGGTTGAAGCTCGCGACTGGCGGTTTGCTGACGGGACTTTGCGGTCTCCTTTTTCTGCATATCTATCCCGGGAATCTTGTGCCGATCGGCCCGAACTACGAGGCGGTGGGGGACGTCCTGAGCAATCACCACAGCACTTCGCAACTCCTCATTTTTAGTGCGCTCAAGCTTGGGGCGACCCTCTTTACCCTTGCCGCGGGCGGCGTCAGCGCCTTGTTTGTTCCGCTGTTTCTTACCGGCGGGAGCATCGGAACAGCTTTCGGTCAATCCATTGTCCACAGCTCAACCCTGGGCCTTTATGCCGCGGTTGGAATGGCCTCGTTCATCTCCGCGGGATATAAAACGCCGCTGGCTGCCGTTGTGTTTGTTGCCGAAGCGACGGGCGGCCACGCTTTTATCGTTCCTGCTCTCATTGGAGCAGCGGTGGCCTATGCGGCTTCGGGCGACGCTTCCGCCTCAGCCGATCAGCGTCTGCATGAAGGAGCGAAGGTTTTAAGGTGATGGTCTCGCCGCCGCGATCACAGGCGGCGATCTCGTCTAGGCGAGTCTACGGCTTCTTCTGCGCTGCCTCGATCAGCGGGCGCAATGCTTCGGCAGAGACTCCCAGCGTGCCGCCTGAGAATCCGTCAATGTAGGCGGAGTTCACGCCGATCACCTCGGCGTTGGAATCGAACACCGGGCCACCGCTGCCGCCGTGGGCTGTAGGAGCGTCGTAAATCAACTTGTCGCCGACCACATCGCCGAGATGCCCGCACGTGGTCGAAGGACGAATGAGCGACAGGGCCGCCAGTTCGCTGGCCGCCGTGATGTCGTTATGCCGGTACGCCAGCCTCTGGTAGATTCCGGTCGGCGACTTGGCTACCATTCCTGCAATTCCCATGGGATAGCCGATAACCGTTACCAGTTCCCCTGGCGTAGCGGCTCCTTTAGCCAGAGGCAGCACGGCTAGTCCATTCACTGCTTGTTTGTTCTCGATCTTCAGCACGGCGAGGTCGCTGGTGGAAGAAACCGCGCCCGGAGTCAGGTTTACGGGCGTTAACGAGTTCGGGAAAAAGGCAACTAAACTTTCCAGCATGGTCGTCGCGCCTTGCTGGATCAGCCCTTCCGCCTCGCTGTCGCCATACCATGGCTCGGCCACATGCCGGTTCGTTGCCAGCAGTCCGTCGCCCACCAGAAAACCGGTTCCCGAAACGCGGGCGCGAATGGTTGCGGGTTGGTTTGCGAAACCGACATCGTATACACCATAAATGTAGCCGATGGAATTGCGGTACCGGTTCAGCACCAGCGCCGGCATTGCCTGCTCTTTTTCGAGCTGCGCCACCTGCTGGCTAAGCTGGCTTACCTGCTTCTGCAGTTCGTCGGGCTGTATGCCCTCGGTTGTGACCGGGGCATAGTAATGGAACATGGCCACGGCGCCGACCAGCAACACCACCGCTAGCACGGCCTGCACCGTCTGCTGCCAGCTGTCGCTGACCGGGCTGGGCTCCTGCGGAATTTCCGGTGCGGACATGAGTGGTCATCTTCCCTTGTCTGGCAAGGGTTTGCCACGGTACGGAAGATGATGAACAGGGGATACTGAGAAGTTCCTTAAGGAGGTGAACGTGCGGGTAAAACCGGCGTTTCGCGACTGGAATGAAAGTACTTAGCGGAGGTGCTGAGGGCTTAAGGCATTCCAATGCCGAGGCGCTTGGCCATTTGCTCGTACAGAAACCCCTTGCCGGGAATGTAGGGTTGCACCCATTCGCCATCAATCACGAATTGCGGAATGGCCTGTTTACCGGCGTGCTTGGCGACCTCTTCCAGCGCTCCTGGCGTGGTCTCGACGTCGATATCTTTATAGGGAATATTGTGCTTGGCCAGAAACCGCTTGGCTTCGCGGCAATCGGGACACCACGCTGCAGAGTAAACCGTAAGCTCCATCGCTAAACCCGCTCCAGCTGAGCCACCGTACGCTCGTTGACCAGGTTGCCGGTGTTCAACGTGGAAGCCGGTTCAAACAGAAGAATCCAGCATTCTTGGTCGGCGACGGGACGATGCTCCACGCCGCGCGGTACCACGATAAACTCGCCTTCTTCGATCCACTCATGCCGGTCGAGGAACTCCATGCGGAACCGCCCCTTTACTACCAGAAACATTTCATCTTCACTGTCGTGATGATGAAACACAAACTCGCCCTTAGTCTTGACCAGCTTGACCATTTGACCATTCAGCTCGCCGGCGATGTGCGGCTTGTAGTACTCAGAAATCTTGGCGAATTTGTCGGCGATGTTGACTTTGTCCACGGCAGTCTCCCATCATCTCTGTCCCATCTCAGATTCGCTCCGGACCGAATTGGTCGCAAAACAAGCGGGCCTTGACAATCTCCAGCATGGTATATACCATGGCATATATCATGCCGAAAACGGCCAAACTCTTCCGCAACGGCCGCAGCCAGGCTGTCCGCTTGCCCGTCGAATATCGCTTCGAGGGCTCGGAGGTCTACGTGCGCCGGGACCCGGGGAGCGGCGACGTCATTCTCTCCCGCCGTCCGGAATCGTGGGAGGATCTCTTCGTCTTGATGAATGCCCTTGAGGTGCCCAAGGACTTCCTGTCAGACCGCGACGACTCACCCCCACAAAAGCGCGCATTACTCTAGATGGCAGTCGGCTACCTTCTCGATACCAACACAGTCAGCTACATCATCAAAGGCATATTCCCACAGGTTCGAGCGCGGCTCCTGAAAGTGCCCATCAGCGAAGTCGGAATTTCCGTAATCACGGAAGCGGAACTGCGTTTCGGCGTCGCCAGACTGCCCCAAGCGACGAAGCTCGCGATTGTGGTTGAGGAATTCCTGCTGCGCGTCGAAGTGCTCCCCTGGGATTCGCCGGCAGCCCGGCAGTACGCCCGCCTTCGCGCGGGCCTCGAAGAACACGGTGAACCGATGGGCAACCTCGACCTCATGATCGCCGCAGAGGCCCTTGCCGTCGGTGCAATCCTAGTGAGCAACGATCGCGTCTTTCGCAGGGTGAAGGGCCTCAAGGTTGAGGATTGGACCAGATCGTAAGCCTTCCGCAAAAAACAAAAGCCGCCAGCTCGCGCCGACGGCTGAAAGCCAAAGCTGAAACCTAGCTGTTCTCGTACAGCAGCACGCCCTCGGTCTTCTCGGCGTCCACCGGACGGTAGAACAGCTTGTTGTCTTCGAGGAAGACTTCGATGAATGCCGGACGCGTCGTGATCGTGCCCTGAATCAGCGCTTCCGACAGCGGGTCTTCAATGTATTTCTGCAGCGCCCGGCGCAATGGCCGCGCTCCATAGGTGCGGTCGGTGAGCGTCTGGTTGAGAATCCACTTCTTGGCCTCATCCGCCACCGTCACCGTGATCGACTTCTGCGCCAGATTCGTATTGAGCTGTGTAACCATGAGTTCCAGAATCTGGATCAGGTCGGCCTCGCTCAACGCCAGGAACAGAATGATCTCGTCCAGCCGGTTGAGGAATTCGGGATTGAAGGTGCGCTTCACTTCACCCTTCACCAACTCCTCAACCTTGCCCGAAACCATTTCATCTTTGGTCGACTGGAAGCCGAAGCCCTCGCGTTTTTGCAAGTGGCGTGCCCCAATGTTCGAAGTCATGATGAGGATCGTGTTCTTGAAGTCGACGGTATTGCCCAGACCATCGGTGAGCTGGCCGTCTTCAAAAACCTGCAGCAGAATGTTGAACACATCGGGATGCGCCTTCTCGATTTCATCGAGCAGAACGACAGAGTATGGCGCTCTCTTGACACGTTCCGTCAATTGGCCACCCTCTTCGTAGCCAACATATCCCGGAGGCGAACCGATCAGCTTCGAGACCGAATGTTTCTCCATGAACTCCGACATGTCGAAGCGGACTAGAGCCTTTTCCGTTCCGAACATGAATTGCGCCAGCGTGCGGGCAACTTCTGTCTTGCCGACGCCAGTCGGGCCCAGGAACAGGAACGAGCCAATCGGCCGGTTCGGGTTCTTCAACCCAGCGCGTGAACGCCGGATGGCACGTGCCAATGCGCTGATCGACTTATCCTGCGAAATAATGCGCTTGTGCAGCTCTTCCTCGATGCGCAGCAGCTTCTGCGTTTCTTCTTCTTTGATCGAGGTGATGGGAACGCCGGTCCAGCGCGAAACCACATCTTCGATGTCCTCGCGTCCAACTACTCCGGTCGAAGATTCATCGAGATGATATTTCTCGCGCAGCGCGCGCAGGTTTTCGCGCTCTTTGCGTTCTTCGTCCGAATAGAAACGAGCCTTCTCGAACTCATGGTTCGCAATGGCGTTTTCCATGCGGTGCACGATGAACTTGATCCGCTTCTGAACTTCGGAGATCTCTTCCGGCTGCGAGGTTTGGCGCAGCTTTACGCGCGCACCAGCTTCGTCGACCAAGTCGATTGCCTTATCGGGCAGGAAGCGGTCGGGAATATAGCGGTTCGAGTGCGACACTGCGAAATTGATGGCATCGTCGGTGTAAGTGACCGCGTGGAATTTTTCGTACCGGTCTTTGATGCCGAACAGAACTTTCACCGCATCCGCCTCGTTCGGCGGAGGAACTTTTACGGCCTGGAAGCGCCGCTCGAGCGAGCGATCTTTCTCAATCGACTTCCGGTACTCTCCAGGAGTGGTTGCGCCGATGCACTGAATCTCGCCGCGCGACAGAGCCGGCTTGAGGATGTTCGCTGCGTCGAGCGACCCTTCCGCCGATCCCGCGCCCACCAGCGTATGCAGCTCGTCAATAAAGATGATGGAATTCTGCGACTCCATCAGTTCTTTCATGATGGTCTTCAGCCGCTCTTCGAATTGTCCGCGATACTTCGTTCCCGCGACGATCAAGGAAAGATCGAGCGCCAGAATTCTCTTGTCGGCTAGGAACGACGGAACCTCCCCGTCGGCAATGCGTTGCGCGAGGCCTTCGACGATCGCCGTCTTGCCCACGCCCGGCTCGCCGATCAGCACGGGATTGTTCTTGGTGCGCCGGCAAAGAATCTGGACTACGCGTTCCAGTTCGCCGTCGCGGCCGACCAGCGGATCGAGTTGGCTGTCCATCGCCGCCTGGGTAAGATCGCGGGAAAACTCGCTCAGCAGCGACGACTCACGCTGTCTTTGCGGCTGCGCCTTTTCCTGGCTGGTTCGCGCCAACTCTTCGCGGATGGTCGCCAACCGTAGGCCGCGTTCGTGAAGAATCTCCGCGGCAAAGCATTTCTCTTCCCTTAGTAAACCCAGGAGCAAGTGTTCGGTACCGATGTGGCGGTGCGAGAGGCGCTCCGCTTCTTCCGCAGCATAAGCCAGCACGCGCTTGCATTCGTTGCTTAATGGAAGATCTACTGAAGTCGAGACCTTTTCCCGAATGGTGGTATGACCCTCGATCTGCTTGCGGATGGACTCGACCGAGGCGTGCGAGCGCAGGAATCGATTGGTCAGGGCTTTGTCTTCGCGCAGGAGCCCCAGCAGCAGGTGCTCGGTCTCTATATAAGGAGACCCGAACTGGCTTGCTTCATAGCGCGCAAAGAAAATCACGCGCCTGGCTTTCTCCGTGTAACGTTCAAACATAATGCCCCTTCCCCCTGAACCCTTCCGGCCGAGAAGGCTTGCTCCCGCTCGACCCTACTGAAACCCTGGCCCGGTGGTGGTCCCGTCCGGCTTTGTGCTTGCCATCACCATTCCATTATGCAATCAAACGACCATCGGCCCAAGTACCCGAACGTTTCTATTATGTTACCGAAGGAACCTGTTCAAGTCTCCCTGGGCTGCCGATGATTCCCATTTTCTTGCACATTGTCTTACTAATCTTCATCTTAATCTCTTTCTCTTCTCTTTCTCTCTTTCCTTACCTGCTACGCCTCCTATACCGGCAACGACTCCGGCCTGATCTCTTCTACACGCCCCCGCCCAAGCCGCAACACCCGATGACAACGCCGCGCGAATGACAAGTTATGCGTTGCAATCAGGGAGGTGAGCTGGTGCTCGCGATGTAGTCGCGCGATCAATTCGAAAACCGCTTCCGCCGTCTGTCCATCGAGGTCCCCGGTAGGCTCATCCGCCAACAACAATTTTGGACCGGTAATGAGCGCCCGTGCCAGAGCCACGCGCTGTTGCTCGCCGCCGGAAAGCTCGCCCGAACGATGATGCGCGCGCTGCTCCAACCCGACCTCACGCAGCCAGCGTGAAGCTTCCGGCGCCGCCTCTGCCCAGGTGCGTCCCCGCACCAGCAGCGGCATTGCCACGTTCTCCGCGGCCGTGAATTCCGGCAGCAGGTAGTGAAATTGCCAGACGAAACCCGCCTCGCGATTGCGAAACTCCGCCGCTTCGTCCGCCGACAACGAGTTCAGTTGCAATTTCGCGCAGTATACGTCACCAGCGGAAGCCTGATCAAGAGCGCTGAGTATGTGCAACAAGGTACTCTTCCCCGCTCCCGACTCGCCAACAATCGCCAGCATCTCGCCGCGCTTCACCCGAAACGATAAATTCTCAAAGAGCACCAGTTCCGATTCGCCCGACCGGAAAACCTTCTTCAATCCTTGAACCCGCAGCAGCGCTTCTTGTTCCGCCACGAGCGGGGCTACCTGCTCCGTTAGATGCACTCTGCCTCCGAAGGGTCCAATCTGCCCTGCTGCGCCTTCCGCTGGCCACAAGCAATAGCGGAATGCGCCATCTTCTCACACCGGAACCCAAGCTCCGCCATGGCACGTTCGGACCATATGGAACCCGAACCAGAAACATCTACTGAAAACTGTAGTTAGAACCTCGGTGCCACGATGTGACCGGCGTCACTCTCCGGTATGGACGACCTAGACCTCAACCTTTGCCTCGGCGCCAACGAGCCTGCGCAGAGATTCCCTGTAAGGCGCGCGGGCGATGCCGCGCTCAGTAACGATCGCGGTCACGTACTTGGCGGGAGTCACATCGAACGCGGGATTCTCGATGGAAACGCCGTCTGGCGTCATCTGTTTTCCGGCAATATGAGTGACTTCCTTCGCGTTGCGCTGCTCGATCGGAATCGTGGTCCCGTCGGGAGTAGCGAGGTCCACGGTCGAGATCGGTGCAGCCACGTAAAAAGGGATGCCGTGCTCTTTGGCCAGGATGGCGACGGTATAAGTTCCGATCTTATTGGCCACGTCACCGTTGGCGGCGATGCGGTCCGCGCCTACAACGATGGCTCGGATCTTGTCCTGCTTCATCATCTCGCCAGCCATGTTGTCAGAGATCACCGTGGTCGGGATGCCGTCTTTCATCAGTTCCCAGGCGGTAAGGCGCGAGCCTTGCAGGAACGGCCGAGTTTCGTCGGCATACACGTGAATTTTCTTGCCTTGCTCGACGGCCGCGCGGATTACGCCCAGGGCCGTGCCATACCCGGCCGTAGCTAGCGCGCCAGCATTGCAGTGCGTCAGCACTCCGCCTTCACTCGGCATGAGCGTGGCGCCGTGACGTCCCATGGCCTGGTTGGCGGCGATGTCTTCAGCGTGCATACGCTGTGATTCTTCGATCAGATCCTGTTTGATTTGCGCAATAGGTCGGATGCGCACGCGTTCAAACTTCTCCTGCATGCGGCGAATGGCCCAGAAGAGATTAACCGCAGTCGGCCGACTCCTACCGATCAGGTCGCAAGCCTGGTCAAGGTCGCGTTTCAGTTCGCTCGTGGTTTCCGCATTGGAGTTCTTGCCGGCCAGGGCAATGCCCATGGCTGCGGCCACGCCGATGGCCGGCGCTCCGCGCACCACCATGGTCCGAATTACGTCGGCAACCTGCTCGTGCGTCTTGCAGGTGACGTAGGTTTCTTCTGTGGGCAGCTTCGTCTGGTCGATGAAGCGAACACCCTGGTCAGTCCATTCGAGAGTTTGAATCATGAAGTCTCAATTCCTTCAGGTTCGGTGCACGGCACAGCGGTTTCTCGGAGCATTCGTAACTGCCGGCTGGCCGCAGATTTCGCAATTGGCCGCGACCGCAAAAATTACAGGAGCCGTGTCGTCCGTTTGCGAAACGTGTTCAGCGCGGACATCGCGGGCGGTGAAAATAGAAACGAACGGCGCCGGAGCTGCGGCCTTCTCAACATTAGGCCTACCCTTAGCCTCTTCGCGCTCGACCAGGCACATTGCCCCAACCACCTCGAATCCAAACCCGCGTGCTGCTTCGATTGCCTGCACCGTGGAAGCGCCGGTGGTGCAAACATCGTCGACGATCACAACGCGGGAGCCTTTCTCGCGGAAGCCTTCAATGCGTTGCCCGGTTCCATGTTGCTTTTCGGCCTTCCGCACGAGAAAGCCGTGCAACTCACCGCTGACTACTGAAACTGCCGCGACGATGGGATCGGCACCCATGGTGAGGCCGCCGATGGCTTGCGGCTTCCACTCCCGCTGCCGGATTTCGTCTAAAAAAACCTCGCCAGTCAGGCGCGACCCCCTGGCATCCAGAGTGGTCGTACGGCAGTCGATGTAGTAGTCGCTCGTACCGCCGGAAGAGAGCTTGAACTCACCCAACCGGAAGGATTTGGAGGCTAGCAAGCGCAGCAGATCCTGACGCAAGGAACGCATGAAACCTTACAATACCACGCGGAATCGCCCTTCGTCCGGGCTCCAACTGAGCCGCAGTGCTCCGCTTCGGACAGCGAGGCGTGATAACCTGAATATACTTCCTACGACGACTTCGAGGTTTGAAATTGCAGAGTGCGCGAAAGCTTTTTTTCTTTATTCTGGCCGGTCTCTTTCTCACAAACATAAGCGTCCTGAACCTGGTTTCGACCGCGTTGGCCGAGGGCACGCGCACCTGGGAGCAGTCGAAATTTGACGAACTGACCAAGGGCACGGC
>JBAWCJ010000169.1:0-20710 GCA_049590215.1 Candidatus Sulfotelmatobacter sp. | reverse complement strand
AAGTTTACTGAGGTTGGGTATGTGGGGCGGGATGTGGAGTCGATGGTGCGGGATCTCGTCGAGATTGCTATCGACAATGTGCGGGAGGAGAAGCTTGAGGATGTGGCGGACAAGGCTGAGCTGAATGCTGAGGAACGCTTGCTGGATATTCTTTTGCCGCCTTCTCCTCCGGCCCGGCCGGGTGAGCCTACTACTGCGGGCGGAGTGGTGATTGATAGCAGTACTGCTTTGGCTGAATCTTCTTCACGGACTCGGGAGAAGTTGCGGCAGCAATTGCGCGAGGGGAAGCTTGACGAGCGGCAGGTTGAGATTGATGTGCGGGAGCGGAATTTTCCTTCTTTTGAAATTATGACGAACCAGGGTGTTGAGGAGATGGACATCAACATCAAGGATATGCTGCCTAATATTTTTGGGCAGCGTACTAAGAAGCGGAAGATGAAGGTGAATGAAGCTTTTGAATATTTGATTCAGGAAGAAGAGCAACGCTTGATCGATATGGATCACGTTACGCGGACGGCGATCGATCGGGTGGAGAATTCCGGGATTGTGTTTCTGGATGAGATTGACAAGATCGCGGGGCGCGAGGGCGGGCATGGTCCGGATGTTTCGCGGGAGGGCGTGCAGCGCGACATTCTTCCCATTGTTGAAGGCACGACCGTGAACACTCGCTATGGGATGGTGCGGACGGATCATATTTTGTTTATTGCTGCCGGGGCGTTTCACGTTTCTAAGCCCAGCGATTTGATTCCTGAGCTGCAGGGACGGTTTCCGATTCGGGTGGAGTTGCAGTCTTTGACTATGGAAGATTTTGTGCGGATTCTTACCGAGCCGAAATCTTCTTTGGTGAAGCAGTACACGGCATTGCTGGAGACGGAGGGGGTTAAGCTGGAGTTCACGCCCGAGGCGCTGTCGGAGATTGCTCACTTTGCGTTTCGGGTGAATGAGAGTACGGAGAATATTGGAGCGCGGCGGCTGCATACCATCATGGAACGCGTGCTGGATGAGCTTAGCTTTGATGCTCCGGAGCGAAAAGGCGATCACGTTGTTATTGACGCGGATTATGTGCGGAAGATGTTGACTGACATTGTTAAGGATCAAGATTTGTCGAGATATATTTTGTAGGTTCGGTAGGGAGTATAATCCCTGCGATTCTCTTCCCCTGTTTCGGCGTAGCAGCAAATAGTTGAGGTTCGAGCCTCTGGGGCGCTCCGTCCCGGAATGCCTGTTTCTGCGGGAGGGAATTCCATGACCACCAATGAGCTAGTGTCTGTGATCGCGGCGGATTTGCGCGTTCCAAAGACCGTCGTGCGCCGCCTGCTGGCAGAGTTGGTCAAAGCTGCCATCCGTGAGACGAAAAAGAACGGGGTATTTCTGCTACCCGGGCTAGGGAAGCTGTTCCTGGGCTCTCGGAAGGCAAAGGCGGGGAAAAGTCCGCTAGCCGGTGAACCGATCCGGATCGCCGCAAAAAAGACGATCCGGTTTCGTGTCGATGAGGGCGTCCAGAGTCAGATGCAGGGCCGCTTCGTTGAGGTAATGCACTTTGCTAGCGATGAAATAAGGGGGGCCGCTCCGGCTGTCCTTTCGGGATCACCGCCTGGCGGTCGTACAGCGGACTTCTGGATAGTAAAGGTTTTTTATGCCACTGACCGCGAGCCAACCTCCCGGGATCCATTGCGTTTTGGTCCGCGTAGGAGTTCCACAGAGCAACTGCATCTTGGGACTTGCGAGGTAAGCATCCCGCTCGACCACCGCATGGCAAAGATCGAAAGGCCGACGATTTGGCGCTTATACCGCGAAAACCCTAAAAAGCATTTTGTGATCCGAGAGATCACCGCCAAGGAAGACGGTACCTTCTTTTCCGAGCTGGCCGGGTGCGTCAAGGAATCCAAGAAAAATGACGCCTTTGTGTTTATCCACGGCTTTAAAGTGGCATTCAACGATGCTGTCTATCGGACCGCCCAAATTGCTCACGATCTAGGCTTCTTAGGGGCTCCGATCCTGTATAGTTGGCCGTCGAATGGGCAGCTATACGAATACACCGGCGACATAAACAACAATGACTGGACTGTGGATCACCTAAGGACGTTCCTGGAGGAACTGGCATCTCGTTCGGGAGCCCAAGTCATTCACCTAATCGCCCACAGTATGGGCAATCGCGCCCTCGCGAACGCCTTGAATCTTCTTGCGACGGCCGATCCAGGCAAGCCGCCACGCTTCAGCGAGATTGTCCTCACGGCGCCTGATATAGACGCGGGGATCTTCAGGCGGCTCGCGGCAGCGGTTCGAGCTAATGGGAAGAGAGTGACTCTATATTGTTCGACGCGTGACAAGGCGCTGAAGGCTTCGAGGAGGCTCAACGGTTCCTACCCGCGCGCCGGTGACTGCAGCAATAGTATCGTCGTGGTTCCTGACGTCGACACGATCGACGCGTCCGCGGTCGACACCAACCTCATCGGACACTTCTACTACGCGGAGAACCGTTCGGTACTGAGCGACATTTTCAACCTCCTCAGGTATGGCGAGCCTCCGGGCGGCAGATTCGGGATTCTAAGCGATAACGTCCCTCCGCCGACGCACTGGAAGTTCGCGCCTTAGAAACGGGAGGCGGCGTACGCAGACATCGTTGAAAGGTGGGCCATCCCGCCATCGTTGGCGATCTACGAAGTGAGCAAGGGGAACTCTGACTCGGGCAACGGCTGATCACCCCTCCTCCTAAACTCTAGGAACCTGTTCATGATAGTCCATGATCTCCGCGCGACTTCGGTCGTAATCTCGCCACGGATAAACTCGGGGTCTCCGTGTCTCGCGCCCGTCGAATGCTTCGTCACAAATTCTAAGTAGGCCTGGCTTATTTGCAGATTTTTTCGAAGATGAGACCAGCTCTGCTTGCGTGGCGTTCCGGGGGCAATCAGGTGCCTTAGCCTCTCGACGGCCCGGGCACAGTTCACGGGGCCGACATGCGATTGGGTTATAGCCTCTATGAGTTCGTTTAGTGCCATGAACAGAGGAGGTTCCCGGAAAACAATTTCCAGCACTTCGTTAAAGCTCTTGCTCCGCTCGCCGGGTTTGAGGGCGAGGACAGTGCACAGTGGCGCTAGCCGTTTGTCCATCGGGCACAGTATGGATCGAGCACCCGAGGGATCTATGAACGCTTCGAAAATTACGCTGAGGCCGACGCCTGTGGCGAAGTCGTAAAGATTCACAAGTGCCCTAGTGAGGTCAAGGGCGATTTTGTGGATGTGCTCTAGGTCCGCTTTTGTAAATTTGTTGACCTCGCATTCGACGTCTACGTCGGAAGCGGTGATGTGGAATGTGATCTGGACGTGCAGGTCGCTTTCGGGTGAGTCGTACTTGGCCTGGGGAAGGCCGCCGAAGGTGAGGTCGATACCCTTCGGAACGATGCGCCCTAGAAAGTGGATCGTTGGCATTGCCCGCCTTTCTTGTGGCGACACATTGTACGCCCGATTCCGCGCGTGGCACGCCGTTTGCTTCCTTCTGCAAAGGGTGGTTACGGCGCGGCTGAAGCCGCGCCCTTTCAAAACGGGCCGACGTGCGGCGCTGAGGTGCCGCTCTTCCACGTTCCTGCGGGCGGTATGGGATGATCTCTATGCGACTGCAGGATTGGATGGAAAACACGTACCTCAGGGGCTAAAGCCCAACGTCGCTGGAACCTTGGCGGCACGACTGAAGTCGTGCCCTTCCCGGTCTCATCGTGGGGCTAAGGCCTGCAAGCGGCGGAAACGGCGCACGCGGAAATCCTTGAAGGTGGGGCACCTGCCAGCCTCGTCAAATCGTGATCTGGCGTTACGAGCGCGGAGCGCGGAATCGGAGCCTATAATCCGGAGTCGAGGAGTCTATGAGCAGATCCGGTTTGCTTCGAACCGTTTTGCTAGAAGCGCTGGTTTCGGTGGTGGTTGGCGGTGTTGCCGGTGCGGCGTCCGGACCTGGAATTGAGCTTGACCATGTTTGGATTATGGTTTCGCAAGACGCACCGGAACGGGCAGCACTCGAACGGGCGGGTTTCCAGATATCGAAAGACATCAACCACCACGAGGGCACGGGTACCTCTTCAATCACGGTGGAGTTTGAAAACACATACCTCGAGCTGATGTGGCCCGATCCAAAGGTTCCTGTATTCTCAAGGCATGGAGCGGGCGGCTGAGAAGTATCATCAGCGGCAGCTCTGGCGAACCAGCGGCTGGTGTCCCATTGGCGTTGGTTTTCGGCGAGCCACGGCGTCGAGCGAGGCTCTGCCTTTTCCGACCTGGACATGGACCGCTGACTGGATGGCGAAGGGTTCGGTTATGGAGATGTTAACTCCGCGTGACGACACGCGGAGCCCCGCGTTGTTCGTCGAACCTGCGGCTTTGAGCAACACCGGGGAGCAGGCGGTGCGTGCGGCGCTTTACCACCATCCCATCGGGGTCCGCCGAATAACCGCGATCCGGCTGATCTCGCCCAAAACCTACCAGCCCATTGCGGCACTCACGTACCTACAGAAAGAGGACCTTCTCAGCATGAAGCCGGGTGACGAATGGGTAGTGGAGTTGACCTTCGACGGCGGCAAGCAGGAAAAATCGAAAGATCTGCGGCCCGCTCTGCCTCTTGTCATCCGGTACTAGGAGACACCCTACAAATGAAAACGGATGCTGATGATGAAGAGCACAGCGAGAGCCAGACCCGTTAGCAGAATTTGGATAAGCATCCATCGCTTGTACCGCTTATCGAGTTCATTTGTCTTGCTGTCGTGGGAGTCGAGGTCGGCTTTTGCGCCTTCATCAAGGTATTTGCCTGCAACTGTGTTCACTATGAGATCGCCGGCATCAGGAATGTGCCCCGAGAGCACCCTTGCGAGTTGTGCATTCATCAGGTTGATGGATTCACGCTCGGAGAGCATACGGGCGTTGATCAAGTGCCGCACCACGGCGGCACCGATGATTGCAAAAGCGAGCATCGCTTGGATTGCCGCGATCAGGTACGTGCCAACTCGCGGTGGCAGCCACGACTTCTCCATGATCTGATTCGCATTCAAGAGGACGAGACCGAAGCCAGCGGTCGCGAATGCGGCGACCCATACGGAGAATTTCAGATCGTCGGAGGCAATTTCGTTTTCCATCTCGGACGCGCGCACTTTAAGTCTCGTAATTTTCTCGATAGCCTTTTGCTGGCTCTCTTCCATGGGATTTACTCCTGCAGAACGTCAGTTTCTGAACCTTATAACATGCCGTTCAACGGATTGAGCGAGCTTCTGATCTCGGAGGCTGAAGCCCGGTTGGAAATGTGGGTTTCTTACGCGGCGCTTAAGCGCCGCTCTTCCACGTCACCGCCGGCGGTAGGAGATGGTCGTCCGTCCCAAAACGTTTTGGACATGGCGTATCGTTAAGAAATGGTCAGGGACATCTTCGCGATATGAACAAGAAGCTGCGATTCCTGGTATCGCTTCATACTCGCGACAATGATTTTCAGGTGGCGCAAGCGCAATCGGCGGAGGATGCTGCGCGCAAACTGGGGATCGATGTGGAGATCATTTATGCCGGCGACGATGCGGTGCATCAGAGTACGGAATTGCTGAAGGCGATCCAAAGCCGGGTGGAGTCGCGACCCGATGCGATTGTTGTGGAACCGGTTGGACGGACGGCGCTGCCTCAGGTGGCGCAAGCTGCCAGTAGTGCGGGAATTGGGTGGGCGGTGCTGAACCGGAGGCCGGAATATTTGGCCGAGCTGCGGCGGACGGCGACTACACCCATTTTTGCCGTGAGTTCCGATCACGCCGAGATTGGCCGCATCCAGGGAAGACAATTTGCGGCATTGCTGCCGAAAGGTGGGAACGTTTTGTACATTGAAGGACCTTCGGACAGTCCTTCGGCGCGAATGCGCACTTCCGGAATGCTGGAGACGAAACCGGCGAACATTCAAGTGACGATGTTGAAGTCACGGTGGACGGAGGAAGGCGCCGGGCGGGCGGTGCAGTCGTGGATAAAGCTGGCTACTTCACAAGGCGCGTCGATTGACCTGGTGGGAGCGCAGGATGACTCGATGGCGATGGGCGCTCGCAAAGTTTTTCAGGAAATCAGCAACACAGCCGAGCGTTCGCGATGGCTGAGCCTTCCGTTTACCGGATGTGATGGTTTGCCGGCTACGGGCCAAGCCTGGGTGCGCGACAAGTTGCTGACGGCGACGATTCTCATTCCACCGCTTACGGGACAGGCTGTGGAGATTCTGGCAAAGGCTCTGCAATTCGGGACGCAGCCGCCGGAACATTCGATGACCACATCGGTCTCGATCCCTGGTGTCGAATCATTGGCTCCGCGAGGGCGATCGTAACTCAGCGCCGAAGGAGCGGCGGATGACCGGCGCTCACATGGTCCGCTTTTCCAGATCGTTAGAAGAGTTAGAATCATAGGAGTGCGGAATTCTGGCCGACATTGTGGCGGATTCCGGGAATGGGGAGACGTTATGGCGGAGTCCGATGCGAGCGTCGAAGCGCGACGGCCTGATCCTAATGAGAAGCTGGTGAAGGTTTTCGACAGCGAAGAGGAGTCGGAGGCTTTGGTGGTGAAGGGATTGCTGGATTCGGCGGGGATTGAGAACGATCTTACGTCCGGCAGTTTTTTGCAGGATGCGTTTCCCGGCCTGGGCGGTATGCTCATTCTGGTGCGGGAAGAGGATGCGGAGAAGGCGCGGAATTTGATTGCTGAGTATCGGCGGCCGGAGGCGGAGGCTCAGGATGATGATGAGACGAAGAGTTGAGTCCCTCGGGGGCTAAAGCCCGCGTCTCTTGCGGGATCTTGGCGGCGCCCTTCGGCGCGCTTCGCTTGCTCAGGGCAGGCTGAGAACTGAAGTCGTGCCCTTCCCGATCTCTCCGTGGCTAGAACCCAAAATTTATGTCGGTCTTGACGCAGGCCTGGAAGGCCTGCTCCACCCGCTTCGCGCAGTTTTACTGAAGACCTGGTAGTGACGGCGTGACCGAGTGGCCGTCTAAGTAGAAGGTGACGGCGCCGTCGAGATCGGTGCGGTAGACGCGGACTCCGGCGGCTTGCAAGCGGGCGAGCACATCGGGTTTCGGAAAGCCGAAAGAGGTTCTAAAGCCTAGCGAGATTACGGCATAGCTTGGCCGGACTGATTGCAGAATTTCTGGAGTGGTGGAAGTTGCGCTGCCGTGGTGGCCTACCTTTAGCAAGTCGGCGTGGGGATGGTGGAGGGTCGCTATGCGGCGCTCGACTGCTTTTTCGGCGTCGCCTTCGAGAAGTACTGAGGTCTTGCCATAGCTGACTTGCAGGACCATGGAGTCGTTGTTTTTCGGCTCGAGGCCTACGGGCCAGTCTTGCGGTGGGAAGAGCACATCGACCTTCGCTCCGCCCATGTTGAATTCGTCTCCTTCCCAATGGCGAACTACTTTGATGCCCAGTTGATGCGCTTCGGCGATTAAGTTGTCGAGCGCGCGGCTTGGGGGCAGCAGACCGATCCACAATTCTTTGGGACGAAAATCTTTCAGCACTGCGGGCATGCCTCCGATGTGGTCGGAGTGGCCGTGCGAGATTGCGACGGCGTCGAGGCGGGAGATGCGGCGGGTCCAGAGGTAGGGCGCTACCACATCTTCTCCGTAGTCGAGTTGGGAGCCGGCGCCCCAGATGGGGCCGCCGGCGTCGACTAGCAAGGTGCGGCCTTGCGGCGTCACTAGCAGGATGGAGTCGCCTTCGCCTACGTCGATGGAAGTTACTTCGAGGAGTCCTGCGCGCGTTTGCGGCGTAGGGGGAATGAAGGCTAGGGCTAGCGAAGCTAGGAGCAGAGCAAACGTTCCTGCCAAGGCCAGCAGCGCACGGCGGCGAGCGCACAGCATTGCTACGACCAGCGCGGCAGAGGCTGCTGCCGTCGTTATTAGAGAAGGAGTGGCTACGCGAAGGTCGGCCAAGCGGAGGCCTCCCAGGCCGTGGACGGTTCCGGTGATGGATTGCAGGGCGAAGGTGGTTAGCAGCGCGGGAAGTTTTGCCAGCAGCGGGGAGACGTAGCCTAGCGCGATGGTCAGGATTGCCGCGGGCATTAGAAGCTGCGTAAGGGGAACTACGGCTACGTTCGCGGGAAGGCCGATCGTGGTGGCGCGGTGGAAGTAGTACGCCATGGGGAGGGCTAATCCCATCTGCATTACCGCTGAGACCAGCAGCAACTCGAACGCGGCGAGGAAGATGATGGTGACGGTGCGAATGAGGCGCAGCGACCATTGGTTTCCGATGAAGCGCGCTAGTTGCCTGGCGAGCAGGCGCAGGTCGAGGCGGAACTGGGCGACTTGCGGAGGCAGCGACGGGCCGTAGTCGTCGGCGTCCCAGTGGGTGAGGGCCTGGCGGTAGAGGCGAGAGGTGCGTTCGATGAGCGGGAGGCCGATTGCCGCGACGATCAGGACGCAGAGAAATGTCATCTGGAAACTGGCGGTGAAGAGTTGGCGGGGATCGAAGACGAGCAATCCTAGAGCGGCTGTTCCTAGCGCGTTGACCATGGCGCGGTCGCGGTAAAGCAGGCGGGTGCCGAGATAGATGGCGCACATCAGTGTGGCGCGCCAGACCGGCGCTCCTACTTCGGTTAGAAAGGCGTAGGCGACACAGAAAAAAATCGTTAGGAGGGTTGCGGGAACTTCGGCTAAGCGCAGGCGGCGCAGAGTCCAGAACGCGACGAAGGCGAGGATGGTTACGTTCATCCCCGAAACTACGAGAATGTGATAGGTGCCGGAGCGCTGGAAATCGACGCGGGTGTCGCGGTCGATGAAGGCCTCTTCGCCAATGACCATGGCGTCTATGAGCGCGGCCTGGGGCGGAGGCCAGAGCGCGTGCACTTTGGCGATGATGCTGGTATGAATGCGGGATCGCCAGAGTTCGACGCGGCGGCCGGAGAAGCCGGGGAGTGGTTCGACATCCTCTGCTTTTGCTGAGCCCAGGGCTGAGATGCCGTTGGCGGCCAGGTAACCTTGATAGTCGAACCCTCCTGGATTGTGGAAATTGCGCGGGAGCTTCAGCCTGACTGGGAGGCGGAGGCGTTCGCCGTAATGGAACAGGCGTTGTGAAACCGCTTCGGGGCGGATGCTGTAGATTCCGAGCCGCACGCCGGAATGCACGGGGATCCGATTGCCGTTTTCGGCGACGATCTCTTCGGTTTCGACGTCGAGGGTCTGTCTGATTTCGTTGGGAGCGCTTTCGCGGAATTTTCCGTCTCGCGTGACGTGACCGGTCATCACCAGTTGCTGGTTGTCGAACGGCTGAAGGCTCGGGTCGAGAGCTTCGGTTGAACCTCTCAGTTGGATGTGAAGCGCGCCGGCCAGGAAGAATGCACCGAGAGCCAGGATCACTCCGAGCCACTTGCGTCTGCGCGCGAAATATAATCCCGCGGCTATGAATGCTATGGCTGCCGCTATCCACCACGACGCCGGACGCCAGGCATTGATGCCAGCGACAATTCCTAAGGAGTACGACAGGGCGGCCCATAGCATGGGTTGGCGGGGGGGCTTGGGTTGGAATTCCGGCGGGGCGGAAACGGCTGGCTGGGTGTTCATGAGGGGTAACGGAGGCATTGGTTGTATTGGCCTGGTAAGCATGACAACGAGGCGGCAATGGATTACAGCTCAGCGAGCTTCGGAAAAAGGAGCCGGAGTCTAGAGCCCACCTCAGAGGCTAAAGCCTCGATCGATTCGGCTGGTTAACGGCACGACTAAAGTCGTGCCCCTCCCGAGCTGAATGCCTCGCTCCGCTCGGCGGGACGGACGAGGCGGCCGTCCCCACACGTTTCAGCGCAGCTGTTCCCGCATGTTCAGCGTGCCAGGTGCAGGACGGTTTCGAGGTGGTAGGTTTGGGGGAACAGATCTACCAGGTGTGCCTCTTCCACTCGATAGCCTCCGGCCTGCAGGGGGACCAGATCGCGGGCCAGCGTCGCGGGGTCGCACGACGCGTAGGTCAGCCGGGAGGCGCCTGATTTCGCCAAGGCTTGGGCGACAGAATCTCCCAGGCCGCTGCGGGGCGGGTCGATTACTACGAGATCGGGCACTACCGCGCCGGGCTTGGGAGCTTTTGTCAGGTACTGCTCCGCCGTCGACTGCACCGCCTTTCCGTTGACGGGCAAATTGTAGGGAAGGTCGCTGGCGGCTGTCTGTGACGACTCAACCGAAACGATGTGACGGATGTTACAGGCCAGGGCTGTGGAAAACAGGCCGACACCAGCGTAGAGATCGAGGGCCAGCTCGCCGGAGCGGCCCGCCGTTACGATGTTGACCAATTCATCGATCAGGAAGCGGTTAGTCTGGAAGAAGGCGCCGGCGCTTACGCGGTAGGCTGCGGTTTTCGTGTGATAGGTCAATTCCGAAGCGCCGACTGTGACCAAGGGCTCTTGCACGCCTTTTTGCGGCTCGCGGAACGCAACCACGCCAGCTATTTCTGGCATCGATGAACGCAAATCTTCGGCCCACGCTCGGACTGCTGCGCGGCGGGCTTCGGGAGCGCACAGGAACTCGAGGAGTAATTTTGTTTCATTCCCATTCGAATCGGCGTTGGCGAAGAATTCGATTTCGCGTACGCCTTCTACCGCCTTGCTGGCGCGTCCTGCTCGCCATAGAGCTGCGATGCCACGATTGATCAGCGGCGAACTGATCGGACACTCTTCGACCGGCAGGAGTTCGTGCGAGGAGAACTTGAAGTATCCCGCTGCGAAGTTGGGTTGGGTTCTTACCTGCAGGCGCGAGCGGTTGCGATAGTTCCAGGGCGGCGAAGGATGCAGTTGAATCTCACACTGCAGTTCGAGCTTGGCGATGCGGCGCAAATTTTCGCGCAGGATTTCTTTCTTGATGTCGAGTTGATGCTCGTAGGCGGCGTGCTGGTAGTGGCATCCGCCGCAGCGGGTGAAATGCGGGCAGGGGGGTGGGATGTGGTGCGGCGAGGGTTCAATGATTGCGTTGGCGTGGGCGCGAGCGAAGCCTGGCTTTTCTTCGGTGATTGATGCTTCGATTTTTTCTCCGGCGAGAACGAAGGGGACGAAGACGGCCTTGCCGCGGCCGCGGTCTTTGGCTTTGTCCCTGGCGCGGGGCAATGCGTTTTTCGATGAATTGGCGGGAAGACGAGCTAATCCGTCGCCGCCGTAGATAAGCTTTTCAATGTTTAGGAGCAAGACTTGATTCTACGGTATCGGGGCCCATTCGCCTGAGTTGGCGGAGTCACGGATGGCATCGATTACGGCCATGTTTTTGATGGCGTCTTCGAGGGGGACGGGGACTTCGGTATTTTCGAGAACCGCTTTGGAGAAAGCATCGCCCTGCAAAGTGTACTGATTGCAGATGGAGAAGGTTTCCGTGGTAATGCCCGCGCCGGAGAGGTCGCTGCCGTCGTCGATGAAGAGGCGCGTGGGGCGGTCGATTGGGGCGTTGAAGGGGATTTCGATCTCAATGCGTCCGCGGGTGCCGAGAAACTGGACGCGCTGGTAGGGAGCTAGCTGCGTGCTGCAGGTGAAGATGGCTTGGCCCGCGGGGAAGTCGAGAATCGCTGAAGTGAGACGGTCGGTGTGCATCCTGGGATCGCGCTCGATGCGGGCAACGACTCGCGTGGGCTCTTGCGCGAAGGCGTAGCGGGAGGCGTGGATGAGGTAGCAGCCGATATCCATGAGGGCGCCGCCGCCGGACTCGACCTGGTTGCGGATGTTGCTTGAGTCTATGTTGTGGTAACTGAAGAAGCCGACGACAGAGCGGAGTTCGCCGACGCGGCCCTGGTTGATAAGTTCGCTGAATCGCAACCATTGGGGATGGCTGCGGATCATGAAGGCTTCGCCGATCTTGACTCCGGTGCGGGCGCGGACGGCGAGGAGGGATTTGGCCTCGGCTTCGGTCAGGCTGAGGGGTTTTTCGCAGAGAACATGCTTGCCGGCCTCGGCGGATTTTATTGTCCAGGGGACGTGAAGCTGGTTGGGAAGAGGATTGTAAATGGCGTCGACGTTGGGGTCGGCGAGAAGTTCTTCGTAGGAGCCGTAGGCGGTAGGTATGCCGTGGGCGGCCGCGGCCTGCTTCGCCTTCGCGAGATCGCGGGACGCTATGGCTACTACGATCGAGTGTTCCCCCTGTTGCATGGCGGGAATGACTTTCCTGAGACCGATCGAGGCGGTGCTGAGACCTCCCCAGCGGAGTTTTTTTGGCATGGCGGTAATGATAAAGGAGAGAACGGTGGAAGAAGAACTTTGCGTATAAGTTCGGACGATTAAACCAGCTGGTTGCGGGTCACAGGGCGCGTCCAGCGGCCGCGCCTGAGGACCAGGCCCACTGGAAGTTGAAGCCGCCGAGATGGCCGGTCACGTCTACTAGCTCGCCGATGAAGAACAGGCCGGGAACCTTCCTGGTTTCCATGGTCTTGGCGGAGAGTTCATTGGTGTCGAGGCCGCCTGCGATTACTTCGGCTTTTTCGTAGCCTTCTGTTCCTGTTGGTGTGAGCGACCAGGCGTGCGTTTGTTTCTCGAAATCAGCGAGGGCAGCGTTTGTCCAGGAAGTTGGGGCATGCGTTTCCAGCCAGCGGTCGGCGAAGCGATGGGCCAGGAACTTTCGCAATTCGGTTCGAAGTGTGCTTAGATTTCGCGGCGTCTTTGGATCGCGAAATGCGGCCGTAACCTCGCCGCCGGGCGCGAGATCGATCAGGATCGACTGCGATGGTTTCCAGTAGGAGGAAATCTGCAAGATCGCGGGGCCGCTCAGGCCGCGATGCGTGATCAACATCTTCCCGCTGAATTGCTGACCGTTGCACGATGCAATGACTTCGGCGGAAACTCCTGCCAGATCGCAATAGCGATCGCAGTCTTCCTTGCTCAGGGTGAGCGGCACGAGGCCGGGCCAGGGCTCGCGGATGGCGAGGCCGAACTGCCGCGCCAGGTCGTAGCCGAAAGATGTCGCGCCAATTTTCGGGATCGAAAGGCCTCCGGTAGCAACTACGAGCACTGGCGCTTTGAACTCTGCATTTGGGGCGCGCGCGATGAACTCGGTGGCTCGCTCGACTTTCTGAATATTTGTGTTCAGGAAGATGCTTACTCCGGCATGCTCGCACTCGGCTTCGAGCATGCTGAGAATGTCGCGGGCGGAGCGATCGCAGAAAAGCTGGCCCAGAGTTTTTTCGTGATAGGGGATGTTGTGCTTTTCGACGAGGGCGATGAAATCTTGCGGGGTGTAGCGGGCTAACGCTGACTTGGCGAAGTGCGGATTTGAGGAAATGAAGTTTTCCGGACGGCAGTAAAGGTTGGTGAAGTTGCAGCGTCCGCCGCCGGAGATCAAGATCTTCTTGCCCAGTCGGTCGGCGTGTTCGAGCACCGCGACGCGGCGGCCGCGCTTGCCGGCTTCGATGGCGCACATCAGTCCGGCCGCGCCGCCGCCGAGAATGAGTGCATCGGAGGAGTGGGTCATGAGGTGATATTCAGGGGCTAAAGCCCACATTTATTATGGGCGCTACGCGGCGCTGAAGCGCCGCTCTTCCACGTTACTGCATGCGTCCGTGAAGATCATAGGTCACATGTAGAACAAGCTGAGGCGCGGCAGATTGTATTTTTCCAGAAGGCGCTTGTGGACATATTGTTTTTGCAGTTGCTCGATCTGGGCTGCGGCCATCTTGCGCCGGTAGGGCGCTAGTTCGCGATCGGCTTGGGCCCGGACCGTCACGATTTCTTCGTCCGGTGTGGCGGCTAACAGCGCGGCGAAAAGTTTTTCCTCCAGCACAGTGAGATGGCGCTCCAGGTCTTCCAGCCTTGGCTGCGTTCTCGGAATCGCGGTTTGATGGGCGAGCTTGCGTAGCGTGGCGGCGGAGTCTTCGGCGACCGCATGAACGGAAATTCCGGTGCTATGCGGAAGCTTCGCCGCCTGCAGCAGGTCGGCGTTGCGGCGCAGGAAGGCTACGATGACCTCGGGCTCAAAGCCTTGGCCCGCGGGCGATTTGCCCTGGGCCGGTTGATCAGCAGCTACGCCTACTGCCGCTTCTTTCATATCTTCCGCTGCAGACAGCACAGCCTGCGCACACCAAAGAATGCTGTTGATCTTCTCGTGCCTTTTCGATTTACGCTGCTCATACTTATCGAATGCAATGTCGATACCACGAAGCACGGCCTCGAGAGGGATGCCAGCGTTCTTCCAGATCTCGATCTGGGCCCAATCGAGAGTCGAACCAATAAGGGGCGATCCGCGCCGCCGCAGAAAATGTTCTTCAACTTCCGAGAAATATTGGAAATAATTGTCCACGGAGGTTCAGCGAGGGGGGCGCGGAGTGGCGCGTTCGCCGCCGTTCTTCGCCTTGGGTGCAACCTGGTGTGCGGTCTCGGGCGCCGGCCGTGCCGGCTGGTTCCGCTCCCAGATGATGCGCAGGCCCTCGAGGGTTAGAAAATCGTCGACTGTCTTGATGTATTTCGATCCTGTGCCGATCATCGGGCCCAGTCCGCCGGTGGCGATGACGCGCGTCTCCTTGCCTAACTCGCCGAGGAGAAGTTCGAGAATGCCATCCACCAGGCCAAGATAGCCGTAGTAGAGCCCAGACTGCAGGCTGCCCACGGTGTTGGTGCCGATGACGCGCGCGGGCTTGCGGATCTCGACCCGGGGCAGGCGCGCGGTGCGCTGAAAGAGTGCGTCGGCGGAGATGCCGATGCCGGGGCAAATCACTCCGCCGAGATACTCGCCTTTTGCCGAAACGCAGTCGAAGGTGGTGGCGGTGCCGAAGTCGACGATGACGCAGGGGCCGCTGTATTTTTCGAATGCAGCCACGGCATTCACGATGCGGTCGGCGCCGACTTCCGCAGGATTGTCGTAATGCACGGGCATACCGGTTTTAATTCCGGGCTCGATCAAGAGCGGCTTGGAATTGAAGTAGCGCTCGCAAACCTGGCGGAGCACGGGATCGAGCGGCGGCACTACCGATGAAATCACGATGCCGTGAATGCCTGATGCCTCGAGGCTCGCCATCGAAAATAAATTGCGGAACAGGACTCCGTATTCGTCGACCGTGCTGCCCTGCCGGGTTGCGACGCGCCAGTTGGCTACAAGGCGTTCGTAGCGCGGGGCGGCGTCGGCGTCTCCGCCGGGATGCGGCTTTTCAGCGCGGGCGAAAACTCCTAAGACCGTGTTCGTGTTACCGACATCGAGAACGAAAAGCATGACTGTCCGTTGTTAAAAGCTGATAATCCGCATTCCGCCCCCGGGGGCTAAAGCCCTCATTTTTTGGGCCTCGGACGGCACGGCTGGAAGCCCTACCCTTCCCGAACCTGCTGCTTCCCAAACTCACCCTAGAACGACGGCTCGTGTTTCACTTCTCTCTCACCATTCCACTCAGTACCGTCTGCAATCCCTGTGCGGTTCGCACTTGCAGGAAACCGCGCTGGTCGAAGCCTTCTGTTGTTCCTTCGATTCTCGAACCGTTCTCCTCGACGCGAATTTGTTTGCCTCGCACCCAGGACGACTGCTCGGCAAAACGCCGTAGAATCGATTGACGCGCGTCCGGTTGTTCGACCAACTGACGATATTCCCGGTCGAGCGATTTTAGCAAAGCCGCGGTCAGTTCCACTCGCGACCATTCGCTGCCAGTTGCCATTCGCAGCGACGTTGCTTCGCTCTCCAATTCTTTGGGAAAACTTTCCTGGTTTACGTTGATTCCGATTCCGATGATCACATAGCGCACGCGCGTGACCTCGGCGTTCATCTCGGTGAGAATGCCGCATACTTTCTTGCCTCCGATCAGGACGTCGTTGGGCCACTTCAGGTCTAGGCTCACGCGAGAGTCCACTTGCTCAATTGCCGCGCGCACCGTCAAACCTGCTGCGAGCGCCAGCACAAGCACTTCGGAAGGCGGCAACGCCGGGCGCAGCACGACCGAACAGTAAATTCCCGTTGAGCGCGGCGACTGCCAGAGGTGCGCTCCGCGGCCTCGTCCCGCAGTTTGCTCTTCGGCGAGAAACACGCTGCCGTCGGCGGCGCCCTCCGCCGCAGCTGCCATGGCCGCGGTGTTGGTCGAGCCGATCTTATAAAAATGATGAAGCTGACTGTCGAAGATGGTGCCGCGAAGCATGGGTTGCAAGATCTCGGGCAGAAGAAGATCCGGAACCGCTCTTAGGCGGTAGCCCGTTGCCGGATGCCCCGCTACATCCACGCCCAGCCCGCGTAGCTGCTGAATCAGCCGCCAAACCTCAGAACGGTTGGAAGAAATCTCCTGCGCGATCTTGGTTCCGCTTGCGACCACCGTCGCGTGTTCCATCAACAGGCGCACGATGCGGCCCAGGCGAACGTCGGTGGCCTGAGAGTGTGACGCGAGGGTTGCCTTCGACCGGCTCGCGGCAGATTTCGTGCGTAAAGGTTGACTCTTCCGAGTTGTCGCCGTCTTCTTAATGCAGGAATTATGCGTGAATTCGCGGGAAACGACAATCTCCAGGCTGCGCCTCGCCCTCGGAGGCTGCTAAACTCGTCGCATGATTACCGGCACGCACATCCTTTTCTACAGCGAAAACCCGGACGCCGACCGGGTATTCTTGCGCGACGTTCTGGAGTTCAGGTCCATCGATGCCGGCGGAGGCTGGCTGATTTTTGCGCTTCCTCCCGCAGAAGCTGCAATCCATCCCGCCGATAGCGAGAGCCGCAACCAGACGCATGCGGGCCGTTCACTGTTGGGCGCCGTCGTTTACCTGATGTGCGACGACTTGCAGGCCGAGATCGCGCGGCTGCGAGCGAAGAAAGTAACTTGCTCAGCGGTTGAAACCGCGCGGTGGGGAATCAAGACTACGTTCCATCTTCCCAGCGGCGGCGAGTTGGGACTATACCAGCCGACACATCCGACGGCCCTCGATCTGAAGGCTAAGTAGCCGCGATTTAGATGATTACCCAGGCCGGCACTACGCGCAGGCTCATATCGACTGCCTGGGGCGAGTGGGTCAGCAGGCCGACGGAGATGAAATCTACGCCGGCTTCGGCGTAGGCGCGAACATTTTCGAGACGGATGCCGCCCGAACACTCGAGCGGAACATGGCGCTCCAGTTTCGCGCAACGCTCGACGGCGCGGTGCACGTCTTCCGGAGTCATATTGTCGAGCAGGATCGCTTCCGCTCCACTGGCGAGCGCCTGTTCCAATTCTTCATGAGTGCGCACTTCGACTTCGAGGATCTGGGAACCCCGGCGGTTGTGTAGCGCGCGCTCAATCGCCGGCGCGATTCCTCCCGCGAGCGCTATATGATTGTTCTTGATCAAGACTCCGTCGGAGAGATCGAGCCGGTGGTTCTGTCCGCCGCCGCAGCGTACGGCGTACTTGTCGATCACGCGCAGGCCGGGAGCGGTCTTGCGAGTGTCGAGAATGCGGGCCTTGGTGCCAGAGACCGCGTCGACGAACTTGCGGGTTAGCGTGGCGATTCCGCTCATGCGCTGCAGGAAGTTCAGAATCACTCGTTCGCAGGACAGAATGACGCGCGCGTTGTGCCGAATTACCGCGATTGATTGTCCTTTGTGCAGGCGGACGCCGTCGAAAATTTCGGGATGCGTGGTGACTTCGTAATGAGAGGTGACGGCGCCGTCGAGTGCGGCGTAGACATCGAGGATGCGACCCACGCAGCCAATGCCGGCCAGAATGCAATCCTGTTTTGCGAGGATCGTGGCCGAGGCACGCTGGTTGGCATCAATGCAGGCATAGCTGGTCGCATCGCGCGTGGCCCGGTCTTCGAGCAGCGCGTTTTCCAGGATCGCGGTGATGCGACGACTGTTGAAGTCCATAAGACAGTTGGCAGTGACCAGTTGTCAGTTGCCAGTTCTAGACATTTGCGTTTGTGCCTTGCAACTCATCTAATTGACGCGTTAGCTTTTCGCGCAGGCTGATCAATTCCTGAGCGCGGCGGCGCAAACCCTCGACTACCCTTTCGGGCGCTTTCGCCAGGAATTGCTCGTTGCCCAACTGTCGCTGATTGTTCGCGAACTCTTTTTCAATTTTATCCAGCTCTTTGGTCAAGCGCTCGCGCTCAGCGGTGACGTCGATCTTTCTTTCGTAAACCACATGGACATCGAAACGCGCTGTACTGCGGGCGCCGGCACGCTTCGCGAGAGAGCTATCCGCAAACGTGATTTTCTCGACATTTGCCAAGCGCTCCACCGCGCCACGATTCTGCTCGACCATGGCGCGAATTCCGGGCTCTGGCGCAAAGACTTCGATCGGCACCTTTACCTTGGGCTCGACCTTCAGTTCCGCGCGAACATTTCTTACATTTACGATCAAATCCTGCAGAATCGCCGTCTCGGTCTCAGCGTTCAGATCGAACTGTTTCTCGTTGGGCTGCGGATAGGGCGCGAGCGCAATCGACTTCAGCGGCGGACGGCCTTCATACATTGCCTGCCAGATTTCTTCGGTGATGAAGGGCATCACCGGATGCAGCAAGCGCAATGACGCGTCAAACAAGTTGACCAGATTCGTGCATGCGAGGCTCGCTTGGGTCCTGTCGGCGCCTTCCTCGAAGGTCAGCCGCGGTTTGATCAGCTCGATATACCAATCGCAGAACTCTCCCCAGAAAAAATCGTAGATGCGGTTGGCCGCTTCATGGAAGCGGTAGGTTTCGAGGGCGTCGTTTACTTCCGCCGTCACGCGATTGAAACGGGAGAGAATCCAGCGATCTTCGAGAGTGTCTGCATTGAAATGCTCGATTCCTGGGTTAAGACTGCTGGGATTCCGTCCCGGCTGGACAGCCGAGGGTGGCTGGGCCCACATGAATCCCAGGCGATCCACATTCATGAACATGAATCGTGCAGCGTTCCAAATCTTGTTGGCGAAGGCGCGATAACCTTCGGTGCGGCTTTCGCTGAAGGCGATGTCGGTGCCGGGCGCGGCCATGGCGGCCAGCGTGAAACGGGTCGCATCGGTGCCGAAGCGGTCGATGATCTCCAGAGGATCGATCACGTTACCTTTGGTCTTCGACATCTTCTGTCTTTCAGCATCGCGCACCAGGGCGTGGATGTACACCTGCCGGAAGGGCACGCTGTCATCCTTCTTTCCCGCCCAGCCGCTGGCTTTCTTGATCGCGGGATCCTGCTCGTGCCCTTGCATAAAGTGGCACCCGAACATGATCATGCGTGCTACCCAGAAGAAGAGAATCTCGTAGGCGGTGATGAGCAGCGTGGTCGGATAAAAAACTTCGAGGTCGCGCGTTTTCCCCGGCCAGCCCAGAGTCGTGAACGGTAGAAGTCCCGAAGAAAACCAGGTGTCGAGCACGTCGGAAACCTGTTCGAGCTTTTTGCCGCCGCATTTTGGACAATTCGCCGGAGCTTCGCGCGCAACGATCACTTCCTTACAGCCATCACAGGTCCACGCGGGAATGCGATGGCCCCACCACAGCTGGCGCGAGATGCACCAGTCGTAGATGTTGTTCATCCAGTTCAAATAAATCTGTTTGTAGTTTTCCGGAACGATTGTGATCTCGCCGCTTTGGACGGCCTCGATTGCTTTGTCGGCTAGCGGCTGGATTTTGATGAACCATTGTTCGGACAAACGCGGCTCGACCACCGTTCCGCAGCGATCGCATTTGCCGAGCGAGAGCGCGTAATCTTTTTCGGCGACAAGAAACCCACCGGCCTGCAAGTCGACGAGCACCATCTTTCGGGCTTCGTAACGATCGAGGCCCGCATACCGGCCGGCGTTCTGGTTCATGTGCGCGTGCTCGTCCATCACGTCGATCTGCGGCAGGTTGTGGCGCTTGCCCGCCTGGAAATCGTTGGGATCGTGCGCCGGCGTCACTTTCACTGCGCCCGTGCCGAACTCGGGCTGCGCCAGCTCGTCGGTGATGATCGGAATCTCGCGATTCATCAGCGGCAGCAGAGCCTTCTTGCCGTGAAGATGCGTATAGCGTTCGTCTTTCGCATTTACTGCAATCGCTGTGTCCCCCAGCATCGTTTCTGGCCGCGTGGTTGCCACGGTGATGAATTCGTCCGAGCCAACAATCGGATAGCGAATCTCCCACAACTTTCCGGCGACTTCTTCGTGCTTTACTTCGAGATCGGAGATTGCCGTCTCGCAGCGCGGACACCAGTTGACGATGTATTTTCCGCGATAAATCAGCCCTTCTTCATACAGACGGACGAAGACTTCGCGCACCGCGCGCGAAAGATTTTCGTCCATGGTGAAATATTCGCGGTCCCAATCGACCGAGGCGCCGAGGCGCTTCATCTGGTCGAGAATCGCGCCACCGTAAAGTTTCTTCCACTCCCACACGCGCTCGATGAATTTTTCGCGGCCCAGGTCGCGGCGCTTCTTGCCTTCTTTGGCGAGTTGCCGCTCGACCATCATTTGGGTAGCGATGCCGGCATGATCGGTCCCCGGCAGCCAGAGCGTGATGAAGCCGCGCATACGATGCCAGCGCACGATGATATCCATCTGCGTCTGGTTGAGCATGTGGCCCATGTGCAGGCGGCCGGTCACATTCGGAGGTGGCAACAGCAGCGTGAAGACGGGACGGGTTTCCCCTTCAGGTGGCGTGCGCACGGAGAAAAGTTTTTCTTTGACCCAGTACTCGGCCCAGCGCGTCTCAATCGCACCCGGTTCGTAGGATTTGGACAGTTCGTGCGGCATGGAAAGCAGTCAGCACTCAGCAGTCAGCAATCAGCCAGTCAGAAGTTGGGTGGTCCGTCCTCAACCCGGAACTGAATGCTGATTGTTGAATGCTGAGTGCTGTTTCGATCTTACAGGCGTGAGAAAAGAAGGGTCAAACGGGCAACGGG
>JBAWCJ010000168.1:0-33552 GCA_049590215.1 Candidatus Sulfotelmatobacter sp. | reverse complement strand
CACACGCTGGTTGGAATCGGCGAAGCAACGTTCGTCACAATCGCGCCGACCTTCGTCGCCGATCTTTTTGCGGAAGAGAAACGTGGTCGGATCCTGGGCGTCTTTTATCTGGCGATTCCCGTGGGCTCGGCCGCGGGATACTTGCTCGGTGGTTATCTGGCTCCGCAGTATGGTTGGCGGTTTCCGTTCTATATCGCGGCTGGCCCCGGATTCCTGCTGGCGATCGCCGTCATGTTTCTCAAAGAGCCGGAGCGCGGGCAGTTTGACTCGCTGCAAAGCACTCCGGAGCGGACAACGCTGTTCGGGTTAGCGCGCAATCCTGCGTTCCTGACTTCCACGCTCGGCATGGCAGCCATGACGTTCTCTCTAGGCGGCATTCAAGTGTGGATGCCGCAGTTTCTCTACAGCGAGCGACACTACACGCTGGAGGCAGCGAACCTCACGTTCGGCTTGATCATTGTTGGAGACGGAATCGTCGCGGCCTTGGCGGGCGGATGGCTGGGCGACTATCTGCTGCCACGCCTGAAGGGTTCTTATTATCTGGTTTCGGCGGCGAGCATGGCGCTCGGCGTCCCCGTGATGATTGTCGCGCTCTTCGTCAAAGGCCGCGCCATGATTCCTGCCATCGCTCTCGCGGCGTTTTTTCTTCTGCTGAATACCGCGCCGCTGAACGCTGCAGTGATCAACTCAGTCGACGCTCACATTCGCGCCACAGCGCTGGCAGTGAACATTTTCATCATTCACATTCTGGGCGACGTGCCTTCGCCCACCATGATGGGCTGGGTTGCGGACCGGCGCTCGCTGCAGGCAGCATTCATCCTTCCGGTTATCGCCATGATGATTTCATCTGCCATACTGTTTTACGGGATGAAATTCGCGCCGGCGGTAAGCGGCGCCGCTCTTGAGGCAGGGAAGACCTAGCCGGGATGCATTACTTTCACTGGATTGCAGGGACGATTCTCGCGCTAGCCTGGTTCTCTCGCATCATCGACGCTGCGATCGGTATGCCCAGCGTCGCCAACATAACGAAGCCTGAATGGAACCGCAATCCGGTTGCCGCATCCGGCAATCCCCTGGTTTCGATTATCGTGCCAGCGCGCAACGAAGAAACCGACATCGGGGAATCTCTGGCTCGACTGCTTGAACTCGATTACGACAACTATGAAGTGATTGCGGTCAACGACCGCTCGACAGACCGCACGGGCGAGATCATGGAGAGCGTTGCAGCCCGTCCCGCCGTGCATGGTCGCCTGCGCGTGATTCATCACCGCGAGCTGCCTGCGGGATGGTTGGGCAAGACGCATGCGATGTGGACTGCGACGAACGAGGCGAAAGGCGACTGGCTGCTGTTTACCGACGCCGACGTGCAGTTCAAGCCGGACTCGCTGCGGCGCGCTCTGGCCTATGCCGAAGCGGAGCGTGCAGATCACGTCGTAGTGTTTCCGCAGATGATCATGAAGCGACCGGGCGAATTCATGATGATCGCTTTTTTTCAGACTATGTTCGTTTTCGGACATCGACCGTGGAAGGTGGCCGACCCGAAGTCGAAAGACCACATGGGCGTGGGCGCATTCAACCTGGTTCGCCGCAGCACGTATGAAGCGGTGGGAACCTACGAAGCGTTGCGAATGGAAGTACTTGACGACATGAAGCTGGGCAAAGTCGTGAAGAACGCGGGCTTCGCGCAGCGCAATGTTTTTGGCGAAGACCTGATTTCGATTCGCTGGGCGCGCGGTGCGCGAGGCGTGGTCGAGAATCTGACCAAGAACTTTTTCGCCGTGTTGTCTTTCCAGTGGTGGCGCACGCTGATTTCGGCATTCGGCCTGGCCTTCCTGAATCTGATGCCGTTTCTCGGTGTCTGGCTCGCGCACGGCTGGGAGCGTTTGCCTTACGCCATCGCGCTGGCCTCGATGTTTTCAATTTATGCAGGCATGTCTTGGCGCTCGGGGGTTCCGGCCTATTATTTCCTGCTGCATCCCGTTAGCACAGTGCTGTTTGTGTATACCTTGCTGCTCTCCATGTGCCATGCGCTGTGGAACGACGGCATCATCTGGCGCGGGACGCGGTATCCGCTGGAGGAGTTGAGGAAGGGAATGGTGTGAGGTCAGATGGTTACCACCTGCCAGGAAAAAGTTCGGAATTCGGCCAGCCTGCGGAAGTCCCGCACATTGGCGGTGACAACGGTGACCCCCGCTCGCGCCGCGCTCATCGCCATCAGCGCGTCATTGGTGAGCCGGTTTCGCCCGATTTTCTCATAGTCGTACTTGGCCGCCAGTCGTGACAATACTTTGCCAGCCTGAATCCAGTCGTCGAGATCCGGCAACAGGATTCGACTCTCCTCGTCAAAGTGATTTTCGAGCAGTTCCACCACATGCCGGTCACGTTCGCGGGCGCCAGCATAAAGTTCTTCCAGTACGACTGCGCTCAGCCATATATCGTTCTCGGCGACGAATCGGGCAACCGCGGGACCGGCGTCTCGACGTCGCAGGGCGGAAACATAAATGGATGTGTCAAACAGGGCAGGCAGCATCTATTCATCCAGCACGCCATAAACGTCTTTAATTTCGATGCCGCTCCTGAAGAATTGTTCGTTGGCTTCGCGCAAAACGCGGTTTCTTCGTTCTTCGGCGATTACTCTGTCCAGCGCCCGTTCGAGGGTTTCCGTCTCCGTTTTTGCGCCCAAGGCTTTTTGGGCGCGCTTGATCTTCGCTGAATCCAGTTGAAAGTGTTTGTGAGTCCGCGTACGGGTGACGGCCATTTAAGTTTGCCTCCTTCCAGCTAGTCTACCATTAATGTACATAAAGTCAATGTCTATGTACATGCGAGACGAGTCTATCTCACTGCGGCGGGTCTCCGCCGACATCCGTTTCATTGCCATAAGTTGCGGCGGAGTTCGGCGTAGAGTAGGTCTTCGCGGGCTTCTTCGGGGGATGCAGCCGGCCGGCGCTGTAGTGACCTTGCTTTTCCACGTCGTAGTTCTTGGGCAGGGGAGGGATCAGGGTTGAGCCGCCGGTCAACTGGCTGACGCGGTTCAGAATGATTTCGGCGCGGCCGTCGTAGAGTTTTACCGGGCCGTGAATCTCAATCATCTGTCCGGCGAGGCGGCGGACGTCGCCCACATCCTTTAAGTCGTGAGGAAAGACCACGACCGTAAACGGGCAAGCCATTTGATCTTCGCAGAAATCAACGAAGTGCACGCCTCTGGCGCCGACTTTCACGCGCAAGACTTTTCCCGTCACGCACTTCGTTTCTCCGACATGCTGTTTAGCTTCGCGGATGGGGAGGCAGTCGGAGGCGGAGGCTGTTGCGGACAGCAGGGTCGCTGACAATATGGCGCAGAGGTACCTAGTACTCAGGGCCCAGTACGCAGAATTCTCGATCTGAGGAGAAAATAGTTTCATCGGCCTTCGTGTCGATCTGAACTGTTCACGGTTTGGTAACTGTTTACCTTCTTCGAACGGGGTACCCCCCTCCCCCCTCGACTCTTTAGAATCATCGCGGTAGCAGATTTTTCCTCGTAAAATCCGCAGGGCAAAGGAGTTAGGAGTCAAAATCCGGATAACAAAGGGGTTAGGGATTGATTCTTGGCACCATACCCCCTTTTCGTTTGCTCCGAATTCACTCTCTTTGCTAGAGCAATTATGGAGTGGGTCGGAGGCTCGGGCAAGGTTAGATGTCACAGCGAGCCTGTGAATTTCTGGGGGCAGTTGGGTAGTGGTGCAGTTTGGCTTACGCATTAGGCCGGTTAAGCGGGAGATTCGTTCGGCTTCGCTCAGAGCAGGCTCTTCGCTACGCCTGAAAAACGGCTACGCTCAGGATGACAAAGTCGTGTCAAGGCCAAACTGCACCACTACTGGCAGTTGGGCATTGTTGCGAACGGACGGCGTCCGCCATACTATCTCGGTGACTCGCTTGCACCTACGACTGCACGGTCATATACCCACCCAAGATGCGGTCGATCTGCCGAAGATGGTTCAAGTCGTGTGCCGCTTCCAGGCGGACGAACTCCTCGACGGTTTGCCGTCCGCGTTCGCAGCTAATGGCCCCTCCACCCGCGATTCCAGCGCCCCCGGCGAACAGCCCGCAGTATATGGCGGAAATCGGGATGAAGGGAAGCGGCGAGCGTTGCACGCCGGTGTGGTCCGGAAACCGGTCAATGAGTGTGATCGCGATTTATCAACAGTTAGCAAATGATCCTCGATTTCGAACAACCTTCCAATAAAGAGGAATTTTACTCATTGCCGGAGTTAGAGCTGGGGCAAGGGAAGCCATTCTTGGTAGACAACCTTGGATTGGCAACAAAATTTCTTCGGTTCAAATGAACCTTTTGGGCTGTTCACCCGAATAACCGGTTGGAGAGGCTGATTGTCAGACGACTCAGAGCTATGGAGGCAGATTTGCCGCGGTAATGAAGAAGTATTCGACGCGTTTTACCGCGACAATGCGCAGCGTCTGCAGGCATTCTTGCGACAGATAGTGAACAGCCCTCAGGTGGCCGAGGACATCACGCAAGAGGTTTTCACAAAACTGTGGTGCCGTCCGAATGGGTTCCAGCCGAATCGGGGAACACTGCGGGCTTACCTTTACGGAATTGGGCGCAAGAGCGCGGCCGAGTGGTGGCGGCAGCAGAGTCCGGAAATTGTGATAAGCCAAAGTGATGCGAGTGTGAGCCGGACGGAATCCGTTTTGATTGTAAGCGACGCGTTCGCACAGCTCTCGATTGAGCAGCGAACGTTACTGTGGCTGCGGGAGGTCGAAGGGCAGTCGTATATGGAACTGGCTCAATGTTTGGATATACCTGTGGGGACTGTGCGATCAAGGTTGTTTGCAGCACGGGAAGCGTTACGGAAAATTTGGATGAGAACACGGCAGAACTCGAAGGAGAGCGTATGAGGTGCGAGGAAGCAGGCGAGTTTGTCTCGGCGATTTGT
This sequence comes from Candidatus Sulfotelmatobacter sp., assembly GCA_049590215.1. Taxonomy (GTDB): domain Bacteria; phylum Acidobacteriota; class Terriglobia; order Terriglobales; family Acidobacteriaceae; genus Sulfotelmatobacter. The sequence continues at coordinate 28,621 of JBAWCJ010000168.1, read as the reverse complement.
GATGGGGAAAGTATTTCCGTTGATGCCGCTGACCATGTTGACCGGTGCGAAATATGTCGCTGCCGCCTGAAGGAATACGCGGAGATCGGCGCTGAGTTGCGCCTCGTGGCCAGCTTGAAATCATCGGAAGAACCCGAAGTGCGTCGTTGGAGGAAAGAACAAAGGTTCATGTCGAATTGGTGGCGACGCGGATGGGAGACTATGCGAATACCAAGATTGGCTTTCGCCCTGTTGTTACTTGCAGTGGTTGGGCTGAGCTCCAACCTCTTGATTGGGAGAGTGCGTGCCCACACGCGAGGCAGAGTATTGATGCTGACGGCCAAGCCAGCCGAAGGCCACACTTTGCCGTGCACGCTGGTTGCGGGGGCGGACGGGTATTGCACGACCGTGCGAATGGAGGGCACGGATGGAGGGCGAGGGGTTTACACGTTTCGAATTATCGCAGATGACGGTGAACACATTGAGTTGGGCATTCGGTCCGTTCGCATCTATCGGTCGGTCTCCAAGAACGACATCGACGAGCTGCCAGAAACCACCTACTCCGTCACGCCCGGCGAAACTCTCCATATTGACGTCCCGGGAGTGGGAAACATGGAAGTCGACACAAAGTTGTGGGATCACTATCCCTCACCCGGAGAAGTATGGGATTACGCGCAGTCGATCGCCAATTGCCGGTGATGATCTTGGGAGCCAAGGGCAGGGTTGATCTGCGCCGTGCCCGACAAAGTCTTTGTGTGACTGTTGTTAACAGGCGATTGACACTCGTTGACCGTTCTGGATGCCAAACGCGATGCGGGATTGAACCGGCGACATCCGGAAGAAGTCCGAAGGGTTCTTGTCAGCGCCGGCAGAGTACAGAGGTCCTTCCTTGGGAGTCCTCGGCTTCGCCGAGGACTCCACTTCGTCAGGATGACAAGGGAGCGGCTTCAAGCCGCGCCCTTTCAAATCAACAGCAAGATTATTTGAAGGCCTTGACTGCGGCGGTCTCGTCCTCTTTCACATCGAAGACGGTGTAGAGCTTCGTGATCTGCAGCAGGTCGTGCACCTTCTTGGTGAGGTTGAGCAGCTTGAGTTCGCCACCCTGGTTCTTGGTGGTGGTGAAGGCGCTGACCAGCTCGCCAATGCCGGAACTGTCGATGTAGTTGACGTCGCCCAGGTTCAACACAATCTTCTTGTTGCCCTTGGCGAGCAGGTCGCGAACGGTATCGCGCATCAGGACGCTGCCTTCGCCGAGAGTGATGCGGCCGCTGGCGTCCACAATGGTGACTCCGTCCACCTGCCGAGTACTAAGTTTCATGCTCACTGAGACCCCTCCTTGACGCCCGCGGATCGTCCGTGGACGTGCTTGATCAGTTTAATTTCCGTGCCTGTCTGAGACGGGCGGATTTCCACCACGTCCATGAACGACCGCATAAGAAAAATGCCGCGTCCTGAAGTCTTGAGCAGATTTTCCGGCGCCAGAGGATTCGGAATGCAGCCCAAGTCAATGCCCCTGCCCTGATCGCGAATGGTGATGACCAGATCCTCCGGAGTGCGCTCAAAGGCCAGAATCACCTTCTTGTCGGGAGCGTATGCGTTGCCGTGCAAAACCGCATTCACTGCGCCTTCGCGCACCGCCATCGAGATCTGCATCACTTCGTCTTCGCCAAATCCCAACTCCGTGGCAATGCGGGTCGCTTTTTCTTCCGCATGGTCCACGGTTTCCAAAGTGGAATCGAGCGTATAGGAGACTGTCTGCTCCATGGCCGATGAATACGTGTCGAAACCCGCTCCTATCCTCTGGATTGCCCGGACTGCCTGCCCGTAGGCTCTGTCCGCAGCCCGTAATCAGCAGACGTGGTAGTTTGCCTGTCGAAGCGGGGAGTTGTCAACGAGGGAGGAAACGAACCTCATTGAATCGCCCCCTCCGTGCTGGAATTATAATCACACTCCGGTGACCTCAGTGCTAGCTCCTGGAATCAAACGTTGGCTGAAGCGCGTGGTCACCATTGCCGTCGCGTCCGCCCTGGCTCTCACGACGCTGGCTTATGCAGTCGACTACACCCTGTTTCGCTACCGGGTCGCGACGAGCCGCCAGCCTTTCGCACAGATCACCGTCACCAACTACGACGCTATACCGCAGAAAAGTGGCAAGACCCAGTTCATCTTTCATCCGCCAGAGCCGGAAACCTGCGTCAATGCGCTGTTCCCGCATGCGGGATACGTGGCCTGCTGGTATTTGCAGCGCCACACCGAGCAAGTCACCAACTACTGAAAGCTGAAGCGCAACGCAAAACCGCCTGGGGCGCTGGCTCAGCGCGGGCATCGAAGCCGCGCTTCCGACCATCTAATAGGGTAGCGAAAGATGAAGAATTGGTAGGAGGATCTGTTATGAAGCTGTTACAGGTACAAGCGCTGACAATCTTGTTCCTGGCAGCGGTTCTATCTGTGCCCGCGTGGGGAAGTAGTGCGAGCCCAAATTCAGCTGTGCCGGGAACTTTGAATTATGTCGAGGGGCAAGCGTATATCGGGGATCAAAGTATCGATCACAACTCGATCGGCAACGTTACCCTCGCAACTGGCCAGTCGCTCAACACAGAAAGGGGTAAGGCTGAAATACTTTTGACTCCGGGTGTGTTTCTGCGCGCTGGCGACAACACCTCGGTGAAGATGGTTGCGACTGGTCTCACTGACACGGAGTTGGATCTTACCCATGGCCATGCCATGGTGGAAGTCGATCAGTTGTATCCGCAGAACGATCTCCGCATGGTGCAGGGCAACGCGACTGCCAGAATCATGAAGCCCGGACTCTACGACTTTGATTCCCAACAGAATCAAATACGCGTGTTCGATGGCGAAGCCATGGTCCAGGAGGGCGACAAGCAGATCAAGGTGAAGGGTAGCCACGAATTGACTGTGGCCGCGAATGCGCCTGAGAAGGCGGAGAAGTTCGACAAGAAAGCCTTAAGCGCGGACGACCTTTATCGCTGGAGCAGTCTGCGCTCCGACTACGTGGCGGAAGCCAATGTAGATGCGGCGCGGATTGTGGTCGCCGATGGCTGGGGTCCAGGGTGGTGGGGCGCTGGCTTCTGGGGTCCGGGATGGGGTTGGGATGGATGGTATTGGGATCCGTGGTTCTCGGCGTACACCTTCATGCCCTGGGGCGGAATCTATTACAGCCCGTTCGGTTGGGGATTCTACTCGCCGGGCTTGGTCTACCGCGCCCCGTTCTACGGTGGACATTTCTATCACACGTTTAATGCGAGCAACGTCCGCGCCTGGGGGCCGGGCCCGCATTACGCAACCAGCCTCGCTTATTCCCACGGTGTCTATACCGGAGTTGGAGCCGAGCGTGGCGCTTTCCACTCCGGACCTGCGATGGCGGCGGGAGGCATGCGCAGTGGGTTTGGAGGATTCCACGGTGGTGGAGGAGGTTTCCATGGTGGGGGCGGAGGCTTCCACGGCGGAGGACGCTGAAAACATAATTTACTGAGGAGGAAGACGAAGCGGGGCAGAGAAATCTGCCCCGCTTTTTCCTATCTGCAATCGGCTACAATATCGTTCATTCGGAGAACCCAAATGAACGAAACCCCACAGCAGTACACCCAGCGGATCATGACCCACTCTGAAGGGAAGCAGCCCATGGCAGTTCAGGCGGCGACCGCTAAGAAACTTGAGCGCGCAATCAAGGGCGTGCCCACCAGCAAATTGCGCAAGCGCCCGGCTCCGGACAAGTGGTCAGTCAGCGAGATCGCAGCGCACCTTGCCGATGCGGAAGTCGCAATTGGGTTTCGTCTGCGGCTGATTCTAGGCGCGCCTGGAACTCCCGTCGCGGCTTTCGATCAGGATGCCTGGGTGACCAGTCTGCATTACGAGAAGCGCGATCCGCGCAAGTCGGTCGAGCAGTTCCGCGTGGCCCGCGAAGCGAACCTGGCTTTGCTCAAAACGCTGACTCCCGAGCAGTGGAAACATTATGGAATGCACTCCGAGCGCGGGCAGGAGACCATTGAGCACATTGTGCGCCTGATTGCCGGGCACGATCTGAACCATCTGCTACAGGTCGAGCGCATCCTGTCCGCGAAAAAGAAGTGAGTGAAACCGCTCAGCAACCGGCGGGTCGGGTTCCATGACAAGAGTTCAAATGATAAGAAAAGACGAGAAGAAAATCTGATCAGACGGTTTCGAAAATCCGCGTCCGCTTGCGCGGCCCACTGTGCTACCTTCGCGCTGTAACCTTGTCGAGCGCGATGACAACAAAAGTTTGCATGAACAGCAACTGCCGTGCCTACGCCCACTTTGTCTATACCGTGGCCATGCGTTGCGTTCTTTGCCGCTGCGATCTGATAGCCGCCAGAAGCGTCGAAGCGGCAGGTACCCTAGCCCCCACGCGACCGAACATCACGCTCTCGCCGAAGTCCGCGAGACCCCAAGCCGCAAGTAATCCCACCTAGAGCGTCAAGGTGCACCCTTTCATCGTTAGTCTTATCCGAAGGTAGATCGCCGAACTGACCCGCACGGCCGCTTTACTCCGCTAGATTTGTTGCATCCCACTTCTGGATTAATAGCAGACTGATTTAAACTTGGCCGTCCGCTGTCCAGTGCCAGCCATCCGAAGCAAAGCCCAGCAGGACGAAACAGGTTTAGGAAGGGAGAGAGAGAATGCCAGTTTCTTTCGAGAAGGACATAAAGCCGCTGTTCAGGCAGATTGATATCGAGCACATGGGCAAACACAACATTCTGCTCGACAACTACACCTATATGTCGGATGCTTCAAACGATCACGGCAATGCTCGAGCGGTCGAGGACACCCTGAAAAACCAATCGATGCCTCCCGGCGGCCCTTACTGGAGCGCTCAGCAGTTGGATCTTTTTAAGCAGTGGAAAAGCGACGGGTATCGGCCATAATCTGCGCTGAATAATTCCGATTCCAGGGAGGCAATCGCATCGCAAATCGCTTTTCTATCCTCCAAGGGTTGCGGCCTTTTCGATGGCCGGAGGTACCGAAGAACCTCCTCGCGGGATTCACGCTCGCGGCCATGAACATTCCGCAGTCGCTTGGTTACACGAAAATTGCCGGCATGCCGGTCATCACCGGCCTCTACACGCTTCTGCTTCCCCTGGTTGCGTTTTCCATCTTTGGTTCTTCGCGCTATCTTGTTGTAGCCGCTGATTCTGCTACTGCGGCCATACTTGCGAGCAGCCTCACCGGTTTGGCCCCGATGGCCAGCCCCAGATACGTCGCACTCGCGGGCCTCGTGGCTCTGTTGACCGGCATCTTTCTTCTGCTCGCTCGCCTGCTGAAGCTCGGCTTCTTTGCAGATTTCCTGTCTCAAACCGTTCTCCTCGGCTTCCTCGTTGGCGTCGGCTTTCAGGTCGGCATTGCTGTGCTTGGTGAAATGCTCGGCATCAACGTCCACAGCCGCCACACTCCCGGTCAGCTCGTCGAAGTGCTTCGATCGCTGCCCCACGCTCACCTACTGACGACGGAGATTTCATTCGCAGTTGTCGCCGCTATCGCGCTCTGCTATCGCGTCGCACCCAAGTTTCCCGGCACTCTCCTTGCGGTTGCCGGGACAGTCGCGGCCAGCACCATGTTTCACTGGGCCCAGCGCGGAGTCGCCGTTCTCGGCCCCGTGCCCGCAGGCCTGCCCCATCTGGGGTTGCCTGATCTGGGCTGGAGAGACGTGAAGACGCTTGTTCCCGTCGCCGGATCTTGTTTGCTTATGATCGCTGCGCAGAGTGCCGCGACCTCGCGCGCCTATGCAACCCGCCATCATCAGGAACTCGACGAAAACGCCGACCTTGTCGGCCTTGCTGCCGCCAATGCTGCGGCGGCTTTCAGCGGCACATTTGTTGTGAATGGAAGCCCTACCCAGACTGCCATGGTCGAGAGTGCCGGTGGCACTAATCAGATGGCCCACCTCGCCACGGCGGGAGTTGTTGTTCTAGTTCTTCTTTTCCTTACCGGCCCGCTGCAGTTTCTTCCTCAGTGTGTTCTCGGCGCGGTTGTGTTCACGATCGCCATGCGTCTCATCGATCTGCGCTCACTCCGTGCCATCCGCCGCGAGAGCCCCGGTGAATACATGCTGGCGGTCACAACTGCGGCGGTTGTGGTTTTTGTTGGCGTGGAGCAGGGCATTCTCCTGGCGATGTGCTTGTCGCTGCTGCGCATCGTTCACCAAAGCTATCGTCCGCACACTGCGGTGCTTGAACAGACTGATGAAGGACTCTGGCAACTCGATCCAGTCGTTCCTGGAGCGGTTACCGAGCCCGGTCTCGTTCTCTATCGGTTCAGCGCGCCGCTCTACTACGCCAACGCCAATCGCTTCTCCGAAGAAACGCGGATGCTGGCCGCTTCGGCGCCTTCGCCATTGCACTGGTTGATCGTGGATGCCGGGGCCATTACCCACGTGGACTTCACTGCTGCGCGGGTTGTCTGCGAACTCCAGAAGGATCTCGCCGCTCAGGGCACGGGTCTCGTCTTTGCTCACGTGCAGTCGGACTTGAAGCCCGATCTTGACCGTCATCACCTGACCGAAGCCATTGGTCCTGACCGTATTTTTGACAGCTTGCACGAAGCCATCGCGGCGGTTCGGGGCAGGGTACCGCGATGACATCCTCAATCATTTGCATCGAGCCAAGCATCGGGAACACTCGCCAGCAACTCACTGACAGAACCGCGTAGAATTGGTGCCATCATGTCGTATCGATTCGAGTTCGACCCGGTCAATAAGATCCTATTGGCCCGGTTCGAGGGGGAACTCACGAACGACGCTGCCGTGGAATACCACGATGCCCTCGGCAGAAATTGGATCGCTACCGGCGCCCATGCGGGCATCTGGGACTTTTCAGCCGCTACCCACTTTGCTGTGGCCGCCGACTTCCTGCGCAGGCTGGCAATGCGCAAACCCATTACTCCGGGTTTGACCGACCATCCCAGATTTATCGTAGTCCCGCTGACGGATGGATACGGGTTGATGCGCATGTTCCAGATTGCCGGAGAGTCCAGCCGGCCGCTGCTGCATGTCGTGCGCACTGTTGATGAGGCGCTGACCGCGCTTGGCGTCGAATCCCCACACTTCGAACCTTTGGAATGATCGGGCCAAGATCGATGATCGACGCAAAATGGAAACGGCCGCCTGCGACGGCGGCCGTTCCAACTTAATCCATCGAGCCTGCTGGTTTATCAGTTGCGTTCCTTGGCAGGTTTCGTCTTGTTGTTGTTGTGCTTCTCGTTGTAGATCTGCTTGCTGTTTTTGTTTTCTTCCTTGTTGGCCTGTTGCTTCTCCTGCTTGGTCAAGGCGCCGCCATTGGCCGTGCGTTCGTTGTGAACCTGCTCGGCAACATTGGCCTGGTTCTGGTTGGTCCTGGCCGCTTCGCCGGAAGTCATCTGGCCGCTGCGCAGGCCTTCAGCGGTGCGGTCCTGCTGGTTAGCCTCCCGGTCGTCGACTTCGTTTGGCTTCACGGTATTCCCGTTGTGCTTTTCGTCGTAGATCTGACGGCTGGCGGCGTTTTGCTCGCCGTTGATCTGCTGACGCTCAGCACCGGTGAGCTTGCCACCGTTCGCTTCACGATCGTTGTGCACTTGCTGGTCAATGTTAGATTGCGTTTGCTCAGCGCGTGCCGCCTCACCGGAAGTCATCTGACCGCTGCGCAGGCCGTTGGCGATGCGCTGGTCCTGATTGGCTTCGCGGGTGTTGGGATTGTAGTTGCGACCCGCCGAACGATCGGCCTCAGAGATGGGTTGCGATTGCGCGTGCTGCTGCGCCACCTGGTGATACGCGTTCACGTTCGCGCTCGCCATCGTTGCCGGGCGTCCTCCATTTACTGACGCCAGCTGTGCGCGGTCTTGCGAAGCAAAGTGTTCGTGCTGCACCTGGTCGGCAGTGGGCTCGAAGTGATGCTCGTTGGCCGCCTGCATCTCCATAGCCGACGCGTGCACCTGAATGCCCTCGCCGCCATTGAAGCTCACGTGGTTGACATTCACGACGGTGTTTTCCGTCACGATGGTCCGGTTCTCGTACACATTGGTGACGTGCACGCTTCCGAAGTTCGCAACGGCACTGTTATAGGCGAAAACTCCACCACGCCACTCGCCGCCAACGAAGCCCACGCCGCCGAAGCCGAAGCCGTAGTTCACGCCACCGTAGAACCCAACGTGCGGGCCCCAGTAGCCGCCGTGCCAGCCGTATACTCCGCCTTCATAGCCCCAGTAGCCAGGCGTCCACAGAAGGCCGGCGACGGGAGGTTGTGCCCACACGCCCGGAACCCAGAAGTAGCCGGCATCTCCGTAGGACCAGTAGCCGGGAGTCCAGAGATAACCCGGCGCCGGCAGCGGTGGCTGCTCATACACCGGCAGAACGGGAGGCGCAACATGGATGTTGATAGCGACGCCGATGCCGATTTGCGCCTGCGCGGCAGGCACAGCGAGCATCGGCAGTATGATTAAAGCAGCTGCAAACAGATTGCGAAATGTTGAACGAAGAGACATAGTTATTTCTCCTTGTGCCGGGGCCCCAAAACGGCAATATCTCCCCGTCTGTCCGCACTCCGCGGACGCATTCATTAAAACCCAGAAGGGGAATGTTTGTTGCTAACCGAAGTTCAGGTCCGGTGGATGGGTAGCTGCGGTGACTTCAGTAACCTGGAGGTTGACGCCGCGATGGGTCATCGGCGACCGCGTCCTGATTGCCGGTATCAGGTCAGGCGCCGACTCAGAGTGAAGCAAGAAAAAATATGGCGGAGAGAGAGGGATTCGAACCCCCGATACCCGTTAAGGTATGTCCGCTTTCGAGGCGGATCGTTTCAACCACTCACGCATCTCTCCGGAAAGCAGTGGCCAGTTGCCGGTGGTCAGTTGCCAGTAACCCCAACAACTATCTGCGGCTTTTAAAGAACGTTTGCAGTAGTTCTGCGCTACGGCCTGCCAAAACGCCGCTGCGGATTTCTACTTCGTGGTTCAGTTGCGGGTGATTGAGCACCTGCATGACTGAGCGCACCGCGCCCGCTTTGGGATCTTCGGCGCCATATACGAGGCGTTTGATCCGGGCGTGCACCAAAGCTCCGGCGCACATCGCGCACGGTTCAATTGTAGCAAACAGGTCGCAGCCGGACAGGCGATGGTTACCGAGAGTTGCACCGGCTTCGCGCAGGGCGACGATCTCGGCGTGGGCTGTGGGGTCGCGGTCGGTGAGGTTGCGATTCCAGCCGCGGCCGACGATGCGCTCTCCGCACACGACCACAGCGCCTACCGGAACTTCGCCGGCCTCGAGGGCGCGCTGAGCGCAGCGCAGAGCTTCCTCCATCCAGAGTTCGTCTTTGGTCGGTAAGTCGATTGTTGACGCGGAAGATTCCACACAGCAGGGTACCACTGACTCCGTGCGATTCGATGGCTGCCCGAGTCGCTCGCGGCCAATCTATATCAGGCTTAGTAGGGAGCGCACGAGGTCCGGAACCACGGCTCGAATCGCTGCTGGCACCACGATGGTAACGACCACGTAGGCGATGGCAAGTGCAGGCACGGCCAGCAGCATGCGGGTTCTGGGCGTCAAATTGGCGAGATAGGCTCGCATAACATCCTCTGGCGTAGGATACGGAGCCGGCCTCGCGAAAGTTCCCCCCTATAAATCCAATTTGTTCTAGCACTATCCTGCTCCAGAACTTTCTTGTGAGCGCGGGGTTTGCAACTGCGGCGGCCGCGAACTCACAATGAAAATCTTGGTCAGGGAGACGGCGCGGAACAAAGGAGGCTGTAATGCGGCTCAATTGTTCAAGACTGGGTCTGGTTTTACCATTCTTCCTCACCGCCATGGGCAGCGTAGCGGCTCGCGCGCAGAATGATGTTGCGGTGAGCGTTTATGGCACGTTCAATAGCACAGCCACCTACAACATCGGCCTCGAACACCAAACGCCGGCTGACGCCGCGGGAGGGCTGGTCGAGTTCCGCCACATCAGCAATCCATTCGTTGGCTTCGAGGCCACCTACTCCTTCAACCGCGCCAACCAGGTGTACAGCTACACCGGGCCGACCCCGGCTGGGTCGGGGCCGCCTGGGCCTTTTATTTCCTCCGTCTCAGCCAATGCCCACGAAATCACTGGCGACTGGTTGTTTTCGCTCCACATGGGGAAGCTCAGGCCGTTCGCGTTGGCAGGCGTCGGTCTGCTGCACAACGAACCCGTGAGTGGACAGAGCCTAACCACAAGCTCAAACGAGCCGGTCTACATCTATGGCGCCGGACTCGACTGGAAACTGGTTTCGCACCTGGGCTTGCGCTTCCAGTACCGCGGCAATGTTTATAAGGCTCCCAACATTACCACGGCCTACGGTTCCAACGGCGCGTTCATGCACACAGCGGAGCCGACGCTGGGCGCTTACTTCAGATTCTGAGGACTTCGCCTTTCCCGGAAAATGGTAACCGGCGGCTGCTCAGTGATATGCTTACCCCGTTATGGGGATGCAGAGCCTGCTTCGCAAAGTTTTTCTGATTGACCTTCTGCAGGGCTTGAAGGTCACGTTCCGCTATCAGGATCCGAAGGAAATCTATACCGAGCAATATCCCATGGAGCGGCCACAGGTGGCGGAGCGCTACCGGGGTGCGCCGCGGCTGAACGTGAATCCTGATACCGACGAGACCATGTGCATTGCCTGCGACCTGTGCGCGCTCGCCTGCCCGGAGAATCTGATTGTGGTTTCGAGCGCGCGCAACGAGCAGACCCGCCGCAAGGAACTCACCAACTTTACCTACGACCTGAGCCGCTGCATGTTCTGCGGCCTGTGCGAGGATGCGTGTCCCGTTGACGCGCTCGAACTTACGCAGGATTTCGAACTTGCCAGCTACACGCGCGAGGGCTGGATCTGGGACCGGAAGACTCTGGAAGAAGGTCCGTCGCCTACGCAGTATCGGAAGTAGCTTTCAGGGCTCAGCTTTACCCTTCTTCGGCCTGGCCTCGGGCAGGCTCTCGCTCTTCTAGCCGACGAAGCTCGGCTTCGGACTTTGCTCGGAATGACAATCGAGTATTCGAGAAAAGAAGGCGAGCGAGAGTCGATCTCTCGCTCGCTGCGAATGGTTGAGACAGTCAGCTCTCCTGGTCCAGATGATGTTACTTTCTGCCGACTACGTGACCGCGTCCGTCGCGCACTTCGTTGCCTTTGAAGTGGGCAATCTTATCGAGATGGCGGTTTGGATCGGGTCTCTCACCTCGGGCTGGCATGGGGCCGTGGTAGCCGTGGTCGGGATGGAAATGGTTATTTACGTGACCATGGAAGTCTGCAGGACCATGAAACCACGGCCCCGCGCCGATGAAGACGCCGCCGGTAAACCACTCCGGGCCGTAATAGCCGTAGGGGGCGCAGTTGTACGGAGGGACTGAATAGTATCCGTAGGGGCAGACCGGTGCGACTCCGATATCGACCTGCACTTGCGCTTGAGTGTTGGGAGTAGAAACTGCGAAGCAGATTGCGGCCACCGCGGCTAACGCAAAAATCTTAGATACGTTCATTTATTTATCCTCGCTGGGTTGATTTCGAGCGTAGTGATTTTTGAACCTCATGATCGTGAGCATCGCGATTCTGAATATCAGGATTCTGCAATCACGAGGCGATCACCTGCCTTGCCTCAGGTGATTGTAGTCAGTCGACCTCGCTATGGACAATTCACGGCTGGGGAATAGGATTCAACTTTCCGGTAAAGGGTTGACTGTTAAGAGCGGCTACGGAGATGGTTGTTGCTGGGTCATGCAATGCATGGTGCCGAGTCCCCAGACCAGGTCGCCGGAATAGATTGGGACGACTTCTCTTGTAGGGAAGAGAGCTGCCAGCGTGTTGAGGGCTGTGCGGTCGTTGGGATCGTTGAAGACTGGGACCAGGACGATGCCGTTGGCGATGTAGAAATTGGCGTAGCTGGCGGGGAGACGGCGGTGCTCGAAGATTACGGGAGCGGGCATGGGGAGCTCGACTATGTTCAGCGGGTTGCCGTTCTGGTCGGTCGCGGATTGGAGACGGCGGAGATTTTCGCGGAGCGGTTTGTGATTTGCGTCTTTGGGATTGGGCTCGACCATGGTGACGACTGTGTCTGGAGCGACGAAGCGGGTTAGGTCGTCGACGTGGCCGTGCGTGTCGTCGCCGACGATGCCCTTGCCTAGCCAGATTACGTGCGGGGCGCCGAGGTAATCGGCGAAGATGGTTTCGTAATCTTTGCGGGACATTCCTGGGTTGCGTTGCTGGATCTTGCTTAGCAGGCATTCTTCGGTGGTTAGGAGGGTGCCTTGGCCGTTGGCGTCGATGGAGCCGCCTTCGAGGACTACGCGGGTGTTGCGGTGGGTGGGACGGATTTCTTGGGCGTGGGCAGTGGTGGCCATTTGAGCGCCGATTTTTTCGTCTTGGCGGTAGTTGGAGTATTTGGCCCAGGCGTTGAAGCGGAAGTTTGCGGCTCGCAAATGACCCTCAGGGGCTAAAGTCTTTTCTTGCTTCTCATCGGCACGACTGAAGTCGTGCCCCTCCCGATCCTTCTGTCCTAGCGATTCTGTTACGAAGATGCAACCGGAGTCGCGGAGCCAGACTCGGTTGGTGGGCCAGCGGTGGAAGCGGATGTTCTTTAGTGGCGCGTTGGCTTGGTCTAACAGCTTGCGGGCTTGGCGTTCTGCTGCGGCGTTGTTGACTATCAGTTCGACACGCTCGTGGCGGGCTAGATTGCGGATGATTTCGGTGTAGACCCAGGGGATGGGTTCGAACTTTCCCGGCCAGTCGCCGTGATAGTGCGGCCAGGCTAGCCAGGTTGCGGCGTGCGGGGCCCACTCGGCGGGCATGAGGTAGTGGGTTGCTGGGGCGACACTTAAAGTATTACTTGAATGATTGGATCGGGGCATGGGTTTATTGTGCCGGATTCGAACGCCGATTCGCGTTTAACCATTCGCGACGGTTCCACTGGGGACTATTCCCGCCAAGTGCTCCGAAGCGCAGTTCGGGGTCGTCCGTTTGGACTAGTGCGAGTAGTCGATTCCCACTTAGGAGGTGGGATCGAGAAGCGCTAGCAATGATGTCTAGAACAACCTCTGCTTCGTTCTTTAGTCTCGGCATGGGTGGGGAGCCAGCGCCAGCCGCATATGCATCAAACCTCATCAACACTATCACTGCTCCTCGGTTCTCAGTGAGCGGCAGGTCCGCGATGCACTCATCGAGGGCATCGAAATTGCGCCCAAAGTAATCCGGTAGTCGCAGCACCCGAGCCAGGTCAGAAAACATTTCGTCTTGTGATTTCCACGTTTCGCAATCCAGTTCGAACACATCGTAATCATGGTTCGCGAACCATTTTGTGTCCTCACTCAAGTATTCACGACGCCAGTAAAGATGGATTCCGCCATCGCGAAGGATCTGCCAATCAAGCCTTTGCCAGTCGTCGGGAGTATTGTTGAAGAAACGCATATCGGCAGCGATGGTAAGCGACTCCGAGGCAAAAGCCAATCGCTCCGAAAGATTTCGCCGCTAGTCGACCAAAGCAGATGGTGACACTCAGTGCCTACATTTCACCGTCCATCTAGCAAACGATTTGAAATGGGCGCATACGCGTCGATTCTGCGGTCGCGCAGGAAGGGCCAATTGCGGCGGATGTCTTCGAGGGACTTCAGGTCGACGTCGCCCATGAGGATTTCTTCGCGGTCATGCGAGGCTTCGGCGAGGACGCGGCCGAAGGGATCGCAGAAAAACGATGCGCCCCAGAATTCCAGTCCGTGGCCGGGGGTGGACTTGCCGCGGATGTTGCCGGTTTCGAAGCCTACGCGGTTGACTACTGCTACGTAGACTCCATTGGCGATGGCGTGGGCGCGCTGGATGGTGCGCCAGGCGTCGTGCTGGGCTGTGCCGAACTCGGCTTTCTCGGCGGGATGCCATCCGATGGCGGTGGGATAGAAGAGGATGGATGCGCCCTGGAGAGCGGTCAGGCGGGCGCCTTCGGGAAACCACTGGTCCCAGCAGACTAACGTGCCGAGGCGGCCGACGCTGGTGTCGAGCGCGCGAAAGCCCAAGTCGCCGGGAGTGAAATAAAACTTTTCGTAGTAGAGCGGATCGTCGGGGATGTGCATCTTGCGGTAGAGGCCGCTGAGGGATCCGTTGGAATCGAAAATGGCGGCGGTGTTGTGATAGATGCCGGGGGCGCGCTTCTCGAAGAGCGATGCGATCAGTACCACTCCGTGCTGGCGGGCGGCGGCGGCCAGCTTTTCGCTGCTTGGGCCGGGGATGGGTTCGGCCAGGTCGAACAGGGTGTGGTCTTCACGCTGGCAGAAGTACTGCGTCTGAAAAAGTTCGGGGAGGCAGACTACCTGGGCGCCGCGTCCGCCTGCGTCGGAGACACGTTCCAGAGCTTTTTCCAGGTTCTGCTCTGGGTCTGGGCCGGCCGACATCTGCACCAGGGCTACGCGGAATTTGTCTGGGGGCACGCTTCGTTCCTCGCGAACAATATAGCATCTGGAAGACGGCTAATCAGGGTGTGGCGTGGGAGATCAGGATCCCGAGGGAATGGCGGCCGTGGAATCCCACCCTAGTCGCAGAGAGCGCGACTAGGATGGGGCACCCCAGCCCCGTGCTCGCGCGATTGGCCGAAAATGAAGGAGATCCTTCGCTCCGCCTGAAAGGCGGCTCCTCTCAGGATGACAACGACGGGGGAGGGTCCCTTGGCTTCTGGCTTCGCATGGCATGACCCGCTGACATTCCTGTAAAGTAATTCCTCGGAAGAGTTACGGGTTGAATTGGAGGCGTCATCTTGAAACAGGGCAATCATGGCGGCGGGCATTCTTCGGGGAAGTCTCATGGTAATTCTGGACATGCTGGTGATGGAGTGGATCGGCATCTGCATAATCCGATTGAGGACCGGCTGATTCCGCTGGAGCCGCTCGATCTCGGGAAAGTGAAGTCGATCGACGATTTGGTTCGGGCTATGTCTAAGACCGCTTTTACGGGACGGCAGCTGGGGGAAGCGGCCGATGTGCTGGAGGCTATGGCACGCGATGAGGATTGTTTCGTCGTGATGACACTTTCTGGCGCGATGACCGTGGCCAAGCAGGGGCTGATTGTGACTGAGTTGATTGATCGCGGTATTGTGAATGCTGTGGTTTCGACTGGGGCGCTGATGGCTCATGGGCTGGTGGAGGCTACGGGACGGGCGCACTTCCGGGCGAATCCGGAGGTTTCGGATGAAGAACTTTACGAGCAGGGTTACAACCGCGTGTACGACACGCTGGAGCCGGAGCAGAATTTGGACGACGTCGAAGAGGTGATGTCTCGGGTGCTCGAAGGTTGGGATCACAATGAAGTGATGTGCTCTTACAAGTTGAATCACGCGATTGGAGCTTATCTGACGAAGAACGTGCCGGAGCGGGGGATTTTGAAATCGGCGCATGATCAGGGTGTTCCGGTGTTCGTCCCGGCGTTCAGCGATTCGGAGATGGGACTGGATACGGCGCTGAATAATCGGCTGCGCGAGTCGACGGGGCGGCACAAGATTCGGTTTGATCCTTTTCTTGATCTCGAGCACTTTGCTGCGACTTTGCTGCGGCAGAAGAAGCTGGGAATTATGACCATTGGCGGCGGGGTGCCGCGGAACTGGTCGCAGCAGTTTGGTCCGTTCTGCGAATTGCGGCACCGGCGGTTGGGGGAGAATATTCCGCTGAAGCGGTATCACTATGGGTTGCGGATTTGTCCGGAGCCGGTTTACTGGGGAGGACTGTCGGGCAGTCCTTATAGCGAGGCGATTTCGTGGGGGAAGTTTGTGCCTCCGGCGGAGGGTGGGAGATTTGGGGAAGTGTTTGTGGACGCTACGGTGGGGTTGCCGCTAATTGTGGCGGCGGTGCTGGAGCGGTTAGATAAGAAGGGGAATAGGGCGAGCAAGGGGAAAACGGCGGCGGCGAAGAAGTGAGGCGGCGGATACACAGCGGCCCGATCAACCTGGGCAGCCGAGGGCGGTTGTCCCCACATTAGTAGCGTTAGGCTCCGGCTTCCTGCACGTCGGGCGATGAGCCGTTGTCTTCACGCGTCCTGCGGTAGAGCGGCGCGAGGATGCTGTTTTCCAGGACTTGAGATTCTGCTTCGACCCAATCCTGCAGGGCGGAGCCTTCGGTCTGGCCTCGCTTGTCGTAGAGTTGCTGGGCGTGCAGGCGGATTTTTCTTTCCAGAAGCTCGGTTATTAGGGCTTGCTGCTTTTGTCTGCGGGTATCTTGATCCACACATTCCTCTTGCTTTATTAGGTATTTATGTACAGTTCTATGATACGGGAATGCTGTTAACGGAAGATTACATTTGGGAGGGCTGAGGGGTTACTAAAGTGCAATTATAACATGTAGGTCGTGAGTCGGGTCGCGAAGGCCGCCTCAGGGGCTGAAGCCCGGCATCATTCGGAACGCTTGGCGCGGCGCTGAAGCGCGGCTCTTCCACGGTCGCGCACACCTTCTGAAATTTCCAGCGGGCGTAAGGCATCAGGATAGATGGCGAAAAAGTACCTCAGGGGCTGAAGCCCATCTCGAAAAGCTGGCCTGACACGCAGGCCTTGAAGGCCTGCTCCACCCGCTTGTTCCCCCCGGCGCTCTTTCCCGCGCAGACAGCGAAGTCTCGCTCCGCTCGACTGGACAGCCGAGGCGGCTGTCCCTACATGGCTCTTTAGTCGAAGATCAGTACCGCTGAGGCTATTACTGTGGTCCAGAGGCCGCGTTTGTCGCCTACTGCGGATTGCGTCACATTTGCGGTGCGGACGATTTTGTTGGAGAGGCGGTAGATTTGTTTTTTCTCGTCCCAGGAACGGTCGGGGTCGAATTCTACGTTCAGGGTGGTGGCCAGCATTTCGGCGGCTAGTTCTTCGGCGTATTCGCCGGCGGCGTCTTCTGTCTCACCGAAGGAGTGGTGCTCGCTGAGATATCCGTAGGTGTTCTTGTCGGCGGGGATGGCCACGCCGATCGAAGAGGCTAACAGGCGATGGGCTTCATGGGTGGAATTTTCGGCGACGACGGCGAACACGACCTCGCCGGGACTGAGATACTTCACGCCTTCTTTGCGCGCGAGCATCTTGCAGTTTGGCGGGAAGATGGAAGAGACGCGCACCAGGTTCTGGGCTGCGATGCCGGCGTCGCGCAGTGCCAACTCGAAGGATGTTAACCGCTCGCGGTGCTTCCCAACTCCTTTGGTGAAGAACATCCGCTTGGGAACCATGTCTTTACCCAACGCTGTTTACCTCCGGCACGAAAAAATTTGAGATAGAGAATGCACATTAACACAATGGTTTGTAAAGGAAATATGAATTTCGCGTGAGGAGAGAAAAAATGGCGGAAACCGCGGGCGCGGTTCCCGCCACCATGCCCGGTCCGTTTAGGGGGAGGGCGCCGGGCAAATCCGAAACACTCTACCACAGGTTCGGCCCTGGTCAACAAAAAGCCTGCGGCTTTTCGGATTTTCGAACAGCCGCGAAGCTCGGTCATCACATGGCCGTCGTTCCTTAGTCCTTACTTCGCGGCAACCACCGAGCCGACTGTGATGGTGTCGCCGTCCAACGTGCCGGTGACGGTGGCATTCTTTCCTGCCTGCTGGTCGAGCGTGGCCAGAGCTGCCTTATCAGTGGTGTTCAGGACGTAGATTTTATCGCCCACTACCAGGGCGAACTTGGAACCTTTGGCTACGCAGGCGCGAGTGCACTCTGCGGCCGTGCCCTCCATGTGCTGTCGGCCGCACATGGCGTCGCCGACCTCGCCGGTAAAGGTCTGCTTGCTGGCGGCGAAGGCGCAGATGCTGAACAATATGGTCGCGGCGAAGATGACTGCGGTTATCGCCGGGAACCACCGCGAATCCTTAACCATGTTTGATTCTCCTGGGTGCTTCTGACGGCTCGCATGAAAAGATGATTGCCGCCGGTGCATTGATATTACGCTAACGTCATAGATGATTGAGGGCGCCGGAGGTTGCACAAACCACCGGGGGCGGCCGTGTGCGCAAGGGAGATCCCTACGACGCGAAGATTGCTCGCTCTACACGGAGTTGTAGTGGTCGAATCGAAAGCAGATTCCTCCGCCCTTCTCGCCGCTTGGCGGGGGTTGGAAGGGGTCGGAGTGACAATATCCAATGGGAGATCGATCCCTCGGCGGCTTTAGGGAGACGCTTTGGCGGTGTATTGCAGGTCGACGTCGACGGTTTTGTCGCGGGTGATGGCGGTGACGTGGGGATCGACACTCCAGTCGAGGGTGGGTGGGAGCAGCTTTCTGGCCTCCGGTAGAAACTGCTTCAGGTAAGTAGCGTCATAGATATCGCCGGGGCGCAGCTTCCAGGCGGCGCGCAGCCGGGCGGTGAGGCTGTTGTCGATGCCGCGAAATTCCAGGTCTCCCATGCGGTAGAGCGAATCTTCGTGGACGATGAGGTGGTAGAAGACGGTTGCGGCTATGTCGTCGAATTCGGCGTTCACCCTGATCGTGGCCAGGATGTATCCGCGTGAGCCGTAGAGCGTCTGAACCTCCCGCAGGTCGTTTGCCAGCTGAACCGTGTTGGCCGGTTGCCCGGTCCTGGCGTGGAGGAACGGATCGAGTTGGTCCTTGGGGATTGCTTGGTTTTCCGACCACTCCCATTGCGTGACTTTGTACTGGATGCCGGGAGTAAGAGGGAACGTGATGTCGACGTAGGTTGGCGGCTGTTTGTTGTCGGTTGAATCGGCTGCGGGTAGTTTGACGACCTTGGGTTGGGGCGTGGCGCACGAGGCCTTCAGGTATCCGCGCTCATGGTAGAGGGGCAGCACAGAGTGCTCGACGAAGTTGGCCATGTAATCGCGGGAGTATTCGCGATCGGATAATTTTTCTGCGGCAGCCTGGAGCAGGGGCAACTCGGCTGCTCCGGCGCCGGGAAACAGGGCGTGTCGAATGCGAATGCTCACGCCGGCGACGGCATAGTCGATCGACTGCAGCCGCTCGTCCTTGCCTTCGGTGCGCGCATATTGAACGATGCCGGGGATTCCGTTTTCGACTAGCAGGGCTTGCAGAACGTCCGAAACCTGGTCGGGCATACGCCCGCTGGCGGGCAATTCTCCACTAAAAAGAGGGACGCGGCCGTGCAGCTTCTGGTGCAGTTCTTCGTCGGTGAACCAGACGAAGTCGGCGAAGTGGGCGGGGACAAACTTGTCGGCGTCGGTGACTTGAAATTCGAGCCTGGTGCCGGCTGAGGAGTAGGTGTAGGTGTAGGTGATGACGCCGAATGCGCCGGTCTCACCGAGCTGGCGCGCGGCTTTCTTGAAGTCTTCCTCATGACAGATGGTGCCGACGGGCAATCCGCTGGCGGTTGCGATTTCCTGCTGGGTGAAGCGTTTGCTGCCGGTCACTTTGACTTCGATGAGTTTGTAGGCGGAGGGTGGCTGGGCGCCTCGGGAGATCTGAGCGGCGGCCGAGAGGCTGAGCAGCAGGGAAGAGAGCAGGAGGTGCGCGCGAAATTGTTTGGAGAGTCGCTTCATCTACTTCTACTTCGATCTGGATGCCGAGACATCGCTGGATTTGTGCTTCTTGGCAATCTCGATGAAAGCGAGCGCGGCGCGGCTTAGAGCTTTATCTTTGCGAAAGACCAAGGCCAGGTCGCGGCGCAATTGGGCGTCGGCCATGGGAATGGCCAGCAGAAACCCGGCGCGAACGTCCTCCTGCACGTTCGAGCGGGCGATGAAGCCTACGCCTACGCCTGCGGCTACGAAGCGCTTTAGAAGTTCACTGGAATCGAGTTCCATACTGTAGTTCGGCTTCAACTTGCGCTCGCGAAACAGGCCATCGAGCGCATCGCGGGTGTGGCCGGCTTTGGGGAGCACGAGTGGATATTTTGCCAGGTCTCCCACCGGGGCCGACTTCATTTTACCCAGCGGATGGTGCGGCGGGGCGATGATGACCAGCTCATCCTGATGGATGAGGACTACGGTGAGGCGGTTGTCTTTCACGGGCAGGGAAACTACGCCGAAATCGACGGAGTTGTCGGTGACCGATTCGAGAACTTTGGCGTAGTCGGCGCGCTTGATGTTGACCGAGACGTCGGGGTACTGCTTCTTGAAATCGGCGAAGACTTCGGGAAGAATGTGCAGGCACGTCCCTTCGTTGGCGCCCACGGTGATGGCGCCGCGGGGGACGTGCTCCATTTCGGCGAGGGAGGTGAGCATGGCCTTGCGAGCGTCGAGGGTTTCCTGCGCGTATTTTTGGAAAGACTTGCCGGCTGCGGTGAGCGAGACTTTGCCGCCGGAGCGGTCGAAGAGCTTGGCTCCTACTTCGTCTTCCACGGCGCGGATCTGGGAGGAGATGGCGGGCTGGGTGCGGAAACGCTTCTCCGCTGCCCGGGAGAACGAGGCGTGGCGGGCTACTTCGAGGAAGGTTTGGAGTTGGTCGAAGTCCATGGGGCAGTGATCAGTGGCCAGTGGTCAGTGGCCAGTTCAAACCGGAGCGTAACCTGAAAGCGCTGCATTTGCCTTTTGCTGTCTTGCGAACCGAATTGTAGCAGGGCGTGTGGCTGTCCAAGGCACCGAGGCAGCGGGTAAGATTCTCCCGCTGACCGTCAATTCGTTATTTCGCGGAAACAGAAATATTTCAGCAGTCGAGGAGATACGTGATCGCTTACGAGGAACGCGTTCGGAATAGTTTTTCCAGGCAGGCCTTCATGTCCGCTTTGGGGGCCGAGCTTGTAGCAGTGGTTGAAGGCGGCGTGGAAATTCGCCTGCCATTTTCGCCGAATCTTACGCAGCAGAACGGCTACCTGCACGCGGGTGCGATCGCTGCCGTGCTGGATTCTGCTTGCGGTTATGCCGCCTTAACCCTGGCAGCAGAGGATAAGGGGGTGCTCACGGCGGAGTTCAAGGTGAATCTGCTGGCACCCGCTGCAGGGGAGGTCTTCGCGGCCAGAGCGCAAGTGAAGAAGGCGGGACGGACGCTGACAGTTTGTACGGCGGATGCCTTCGCCATCAGCGACGGCAGAGAGAAGCTGGTTGCAACTATGCTGGCCACGGTCATGGCGGTGCCGAAAAGGCCCGCAAAATAGCACAAGATTGGGCGTCCGTGAACACTGAAGCGAGCGGATCGCCTACTGCTACTGCTTCAACTGTTTCTCGATGGCCGCGATCACTTCCTTCGAATCTGGCGTGACCGCGGGTTCGAAGCGCTGCACTACGTTGCCGTTGCGGTCGACCAGGAACTTGGTGAAGTTCCATTTGATCTCGCCGGTGATGCCCGGCCCGGTGTCTTTGGTCAAGTAGGCGTAGAGCGGAGCCTGGTCTGCGCCTTTGACTGAAATTTTCGAATACATGGGGAACGTGACACTATATTTGCGGGTGCAGAACGTTTTGATCTCTTCGTTGGTGCCGGGTTCCTGTGCTCCGAAATTGTTGGCGGGGAAGCCGAGGATGACGAAGCCCTGGTCTTTGTACTTTTCATACGTCGCTTCGAGAGCGCTGTATTGAGGGGTGTAGCCGCATTGGCTGGCTACATTGACGACGAGAACTACTTTGCCTTTGTAGTTGGCCAGCGGGGCGGGTTGGCCGTCGATGGAGTTGAGCGTGAAAGTGTAGATTCCCGAGGCGGCGAACAAAGATCCAGCCATGAACAGTAGAGCTCCCGATAAAAGATAGCCACGAACCGAGAAGAGGAAACGAAAGTAGGAAGATTTCATTGGTCGCTCCAGACTCGACAGGGTCTCAACTGGAGTGAGCATACCGGGCTCGAGCACACGCCGCAAGGCAGCAATTTGTAAAATCTTTGTCTTTGTCAGTTTGTCTTACTCAGTCTGTCTTGCTCAGGCGGTGGTGCTGAGAGAGGCCGGCTTGGTAGTCTGCTTTACGATTCTATCCACCAGCTTCAGGGCCTTGGACGAATCGGCGGTGACGGACTCGAGGTGTGTCACGTCCATCAAGCCTTCCTCGATCGCATCGAGCGCCTGACCGGAGCGCTCCAGAACAGTCAGCAGATATTTTTGGGCGATGGGGCGATCAGCGGGGTGAATGAGATCCCACCAGCGGCGGATAGAGTCCTGCACCTCAACCTCTGTCTTTTCGCCGACGACCAAGGCATCGATTAACCGATACACCTTGCTCTTAATGGCCTGATAAGAGACAGACACTTCCTGGGGCATGGGCTTTTGGGACTGCTGCAGGCTAACATAGCAATCGGTCCGCCAAACCGTAGATGGTTGCACCGTAAGTCCTTTTGACTGCGATGCCTTCGTAGTAATCCTACGAATGGAATAAATCTAAATCTTGGATATGAAATCTGGAAGGTGACTGGCAGGCACCTCGGGGTGCGGCGGTCATAGTGGTTTCCAGAACCTGATTCTTGTAAGACTGTTCTGTAAACCTGTTCTTTCAGACCTATTGACCTTAGATCTTTTCTTTTACACCTGTTCTTCTAAACCGGGATTCAATTAGACCTGGATTCAAGCGGAATCGATCGGAATCATACGCATCGCCAACAGGTTACAATGTTCCGCCCCCCGTCTAATTGTCGAAGATGCGCGGCACGGTCAAGGCAAGTTTGGGGGTCCATTAGGCTGTGGATTTTTCTCGAGCAACACCAAATTCTGGAGGCTGGATGAAAACGTCAGCACTGATTCTTGTATTTCCCCTACTAATCTCCCTCTCTGGCAGAGCGCAGACAGCGGCGCCTGCCAGCGCTTCACAGGATGCGAAACCCCAGCCGAGAATGTTCTTTCCGAGCGACATGCTGTGGGGATGGGCACAATTGGATCTCGCCCCGCCGCATAACGAAATCGACCCAGGCATCTGCGCGGGAAACGCCGGACAATACGGCGGAGTGAACGCGCCGTGCAGCATGTTTGCGCGCTATATGATCTCGGGAATGCTCGAGGTGCGTCCCTTTGGGCGAGGAGAGCTGCGGCGGTTTATGGTTTTTGGCGCGCCTTCGTTCCTGTTTGGCAAGACTGTTCCGCAAACGCTGTACACCTGGTCGCCGGATGCGATCGGCATTGAGCACTCGTGGGGAGGGGCGGTCTACATCGGGAAGGGATTTGAGTTTCGCGTGACCCAGCATTTTCTGTTCGACCGCCTGGGCGCGCGCGACACCAATCTGGGTGCGGCCGATCAGGGCAACAACGGACCCTGGGGACGCTACATGACGGTGGGCGTACGCAAATATTTTGGGACGAGACGGTGGTGATGGCGGTCACACAGATCAGTGAGGCGGGAATTAGCAGGTGCACGGACCCATGGTTATTCTCTATGGGTTATTCTTTAATGGTGAGTTCAAATATGTACTCGGGACTTTATGCGGAGGATGACGATGGCGGGCTCTTATAACGGCGTGGCAGTTCCGTCCAATGGAAAGACGATCGGTTATGCGGCAGGGAAGTATGAGGTGCCGGATAATCCGATCGTTCCGTTTATCGAAGGCGATGGAACTGGACGCGATATCTGGAAGGCGTCGCGTCGGGTGTTCGACGCGGCGGTGGAGAAAGCGTACAAGGGCAAGCGTCGTGTGGCATGGTACGAGGTGTTTGCCGGGGAAAAGGCCAAAGCAAAGTTCGACACCTGGCTGCCCGATGACACGGTTGCCGCCGTTCGTGAGTTTCGCGTCGCCATTAAGGGTCCGCTGACCACGCCCGTGGGTGGCGGCATTCGATCGCTCAACGTTGCGCTGCGACAGATACTGGATCTCTACTGCTGTGTGCGTCCTGTGAAGTATTACAAGGGAGTTCCGTCGCCTGTGAAGCATCCGGAGCGCATGGATGTGGTCATCTACCGCGAGAATACTGAGGATGTATACGCCGGGATCGAGTGGGAAGAGGGAACTGCGGAGTGCGCGAAACTCATCGAGTTTCTCAACAAAGACATGCTGAAGGGCGGCAAGAAGCAGGTGCGGCTGGATTCCGGCGTCGGAATCAAGCCGATCTCGATCACCGGAACTAAGCGCCTGGTGCGCATGGCGATTCGTCATGCGCTCGAGACCGGCCGCAAGAGTGTGACCCTGGTGCACAAGGGTAACATCCAGAAGTTTACTGAGGGCGCGTTCCGCAAGTGGGGATATGAACTGGCTACCGAAGAGTTTCGCGATCAAGTAATCACCGAGCGCGAGAGTTGGATCGTCGACAACAAGGATAAGAATCCGAATCTGACGGTGGCGCAGAATGCTGAGTTGGTTGAGCCGGGGATGGAATTCGCTCCGCCGGCGTTTCGCCTGGCTGTGGAACAGGAAGTGAAAGAAGTGCTCGACCGCATCTATGCCACGCATGGCAAAGGCCAGTGGAAGAAGAAAATCATGATTAACGACCGTATTGCCGACTCGATCTTTCAGCAGGTGGTGACCAGGGCCGATGAATACTCGGTGTTGGCTTGTCCGAACCTGAACGGAGATTACATTTCGGACGCTTGCGCAGCGCAGGTCGGCGGGCTGGGCATTGCTCCGGGGGCGAACATTGGCGATGGCTACGCCATTTTCGAGGCGACGCACGGTACAGCCCCGAAGTATGCGGATAAAGATGTGATCAACCCCGGGTCGGTGATGCTTTCGGGGGTGATGATGTTCCGCTTTCTGGGATGGAACGAAGCTGCCGATCTGATCGAGGGCGGGATGGAGCGCACGATACTGCAGAAGAAAGTTACTTATGACTTTGAGCGGCTGATGGAAGGCGCGACCAAAGTGAGGACCAGCGAGTTTGCCGACAGCATCATTGAGAACATGGGCGCAGCGGTGCTGGTTTAGAACATCGAGCGATTGGGTGATCGGGCCATTGGGCGATTGTCGTTGTGGTCGCCCCATGGTGCGATTTTGATTTTGAATCGCACAATCACGCGATCGCAAAATGGCTCAATTTTATGAAAGGACGCATACATGCGCAAGAAAGTAACTATCGTAGGTTCCGGTAACGTGGGCGCGACTGCGGCTCACTGGATTGCTTCGAAAGAGCTGGCTGATGTCGTGCTGATCGACATCATCGAAGGCGTGCCGCAGGGCAAGGGGTTGGACTTGCTCGAAGCTATGCCCATCGAGAAGCGCGACTCTTACATTACCGGCACGAACGATTACAAAGACACGGCGAATTCCGACGTTGTTGTGATTACCGCGGGCATTCCGCGCAAGCCGGGAATGAGTCGCGACGATTTGCTCAACACCAATTACGGCATCATGAAGGCGGTAGTGGGCGAGGTGGTGAGGTATTCGCCGAATTGCATTCTGATCATTGTGTCGAACCCGCTCGATGCCATGGCCCAGGCGGCTTACAAGCTGAGCGGGTTTCCGCGTGAGCGTGTGGTGGGCATGGCGGGCGTACTGGATTCGGCGCGCTTTCGCGCCTTCATCGCGGATGAATTGAAAGTCAGCGTCGAGAACGTGACCGCATTTGTGCTTGGCGGACACGGCGATACCATGGTTCCTCTGCCTCGGTATTCCACGGTTGCGGGCATTCCGATCACGGAGTTGATTGAAAAGTCGCGGCTTGAGGCTTTAGTGCAGCGCACGCGCGACGGCGGAGCGGAGATCGTGAAGTATTTGAAGACGGGCTCGGCTTATTATGCGCCTTCGGCGGCGGCGACTGAGATGGTTGAGGCGATCCTCAAAGATAAGAAGAAGATTCTGCCTTGTGCTGCCTATTTGCAGGGCGAGTACGGGATCAGCGGGCTCTACGTGGGCGTTCCGGTGAAGCTGGGCGCTAAGGGGATTGAGCAGATTATTGAGATCAAGCTTACTGTGGAAGAGAAGGCGGGGCTGGATAAGAGTGCGGCGGCGGTCAAGGAGTTGTGTGGGGTGATTGGGGTATGACCGCGTCCTCAGCGGCTGAAGCCGGCGGGCAAGAAGTAGACTGATCGGCACGACTGACGTCGTGCCCTTTCCGAGCCAAAGTCTCTCCAGCTCACAAGTCCAACTACACTTTCTCGATCGTCACCTTCTTCACCATCACATCCTTGTTCGGGCGATCATTGCGCCCGCGCGGGACTTCGGAAATTTTCTTGACGATATCCTGGCCTTCTATGACTTCGCCGAAAATTGTGTGCTTGCCGGTCAGCCATGTCGTTGGGGCGACAGTGATGAAGAATTGCGAGCCATTGGTGTTGGGGCCGGCGTTGGCCATTGCGAGCTTGCCCGCTTTGTCGAGTTTGTGGGGCGAGCCTTTGGTCTCGTCTTCAAACTGGTAGCCGGGACCTCCCATGCCGGTGCCTTGAGGGTCACCACCCTGGATCATGAAGTCGGGGATCACGCGATGGAAAATCGTTCCATCGTACAGGCGGTCGTTGGATTTCTTGCGGGTCGAGGGATGGGTCCACTCGCGCTTGCCTTCGGCGAGCTCGACGAAGTTGGCTACAGTCTTGGGCGCATCTGCTTCGAAGAGGCGGCAGACGATGTTGCCTTCACTGGTTTCAAATGTCGCGTAGAGTCCGGGTTGGCGGGTCATGGAATCCTTTCAGTCGTCGTTTTTTGCGTGGCTAGTGAGGTCAGCCGAGGCGGCTGTCTCCACATGTGTCAATTCTGACCTGCTGCTGGTTTTTGCGCAGATGCTGCCGGCTTTGCCGGGGCTGCGCGTTTCGCCGCGGCTACTCTATGGACAATCGAAATGTGAATAATCTTCACGGGACGAAATGGACGATCGTTCATCGGGTCGGTAGCCATATGCGCGATCTGTTTCACCAGAGCCACGCTGGCTTCGTCGCACTGGCCGAAGATAGTATAGCCCCCGTTGAGATGCGGCTGGGCTTCTTCGGTGATGAAGAACTGCGAACCGTTGGTACCGGGACCGGCATTGGCGTACGCGAGACGGCCGGGCTTGTCGAAGAGCAGATCGGAGGAAACTTCGTTTTTGAAATCAATCCCTATCTCGCCCGTTCCATCGCCTTTGGGATCGCCGCCCTGGATCATGAAACCGGCGATGACGCGATGGAAAATCGTTCCATCGTAGAGCGGCACGCCGTGCTTGGTGACTCCGCTGACAGGATTCTTCCAGTCTTTGGTCCCGGTGGCAAGGCCGATGAAGTTCGCGACTCCAATCGGAGCTTTATCGGGGAACAGAGTACAGGTCAACTTGCCCGCGGTGGTGTCGATAATCGCCGTGGGCGGGCCCGCGGCCGCATGGTGAACGGTGGTGGCTCCGGCGGCGGGCTTTGCTGGAGGCGCGGCTTGGGTGCTCGACTGCGCCCAACCTGCGAGGGCAGACATCCCGAGCAGGGCGGAAACTAGAAAAGCGTTACGCATGATTGCTCCTTGCACGTGCATGGACTTGGCGCAGTGGCTTGCCAGGAATATTGGATTGTACCCTTGCATTGCAACGTTGAATTGTACGACAGGGAAGCCCGCGAGCGCTGGCGTTAGTGGGACTCGGCCTGCATTTCGCGGCTTACGGTCTCGACCTGGCGGAAGACCCGCAGAATATTGCCGCCAAGAATTTTCTTGATGTCGTCGGCGCTGTATCCGCGATCGAGCAGAGCCTGCGTAATCTTCGGCAAGTCGGCAGCGGAATCCATGCCCTGCGGGGTTGCGCCGCTGACGCCGTCGAAGTCAGAGCCGAGGCCAACGTGATCGACTCCGGCGACTTTCGCGACGTGATCAATGTGATCAATCAAAACGTGAAAAGGCGGACGCGGAAGTTTCGCCGTCCACTCACGCTCGATGCGGTCCTCATCGACGTAAGTAACAGGCTGTCCCTCCGCTTTCTTTTTTGCGGCGAAAGCTGCGATGGCCGCGTCACGATCCTTGGCTTGAGCCCTGGACGCATCCCAATAGCTCTGATCGTCGAAGCCGGAGAAGAAGTTCACCTGCACGACGCCGCCATTCTTGGCGACCGCGCGGAGCATGTCGTCTGTCATATTTCGCGGAGCGTTGACCAGCGCACGGGCGGAAGAATGTGAGGCGATGAGCGGAGCTTTTGTGGTGGCGATCGCGTCCCAGAAAGTCTTGTCGGCGACATGTGAAATATCCACCATCATGCCGAGGCGATTCATCTCTAGCACAACCTGCTTGCCGAAATCGGTGAGGCCGTTGTGGTGCTCTACCTTGGGGTCGTTGATGTCGCCGGAGGAATCGGCCCATTCGTTCGTGTTCGACCAGGAGAGCGTCATATAGCGCACGCCGAGGCGATAGTAATCGCGCAGCAGGTGCATATCGTTCTCGATCGAGTGGCCGCCTTCAATGCCCATAAGCGCGGCGAGCTTATGTTCCTTGTGCGCGCGCTCGATATCGTCCACGGAGAAAGCCATCATCATGCGGTCGGGATGCCGCGCGGCCTGCTCGTAAACAGAGTCGATGAGATCGAATGTGTGTTTGGCGAAGTGGCCCTCGTTGGTCCCGGGGTCTACCCAGATGGAGAAGAACTCGGCGCCGAGATTACCGCGGCGGGCTTTCTCAAGGCTGATGTGCCCGACGTCGTTAGGATCGGTCGAGCCGATGTCGAAGCCTTCGTCGAGAAAACGCTGCGGCGTATCAGCATGCGTGTCGACTACGATGGCAGACTCCTGAATCGCTCGAGCCTTGGCGCTGACGGTTATGTCTGAGGGGTTTGTGGATTGGGCAACCGCCGACGAAGCGGCAACAGACAAGCACCCAAAGAAGATCGCGACGAAGAGCATTCTGAACTGAGTCATAGATATGGCACGCAGCGAGTGAGTCTGCGGGCAAGTCAACGATTGTATAGGCCTTCGCGCGTGGTTGAAAGCACGTTCCCAAATAACCATTAGCG
>JBAWCJ010000167.1:0-25764 GCA_049590215.1 Candidatus Sulfotelmatobacter sp. | reverse complement strand
AGCTCGAAGTTGTTCTTCATCTGGATTTCAACAATGCTTTGGCCGCTCATAATCGGAACATTTACGGTTACATGCTGATCCGATGAATTCGCTTCGATTTGAAACGGCAGTGCGTGTCCATTGAGTCGAGCCCCGGTAATCTTGGCGCGCAAACTCACCGCTGGCGAAAACTTCATAGAACAGTGTCCCGTACCCGTAGGTTGGACTTCTAATCGAATACTATCGGGTGTGCGCTGATAATTTAAATTCAGAGCCATTGCGCCAAGGTGCACATTGTTCACGGAGAACGAACTCCAGTCCACTGGAACGTACGGAGCGAAATTCAACTGACAACCTCCAGCATCCACCTGC
This sequence comes from Candidatus Sulfotelmatobacter sp., assembly GCA_049590215.1. GTDB lineage: Bacteria > Acidobacteriota > Terriglobia > Terriglobales > Acidobacteriaceae > Sulfotelmatobacter. The sequence continues at coordinate 25,413 of JBAWCJ010000167.1, read as the reverse complement.
AAGCCGAGCAATCCGGTCAGCAGAGGATTGACCACCATAGCAGCCGACCAAATCTGATGAGGTGCTCCTGTCGCTAGCGTCTGAAAGTAATCGCCGGAAAGAACTTCAGCCACGTGACCCAGCGACCCATTCAACGCAAGTAAAGCGTTGGCTCGCAGGTTCGTATACGCGGGCAGCGGGCGATGGTAGCGGTACTCCGCAATCGATGCCCATCCGGTGAATAGCGGCCAAACGGTTCCATAATGATATCCGCCGGGATTGTATTTCGGATCCTGCGAAGAAAGAATCCGCATGCCCCAATCGGTTTGATGATCGGGGCGGGCGAGTTCCTCAATCATGCTCCCAGCCTGATCGTCATTTAATTGCCTAAACCACAATGCAACCGCGGCCAGCACGCTGGCAACGTCAGCGCGGTTGCCCTTGGTATCGAGGGCGTAAGCGTAGATTTTCTTTTCCGCGGACCAGAACGCCTTGTCCAGGAGCGGTTTTTGACGTTCAAACGTTTGCTCCAGCTCTTTGCTGAGATCTTCTTTGCCCAGGAGATGAGCGAGGTGAGAAAGCGCGCGTGTAGCTTCGAGGCCCAGCGATGCCTGGTAAAGCTCAGTCCGCACCGGATAGAGCGGGCCGCCCTCGATCCAGCCTGTGCCCACGCCGAAGTTCTGTGCCAGTCCCTGCGCATCATTCGTCGATCGGAGAAATTCGTTAGCTTTCGAGAGGTTGTCCCATTTCTGCTGAGCGAATCCAATGTCCCCGCTGTGCGTCACATAATCGTCCACGGCAATGATGAAGAGCGGCGTTGCGTCCGCAGAGGCAAACGCGTACGGTGTGCTCTTGAACCAATCCGTGAAACTGGCACTCTGAGCGATTTCGTGAGGGATCTTGCCGTCCGCCCGCTGATATCTGCTTAGAAACTCCAAGGCGTTACGCGCAGTTGGGAAGTCGCCCTCCGCATCGAGCGCCAACGAAGTCCACTCCGCGTCGCGGCCAAAAAACCAGGCGAAACCGGGGCGATGGTCGTTGCCCGATGTGTTGAAGCCGGCAACCAGACCTTCTCCCAGAAACGGGTTTTGCACGACGCCTTGCAACATGCTCACTCTCGCCCAGTCATACGCGGTTTCGAGTTGTGCGTCCGGAAGCTTCAGGCTAACCGTGCGATCCAGATATTCCTGGTAGTACGTCGCGGAACTGCGCCGCAGTTCCGGATAATCCTTTGTCAGACGATCGTAGACCTTCGTCAGCGGCGCCGGTCCCTCGAGCCCTGCCGCTATGACGATGAGTTTGGTGTCGCTCCCTTTTTGCGTCGCACCCAGAAGAATTGAATCTTGCGGGGAGGAAAAATAGTTGGTGGAATATTCTTCCGAGCCTTTGACCGCCGTGGGAGAACCGACCAGGGCCTGCAACTTTCCGGATTCTTCTCCAAAACGGAAGGCGCGCAGCGTTGGATCCCAATCTTCACCGACTCCGGCAAGAGCTGCGGGCCACTCCAGCTGAAAATCAGGTTCGAAAACCGCCTCGATCTCCAGAGGCTCGGCAGTTTCGATTTCAAAAATGATGATGGCGCCGGGTTCATGCACCGGCACGAACAAAGTTTCGCGGACGGAAAAAACGTCGCCGGTGTAGACGATGGTGCTCGTCTCAGGATGAACAATGAGAGTTCGGGCGAGAGCTTCGGCGGGCAGCGTGGCACCAGCGATGTGGAAGAGCAAATGAAAATTGCGGACGATTTTCAGCGGGTAGACCCATGCTTCCAGGGTTCCTTGTTCCTTTCCGAATAATGCGGCACGCGTGCCCACGGCCGAAACAAACTCCCATGATCGAACAGGCCGTGAGAGTTCCAGCGTTTGCCCGGATTGCTCAGCAAATGCAACCGAGCAGAGCACGAGCAGACTGCAACTCACAATGAGCCTCGCCAGCGACAGGCAGTTTGACCCAAAGGGGTTCCGGAAGTGATGCATGATTAAAAGGGCGGTTCGCAGGACTCAACGGAGTATATACTCTTCCCGCATTTCAAAAGTTTGGAAAGTTGATCGTCTTTCCGAAAAACCTAGAAACGGGATGCGCAGCCCATCGGCGGCACTCGCCTATCTGGAGTCAGGAACGGAAATGATCAGGCGCCGGGAATTCATCCGCAACAGCGCATTAGGCGCAGCAGCAGTCTTGCTGGCGAGACCTGCGAGGTTGGCTAGCACGATCGCATCGGGCGCATCCGATTCTCGCATTGAGGTCTTGCCAAATGAGGTGCTGGGGACAATCTCTCCGGATATTTACGGACACTTCATCGAGCATATTGGTGGCGTGATCTACGACGGAGTTTGGGTGGGAGAGAATTCAAAAGTCCAGAATATCGCCGGCATTCGCAAAGATTTGATCGACGAAATGCGCAAGATCAAAGCTCCCGTGGTTCGCTATCCGGGCGGCTGCTTTGCCGATAGTTACGATTGGCGCGATGGAGTTGGTCCGGCGGACAAACGTCCGCGAAGAACGAATTTCTGGATCGAGGCCGAGCCCAGCTCGGAGCCCGCGAATCATCGCTATGAACCCAACCGGTTCGGCACCAATGAGTTCATGCGTTTTTGCAAACTGATTGGCTGCCAACCTTATCTCGCTGCCAACGTTCGCAGTTTGCCAGCCGAAGCGTTTTATCGCTGGGTGGAATATTGTAATTCTCCCGCGGGCAGCACCACGTTGGCGGACCAGCGGGCCGCTTTGGGCTCCGTCGAGCCCTACAATGTCCGCTATTGGGGCGTGGGAAACGAATCCTGGGGATGCGGCGGCAATTTTACCGCCGAGGAATATTCCGCCGAGTTTCGCAGGTATACCAGTTGGTTGCCGCAGTATGGGCAGCCGCTGTCACTGGTTGCCTCCGGCCCGAACGAGGATAACTGGCAATGGACGCGCGGATTTTTCGAAGAGATCACTCGAAAAGATAAAGACCTGTTCGGCTCAATCTTCGGCTGGGCGCTGCATTACTATTCGTGGAACCTGAGCCGCGGACGCACCAAGGATTGGGATGCGGGCAAGGGTGATGCGCTTAAGTTTGATGTCCAGGACTGGTACGAAGTGTTGCACGAAGGCAGCCGGTTGGAATCTCTGATCGAGGGTCACTGGCAAATCATGGGCGAGTTCGATCTCACACATCAGGTAAAGCTCGTCGTCGATGAATGGGGCCCGTGGTATCGTCCCGGTAGTCAACTCACAGTGGATAACTTCCTGGAGCAAGTTCCCACGCTCAGAGATGCCGTGTTCAGCGCGATGACCCTTGATATCTTTAACCGGCATCCGGAAAAGGTCACACTGGCAAGTCCCGCGCAGCTGATTAATTGTCTGAACAGCCTTTACCTCGCCCACGAAGATAAGTTCTGCGTAACGCCGGTGGGTCATGTTTTCGGAATGTACGCCGCCCACCAGGGAGGTCAGGCAGTGCGCACCATTATTTCGGCCCCAAACGTCGAGTACGCGCGTGATGGCAAGCCGACGCCATTCTGGGGATTGCAGGGTTCCGCATCTCTGCGCGGTAAAAATTTGACACTCACCCTGGTGAACCCGAGTGTGAGCGAAATCCGGGAGACAGAAATCGCAGTTCGCGGCGCATCGATAAAGTCAGGGACGACAACCGTGCTGACGAATTCCGATCTTCACGCTCATAATACCTTCGATCAGAAAAATGTAGTGACTCCGCAGGTAAAAGAACTGCAATCGACGGGGAGCATCATCACTGTCCAAATCGCGCCGGCATCCGTCACCAAGCTCGACCTGAGTCTTGTGTAAACGCGAGTGCTTATTAACGTGAACCCTAATCTCAATGCATAAGAAACCGAAAACCTACAGAATCGTTCTAATGCACGCGCTGATGGTGGTGATCACGGGTGGTGTCCTCCTTGCCCAGGCTGCACCCTCGGTGGTTGTGCACTGGGAGAAAAAAACACCCAACCGGACCGTTCCCACGCTGCAAGCCGTGGTTAATCCGATGCTGCGCCGCGGATCGCCCATTCACGATGCCGCCCTCGAGTCTCTTCACAAGCTGGGCGCGGATTATGTTCGCTATGCCTTCTGGTATCCCTATCCGAAGCTGGCGGTTGCAGAGTTGCGGCCGCCTGATGCAACCCAGACTTTCTGGGATTTCCAATACATGGATCCTCTCGTCGAAGACTTCCTCCATGCATCGGAGGGTCACAACCCCGTGTTGAGCTTCAGCACAATCCCGGAGTGGATGTTCGCAACTCCCAAGCCAGTCGTTTATCCGGACGATCCGAACCAAGTTTTCTGGGATTATTCGCAAGGCACGGAACTCAACGATCTGGGGGCGCTGGCCGACTACTATGCACGACTGGCGAGCTGGTACACACAGGGGGGCTTCACCGACGAGTTGGGAAAATTCCACGCTTCGGGCCATCATTACGACATCCGCTATTGGGAAGTCTTCAACGAGATCGATGGGGAGCACGACACCACGCCGCAGAAATACGTCGAACGATATGACGCCATAACCCAGGCGGTGCTAAAGGTCGCGCCGAACATGAAATTTGTGGCTCTTGCTCTGTCGGCCCCATCCGATGCCCCGCGTACCTTCGCATATTTTCTGGACCCGAAGAACCACAAGCCGGGCGTGCCGTTGGACTATATTTCATTCCATGTCTATGCCACGCCATCGGCCGATCAAACGTTAGAGAGTTGGCAATACACTTTCTTTGATCAGGCCAGCGAGTTTCTGGCGGTGACCCGTTACATACTTCAGCTTCGGGATCGGCTGTCGCCGTCAACTAAAGTCATGGTCAACGAAGCCGGTTCAATTCTTAACGGCGACATGACTCAGGGCGAGCCCAATCACGTTGAGAAACAAATCCCCGCCGCCTACTGGAATCTGAGCGGAGCGCTTTACGCCTACCTCTACGCGGAGCTGGCAAAACTTGGAGTTGACGTTGTCGGCGAATCGCAACTGGTCGGCTACCCTTCGCAGTTTCCGAGCGTCAGTATGGTCGATTGGACGAACGGCAAACCCAACGCGCGCTTCACCGTTCTGGAGTTGCTTAAGAACAATTTCGGTCCGGGAGACGAGCTTTCTGACACCGAAGTTCGAAGCAACGGTTCGCTGGCTGAGTCCGACGCCATCGATGCCCAGGCTTTTACGCGAGATGGACACCGAAAGTTGTTGTTGATCAACCAGCGAAATCGTGATGTCACGGTGGAACTGCCGAAAGAATGCGTAGGGGCTGCAATCCAGACCATCGGAGGAACCTCACCAGACACAAAGATGCAAAATGTTGCAGATGTGAAGGTTCGCTTCCTGCCCTTCTCAGTGTCGGTGATTGCTTTAAAGGATTAACCCATTCTCACCGCCCCCGCCAAAGCAGGCGTCCGGCACGGCTTTTGTGTGACTTCGGGTCGTGGATGATCCGTAAATTTAGGCCGCGACGCGCCGGATCGGTAGTAGAATGCTCGGGTTCGGTGGGTCGGTGCGCTAGGTCCGTGAGACTCCGGCGATGCCCCAAGAGAGTTTCTCCCAGAGGATAAGTCAATGAGATTTTTGTCGCGGTTCCGGGTTTGCTTGCTGTTGCCGGCTGTTCTGGCTACCATGATTCTCTCTCAACCAACCTATGCGCAGGATTCCACTACCGCGCAACAGCTCCCCAAAAGAGTGGTAGGCGACTACGGTTATTGGAGCAGAACTCAGACCCCGCCTTACAGCTCGGCGCAGATTCCATTTGAGAAGCTGACCCACATCAACCATGACGGCGTATCTTTTAACGCGGATGGTTCATTGTCCGTTCCCGATGGCTTTCTCGAGCCCGAGCTCCTCACCAAAGCACACGCGAGAGGGGTTAAGGTTCTTCTGCTTATCGGCGGCGACTTTCCCGGGGTTGAGGCCAACGGCACCCTGCTGACCCTGATCGAGAAACTTACCGACTTCGCCGCGAAACATGACTACGATGGCTTCGACATCGACTGGGAATATCCCGCAACCACGCAGGATCGGGACTTTCTTGTGGAACTCATGGCGGGACTCCGAGCGACGAACTCCGATTACGTTCTTTCCATCGACGCGGCTCCCTGGGGCGGATACGGTTACGATCTCGATCAATTGAAATACTCGATCAATTATTTCAATATCATGATGTACGACTGCGCTGGTCCGTGGACCGATGACGGCCAGCTCAACGCGCCGATTTTTTGGGATCCGAACGATCCTCAACCCTGGGAGTGCCAACCGGGAGGCAGCGACCATGATGCCGCCGAAATATTTCTCGCGAGTGTCCCTCCAAAGCAACTGAACATGGGAACGCCCTTTTACGGCTATTTCTACAGGAACGTTAGCGCGCTCTTTGGAGTCTGCCCGAACTCGTTGAAGACGTCGGATGGAAACTGCGATAACTCCGTTTTGACGGAGAATTATGCGCCCTTTATCAAGAATCGTGTCAACAAGGACGGGTGGGAGACGTTCTATGACCCGATCGCACTTGTTCCCTACATGCTGAGAACCGACGGCAAGCCTGGCTACATCACCTATGATGATCCGGTTTCGACCTACCTCCGGGTCTCATACTCCGATTGGATGCTTGGGCTAGGCGGTACTTTCATGTGGTCGCTCGATGCCGACTACGACGGCCAGTCCCAGGACTTGCTGGACGCGATGTATCAGGCGACGGTGAACCGAGGGCAGTAGCACGATTGCGAGACCCAATGGTTCTGGCATCCGCTCGCGGTCGCTTGACCGATGCAAGGGGTGGATGTCAAACTGTTATTGGAAGAGAATGAGGATTTAGGCGAACGATTCTTTTCTGCAGTGCGTGTCCCATTCGGCAGCAATGCACTCATTCTGAAGCATTCAGGATCTTTTGATTCTATGATCATTCTTGTCACCATCATCCACGTGATCGTTTGTCTGTTTCTGATTGTGGTTGTTCTTCTGCAGAGCGGCAAGGCCGGAGACATTTCGGCAGCTTTCGGCGGACAAGGCAGTCAGGCCGCGTTTGGCCCGCGCGGTGCAGCCACGGCGCTCTCAAAAGCGACGACCATTTCCGCAGTCATTTTCATGTTGACCTCAGTTACGCTTTCCATCAATGCCATCAAGCAGGGCGGCCCCAAATCTGTGTTGCAGGGAGTGAAATCCGCGCCGGTCAAGACCCAGCCCGCCACTCCCGTCCCAGCGCCCGCGAGTCCCGCTCCGCAGAAGTAAGCTGAATTCCTGGAAATCGATGATCAAGGTTGAGGCATGCCCAGCGGCGCCGTGCGGGTTTTGCTGTAATTGTATTTCCCTCATGCGGGTGCTACCATCCGATTATCGGCACTAATAAGCCGGGAGGTATCTGCTATGTCAGATCGCGAAAGCAACAGTTTTGTGTGGTTCGTGGCCGGGCTGGGTTTGGGCGCGTTGGTGGGAGTTCTATACGCGCCGCGGTCGGGCAGCGAGACCAGGGACGTGCTCCGCTCTCGAGCCGAAGAGGGGCGCGATTATATGCGTAGCCGGGCGCGCGACGCCCGTAGCCAGGCTTCGGAATGGGTTGATCGCGGACGCGACGTCGTGAATCAGCAAAAAGAGCAGTTCCGCGCCGCCTACGAGGCCGGTCGGCAGGCATATCAAGAGGCTACGACAGAGACCGGAGCACCGAAGAGCCTGTAAGTCTCTTGGAGCCGGCGGTCGGGCTCGGGAGAGTGCATTATGGAAAACCTTACTGTATTCGTCGCCCTGACCGGAGCCGCAGTGGCTCTGCAGGCAGGCGTTCTCGTGGCCATGTATGTAACCATGCGCAAGAGCAGCGCCCGCATGGAGGCTTTGGCACTCGAGGTCAAGACCAAGGCTCTGCCCACGCTTGAGACCGCGCAAGCCATGCTGGCGGAACTCCGCCCGCAGCTGACGCTAATCGCCGACAATCTCACCGAGACCACGCACTCAGTACGTTCGCAGGTGGAGCGCATGGATGCAACGGTGAGTGACGTTGTGGATCGAGCACGTCTGCAAATCATCCGCGCCGACGAACTGCTTAGCCGCACGCTTGACCGGGTGGAAGAAACTTCTGACATGGTGCATAACACCGTGGTCTCACCTGTACGCCAATTCGCCGGGCTGATTCAGGGTGTAACAGCAGGAATCGAGTTCCTGTTCGGCAACCGTAGCCGCAAGAACGGGGGCGGCCGCGAAGCACGGCGATCCGTGCCGCAGGACGAGATGTTCATCTGACATTGCTGATAGTTGATTTTCGATAGTTGATCTAGGAGCCGATTCGTCTCCCACCCCGTATTGCTGTTCAATCAACAATAAAAAATCATCAATGAAAGTTTTCTATGCGTTACTTGGTTCGAGCCCGCGTTAAACCCGGCCGCGAAGGCGATCTGCTGCAAGCCGTTGAGAACGAAACTCTCGGGCAAGGCTCGGTTGCCGAAGGTGAATATCTACGCAACATGAGCGCAGCGCGGGTTTGCGAAGACCAGACCGTGCGCTGGGTCGAAGTCTGCTATTGCCCCACGCCTCTACAGGAAGAACGGCCTTATTGGGAAAAATATTTCGACCTGGCGCGGGTGCAAGACGCGCACGACCGGCGCAAGTGCCGCGACGAAAACGGCAGCGAACCATGGGCGTGCGGCGACTGCGATTGCACTGTTCGGTTGGAGCAGAAACTGAAAGAGGCTGCCGCGCCGTTCCTCGATTCCCTGCGCGCCGGCGACGATCCTCCGCTTGACCTCTCACCCGCGAAGGATCCCACCCCGCCCAAGCTCCACAAAACTTCGCTTCTGTCCTAAGATCAGAGGGCGCCTAGCCCGTCCATCATGGCAAATACTTACAAGCTGACATTGGACACTTTTCTGGACGCAGCGCGAACCACGCTAGCGGCAGTCGTGTCTATGCTGCTGGCTCGCATGCTAAGGCTTCCCGAGTATTACTGGGCGCCAATCTCCGCCATCGTCATTATCGAGTCGACCATCGATCCGAGAGCGGTGTCATGGCAGCGGTTTGCGGGCACTGCCTTGGGAGCCACGCTGGGAGCTGTGCTCGCCACATTTTTTCCCGCGAATGCGCTGGTTTACGGAGTCGCAATTTTCTTGTCCGGAGTGCTCTGCGCTCTTCTCCGATTCCGCGGCGCTTACCGTTTTGCGGCGATCACTTTGAGCATAATTCTTCTGATCGCGCACCAGCGCCCGGCCTGGATCGTAGCTTCACATCGCTTTCTGGAAGTGTCGCTGGGAATCGCGGTAGGACTCGCCCTGGCCGAACTGTGGCCCCGTCGCGCGTGATCGGCTACGCGATCCAGGCGCCGCCGACGACGATCTCATCAGCGTAGAACACTGCTGCCTGGCCGGGAGTGATGGCTCGCTGCGGCTGATCGAAGGTGACGCGAACCTCGTCGTCGCCGATTTTCTCGAGCATGGCGGGAGCCGGCTCGTGGCGATGCCGAATCTTTACCGACACCCGCATCGGCTTGCGCACATCATCGACCGAGATAAGGTTTACGCGGCGCGCTTGAAGCGTTCGCGAATAGAGATGCTCATCGCCGCCAACGATCACCTGCTTGTCGGCTCCGTTAATCTGGATCACATAGAGCGGCGAACCGGTCGCGACACCCAGTCCCTTGCGCTGTCCCACGGTGAAGTTGTGAATGCCGCTGTGCTGGCCAATCACTTCTCCGCTCGCGGTCACCAACTCACCCGCGGTATCAGGCAGAGCTTCGCCACTCTCTTTGAGATAGGCGTCGATGAAACTCTTATAGTCGCCGCCAGGCACGAAACAGATTTCCTGTGAGTCCGGCTTCTCGGCGAGGGCCAGCCCTTGCCTGCGCGCCAGCTCTCGAACTTCGGGCTTCGTCATGCCGCCCAGCGGGAAGAGCGTGCGGCTGAGCTGTTCCTGAGTGAGTCCGAAGAGGAAGTAAGTCTGGTCCTTGCTGCGGTCGGCGGGACGCTTGAGCAGCCAGCGTCCTCTTGCGTCGTCGTACTCCACGCGGGCATAGTGTCCGGTGGCAACGCAGTCGGCGCCAATCTGATGCGCGACGACGAGCAATTGGTCGAACTTCAGGTGATTGTTGCACAGGCTGCACGGGATTGGAGTACGTCCCGAAAGATATTCGGCGACGAAGGGACGCACGACATCACGTTCGAAACGCTCTTCGTGATTCACCACGTAATAGGGAATGCCGATGTGCTCCGCGACGCGGCGCGCATCGTAAACATCGTCGAGCGAGCAGCAGCGTCCGGTTACCTGCTCAGGCATGCCTTCGTGTCCGGCGAGCCGCCGCTGGTTCCAGAGCTGCATGGTCAGACCGATGACATCGTGTCCCTCGGCGCGCAGCATGGCTGCGACAGCGGAGGAGTCGACTCCGCCCGACATGGCTACGGCAATTGTCTTCGGATTCGTCATTCTAAGAGTGAACAGCTTGCTTTCGATACGACGGCGATAGCTCCCGCAATCGCGCAACTGTTTCCGGCACCAGTGCCAATGCGATGTCGATATCTTCCGCCGTGTTTTGCTTGCCCAAACTGAAGCGGATGCTGGCTCGCGCGCGATCGGCTCGCAGCCCCATTGCCATGAGCACATGGGATGGCTCGATTGCACCGGAGGAGCATGCAGCGCCAGTGGAAACCGCTAGACCTTTGAGGTCAAGGGAAATGACCATCGCCTCGCCCTCGACATGGTCGAAATAAATGTTCGTCGTGTTCGGAACGCGAGCAGCGCCGTTGCCGTTCACCCCAGCCTCTTCCACCTGAGCAAGAATTCCCTGCTGCAGGCGGTCGCGTAATGCGAGCATCTTCTTATCATCACCCCGCTCCAAGCCCTGCATCGCCAATTCCGCAGCCTTGCCCAACGCAACGATTCCAGGAACATTCTCGGTTCCCGCGCGCCGCGAGCGTTCATGCCGCCCGCCGTGAAACAGAGGCTGAAGGCGCGTCCCCTTGCGCACATACAGCGCGCCCACCCCCTGCGGCGCGTGCATCTTATGGCCGGAAATCGAAAGTGCATTGCAGCCAATCCGCTTCACATCGATCGGAACCTTGCCCGCGGCCTGCACTGCATCAGTATGGAAATAGGCATCGGCCTCCGCGGCAATCTCGCCAATCTCCTCAACTGGCTGCAGAACACCAGTCTCGTTGTTCGCCATGATGATCGAAATCAGTCTGGTGTTTGGCCTCAACGCCTGCCTCACATCATCTGGATCAACCAACCCACGACCATCCACCCGCACATAGGTGACATCGCAACCGGTTTCCTCCAGATGCTTACAGGCATGGAGCACGGCGTGGTGCTCGATGCCGGAGGTAACGACGTGGTCGCCCGCGCCGGTCAATCCCGCCATTGCCAGATTGTCGCCTTCAGTGCCACCGCTGGTGAACACAACCTCTGACGGCCGGCAGCCCAGGAGTGCCGCCACAGAATCCCGCGCCCGCTCGACAGCAGCTCGCGTCTCCTGACCATGGTGGTGGATCGACGACGCATTCCCGAAGCTCTCGCCAAAATACGGGCACATGGCTTCGAACACTTCCGGCAAAACCGGAGTGGTGGCGTTATTGTCGAGGTAGATCCGGGGCATCGCGCTCACTCTCCCATTCTAGCTGAGGAGCACGTGGTTGAGCACTTTGGACGGTTTATCGCTTTTCGATCGGCACGTAATGGTTGGGATAGTCCGGCCCGAGATACTCCGCACGGGGGCGAATCAGACGATTGTCGTCGAGTTGTTCGATGACGTGTGCAGCCCAGCCGCTGATGCGGGAAACAGCGAATACCGGAGTGAACATATCTTCATCGATTCCCAACACATGGTAGGTGGATGCGGAATAGAAGTCAACGTTGGCGTTCAGTTTCTTCTCCGCCTTGACGAACTTCTCGATCTTTTCCGACATCTCATACCACTGGGGCTGCCCGCTGGAAAGGCCGAGATCTCGCGACATCGCACGCAAGTGCGTGGCGCGTGGATCTTCAGTGTGATATACGCGATGCCCGAAGCCGGGAATTTTCTTTTTCTCGGTCAGCATGTTCCGGACATAATCGACCGGGTCGGTTTTCTTGCTATCGATCGATTCCAGAATGCGAAAGACCGCTTCATTGGCTCCGCCATGCAGAGGGCCCTTCAGCGTGCCAATTGCCGATGTGATCGCCGAGTGCATGTCCGACAAGGTCGCGGCCGTGATCCGAGCTGCGAACGTCGACGCATTCAGTTCGTGGTCGGCATGCAAGATCAGGGCAATATCAAGCGCCCGCTCGGCCGTGGCAGAAGGCTCGGTTCCATTCAACTGCAGCAGGAAATTCGCAGCATGCGACAGCGAGCGATCGGCTTCGACGTAAGGCTTGCCCTTACGAATCCGGTCATAAGCGGCAACAATCATCGCGATCTGCGAAGTCAGCCGGATGGCTTTGCGAATATTGGCATCGTGATCGTTTTTCTTCCCATCGGCGTCGTAAAAAGCCAGCGCCGAAACCGCCGTACGCAGCACGTCCATGGGCAGAGCAGATTTGGGCGCTGTGCGCAGAAACTGAATGATCGCCGGGTCCAGGCCGCGCTCTTCCGCCAGACGCTCCTGCAAACCCTTTAGTTCGCTGCGATTCGGCAAGTGTCCAAACCAAAGCAAGTAGCAGGTTTCTTCAAACGTGGAGTGCTCAGCCAATTCATGAATATCAATGCCGCGATAGGCAAGAACACCGCGGTCGCCATCGATGTAACAAATGCTGGAATTGGTGGCGACAATGCCTTCCAGGCCTTTCGGGGCAGGAGCGCTGGTCACGCTGGACATATTCTCTCGCTTGATCGGATTGATCACCGTTGCCGAACCGCGCCAGGGGTGCGCGGGGCATGCAACTTTCTGTTATACGCCAAACCGGCACTCCGATTCCACACGCAGCCGTGCTTCTGGCGAGTCGCGGTGTCAAATAGATGAAATCACCGCTGGATTTCGATACCTCCATGAACTCAAGCGGGCCAAATGCCCAGCGCCGTCTTGCTCAGGATTTGCGATTGTAAATCTTCGGTCAACGGCAGAGCGCGGAATTCATCAAGATTCTTCTTAATGTCCGGCACCCCCGGACCGGGCCAGTCTGTGCCGAACAGAGTCTTCTGGGCGATCTCCCGGAGGCGCGGGAAGTAATGGAGTAAAGTCTTGGGCGGGATGCCGCTGATATCGAGATAGACATTCGGATGGCGGCGGATGAGAAAGAATGCGGTCTGCATCCAGAGCGGGCGGCCGCCGTGCGCCAGAAGAATTGTGAGCCGGGGAAAATCGACCGCTACGTCATCCACATAAATCGGATCGCCATATTTGTTGCGCGCTCCGGGGAAAATCGACGTTCCGGTATGAAACATAACCGGGACACCGTTGGCTTCGGCAGCGCGGTAAATAATCTCCAGTTCCTTCACGCCGTTGAGGTAGTCATTGGGGAACAGAAGCTGGTGCGGAGGATGAATCTTGATCATGCGGATTCCCAATCGCAGAATCTGCTCCATATCGGCTAGAACGTTCGTAGTATGCCGCGGATGCAGGCTGCCGCATGAGAGTAACCGCTTGGGATCTTCCTTCACGTAATCCGCAATGAACTGATTCACGCCGTTGGTGAAGCCGATTACCTCCGGCGCAACGTAGTTGATCAGCGCCGCGCGGTCGATGCCGCAGACGTCGAGATATTTCAGGAATGCCTTGGGCGAGCGGCAGAACGCGGAAATCTGCTCGAAGTTCGGACGCTGCTTCTTCATGAGTTCCAGCGCCTGGGGCTTGAACATTTCCAGCGGCGAGATGTGAATGTGGCAGTCTGTGATCATTCGATCGGATTCACTCGTGCATTCTTCAGTTGCTTGCAGCAACCAGCGCTCCGCGATTCGCAAACACCCGATTCGTCGTTTCAGTACACCGGTACAGTGCCGTCCACACGCCGCGACCAGGCATCAATGCCGCCCCGCATGGACTGCGCCTTCTCGAATCCCTGCTGACGCAGCCACGCAGTCACATTCATCGAGCGCACGCCGTGATGGCAGACCACCACGATGTGATCCTCCGGATCCAATTCCTGATGCGCGCGAGACGGGACATCTCCCATCGGCACCAGCTTCGCCCCAGCCATGTGCACCGTTTCGAACTCCCAGGGCTCGCGCACATCGAGCAGGGTGAACTCCTCGCCCTGGTCGAGCTTCATTTTCACTTCTTCGGGAGTGATCTCGTATTCCATGCTCCGTCGCTGGTTCTACTTCCCCATCCACTTTGGCGAACGCTTTTCCATGAAAGCGCGTATGCCTTCCTGTGCATCCGCCGTCTTTATCAGTTCCTCGATATAAATCTTCTCAGCCCGCGCCAGGCCCTTGTCGAAATGTATCGAGTCCCAAGCGTAGATCGCTTTCTTGGTGACCGCCAACGCCGCTGGGCTCAGCCCGAGGAGTTCCTGCACCGTTCGATCAACTGTGGAATGCAACTCCTCGTCAGAAACGGCACGAGTTGCCAGCCCAATATCCTCCGCTTCGCTGCCACTGATCGTCCGTCCGGTCAGAATCAACTCAAAGGCCCGCTTCTGCCCAACCAACGCGGCCAGCGCCGCGCACGCTACGGGCGGATAACAGCCCAGCTTGATCTCCGGAAATCCCCATTGCGCTGAAGCGGCCGTGTATACAACGTCACAAGCCATCGCCATCTCCGCGCCACCACCCAGGCAGTGCCCGCGCACGCCAGCGATGGTCACCTTCTTGCTGGCAATCAAGGCCCGAATCACCGCGTGAAACTTGAGCAGCATCGTCTCGACTTGGTCAGGAGTGTGCGCTGCTACATCGACGCCGGCTGAAAAGGTGGTGTCCTCGCCACTCAGCACGATGATCGAAACATCCGAGCGGGCTTCAATCTCTGCCAGCGCCTTTTCCAACTCCTCCATCATCGGAATGTCGATGACATTCAGCGGAGGATTCTTCAAGACAGTTCGCGCCAGCGGAGGCGTGAAGTCCACCACGAGCCGGGCGAGCTTTGATTCCACAAATGTCGAGGCCATAATTCCCTCTGTGTCTCTGCGCCTCTGTGGTGAAAAGACCGCTTACAGATTGATGGCCGACTTCCTGACCTCGCCAATGCTCGCCAACGGATCGCGGGCACCAGTCTTCTCGGCAATCCACTTCTTCTCGGTGCCGATGATCTCCAGCAGCAGCTTCTTGTCTTCCGCGGACGGCATGTAATCCTTCAGATGTTCTGCATAAGTGCGATCATCAAGCTCTTCGCCCGTCTGCGCGTGGAACTTCTGCCTCGCCCACCGACCGATCTCGCGATTGAACTTGATGTCCGGCGCGTACAGTTTCGGTTGCCCCGGTTTCAAAGCGACATTGAAGCGCTCAATCAGGCCCGCCACTTCGTCACGATACAGGTTGCGGTTGTAATCGTTCAAATCGTCAAGGTCAGGCGCGTGCTCGTTCTTCGGCTCGTCATATCTACCCTTGACGCCCCACACATAGGCCCAGTGCGCCGACGAGGAATGGTCTGTGCCGAAAAGATCGTAGGAACTCGAAATCCATTTATTCAGATACTTCTGGATCAGCCAGCCCGGAATCACACCCGCTTCCACAATCCGCCGCAGGCCGTCGTTGCCCGTGCCCATGTGGAACGCCTCCTCGCGCAGCATGTACGACATCGACCGCCCTAGCGGCGCAAAGGCGGAATACTTCAGCATCTGCAACTGAAACTTTCCGTCGCGATCGACGAAGTCGGTGTAGGTAAAGAAGTCCATCCAGTTGTCGACGTCAACGTTGAAGGCGCCCAGCAACCGCTTGTTCTCGAAAGCGCGGCGCTCCAGCATTTTCTGCGCTTCGACCTTCCCGGAATATCCGAAATGATCGACCAGCAGGGCGCACATCTGCCACCCGTGGCGCATCTCTTCAATCATCACGCGCGTAATGGCCCGCCGATCCCAGTCGGTCGGGGCATTTTCCAGAAGATTGCGCTGCTGCTCGACGCTGGCGAATTCAGTATCGCCCTGATAGACGATCATATTCATTAATGCGTCGCGCATTTGCTGCGTCGGCATCTGGCGCAGGTTCTCCCACTTCCGTCGCCCTTTGTACGACCCGAATTCGATTTCTTCGGTATCGATCGCGCCATAGAGTGTGTCGAAGTGAAAGGCCTCAATGTCCGCTGTGTTGACGCCAATGTCCTTGCGCCAATCGTTGAACATACCCTCCCAATCGCTGAAGGTTCCGATCTTCGCTACTTTGCCTGGCATGAACGCTTCCTCGCTGATTACTGCCTTTCTACTTTGCTTTGAAAACGGCGGGCCGCTTCTCCACGTAAGCAGCTAACCCTTCCTTCGCATCTTCGCTCTGGAACAGGATCTGCTGGTTCTCGCGCTCGACTGCCAGCGCCGACTCCATAGGAATTTCCCATCCCGTCTGCACCGCGCGCTTAATCCGTCCTACGGCCTTGGCAGCCTTGTTCGGAGGACAGAACTGCTTGGCGTACTCCATCATGTTGTCCATAAAGCCATCGCGCTCGTAGATGTCATTGATGATGCCAAGTTCGTGCGCCTCTTCAAACGAGAAAGTATTTCCCGTAACCATCAGCTCGATCGCCTTGCTCTTGCCCACCAGCCGCGAGAGCCGCTGCGTGCCGCCGGTGCCCGGAAGCACGCCCAGATTCACTTCTGGCAATCCGATCTTGCCCGCATCTTTGCGCGCAATCCGGATGTCGGCAGCCATGGCGATCTCGAGGCCCCCGCCCACGCAGTGGCCGTTGATCGCCGCAATCACCAGCTTGGGCGTGTGCTCAAGCCGCAACAGCATTTCGTTCGCGTGCAAGCAGAAGTAATACTTAAAAGTCGGGTCCACGCTTGACAGCATCTTGATGTTCGCGCCTGCGGAAAAGAACTTGTCCCCCGCTCCGGTTAGCAAAATGACGTAGACATCATTCTCCATGCGCGCGCGCAGGATCGCCTCGTCGAGCTGCCGGTTCATTTCGTACGTGTAGGTGTTGGCTGGCGGATCGCACATTTCGATCACCGCTACCCCGCCATCCTTGCGGTAGTTGACAAGCTGCTTCGTGGTTTCGCCGGCGGCCGGCTGCGTCGTGGTGGCCATGTCTGTAACTCCTTATTTTCTCGTAGATCTCAGTTTACTTGGCACATCTATGATCTCTCTGTCATTCCCAAATTCCTTTGTCATTCCAAGCGAAGCGAGGAATCCGCTTCCATAGGCACCCATTACGAATCCAGCATCAGCGCACATCCTTGCGCGCCTTCGCACCGTTGATCACACCGCGCAGAAAGATCTCGCTCATCTCTCTTGCGAGCTGTTCGGCATCGGCATCGATCCGCGAGTTGTGCCAGGTATAAATCCAGTTCATCATGCCGAACAGACTCAGCACCGCGATGCGCGTCGAAAACTGCAATCCGCGGACGCGTTTCAATTCGTCCAGCAACCCCACACAGATTCGATAATACTCGCGCTTGATGGCCGCAACTTCCGAGGCGAACCCATTCTTCAGCGCCTCAGCCTCGTGCGTCAGCACCTTCATGCTCGCGGGATGGGCCAGGAAGTATTCCAGATGATTTAGGATGAAGACACGGATTTGCTGCTCCGGATCACTCACGCCCTCCAGTCGCGATTTTAGTAGCTGCACGATGGTTGTAAATGTGTGTTTCTGAATCAAGAAGAGCAGCCTCTCCTTGGACTCGAAGTAGTAATAGAGCCCAGCCAGCGACATACCGCTTGCGCGCGAAAGGTCGCGCATCGAAGCACCCTCGTATCCCTTCTCGCAAAAGACGTCGGTAGCGTGGCTGAGAATTTGCGCCAGCATCCGGTCAAACCGCGTAGCCGTTGGGGCTGCGGAGGGACGCCGCTTCAGAAAGACCCGCGCTCGTGACGAAGAACTTTCCACAATTCCTCTGATTCGAACGTTCGTTCGAACAAGTGTACGGTAAGTCTAATCCGGACGCAAGGTTCAAGTCCACATTGTGCCTAAACCGTCAGACAGCTTTGGACAGGGCGGTAGCGAAATCTTTCAGGGGTGCGCTGACGTTTGTGGGATTGGCTCTCTTTCGACCAGCATGATCCTTTTCACCTGATTGCGATCGTAGGAAAGATCCTTGCCGCCAGCGCGGACAATCACTTCGGTCGCGGAAATGGATTCGAGGTCACCGCTCAGCACGGTGCCGTCGCGGAGCTCTATGGTGTCGTGAGCGGACGTTCCCAGTTCATAACTAACGCTGCCCCCCGAAGCATCATCGGCACCGACTTCCAAGGGAAACCTACCCGGATTGAAGCCTTCCTTACTGAACTCGAGCGTGTGCTTACCCACGGAAAACTTCACGATCTTGGGCGTTTCACCGATTTCGTTATCGTCCACCTTAAGGGCCGCTCCCTGCGGCACCGAATTCACGGTTAGCAAAATGGTTTTAGCTGGGGCCGCCGGCCCCAGCTCGGGTGGCAGATATCTTGCCACAATCGATAAAGACACCGGCGGTCCTGAGGCGGAAATCGTGGTCTCAAATTTGATCGTTTCTCCGGGCCGCACATTACTAACCGCAATCGTAGCCTCGCCGATCCGCACCTTGTTCTTGTCAAACAAATAAAGAGAGAAATTTGCGTTAGAAATTATCTTCGTCCAAAGGTTTTCGGCCGTAGTCTCGGTCATGAAGGTGCGCTGGTTGCCGAGTCCACCGATCTCCTTAAACTTCGAAAAGGTAAATCGGAGTATCGGTGGGCCAGCCTCAGGCCAGGTGATGGTCTGCAGTGGCTGTTCTTTTCCTTCGGCATCCGGAAGGATCAAAGGCAGGAGAATCACTGCGCTGGTAAGAATGGCACGCCGCAACATGGCTGCTGTCTGTCTAAACACAAACGGTCTCTCGGATGCAACGCGTGATTCCATCAATTGCGAATATCACCCAGCAGGTTCTCGATTTCGACCCTTGCTTCGCCCGTGAGTGGCAGTAGCGGCAGCCTCGCCGGGCCACCAAAATAGCCGTTGAAATCCATGCCGTACTTCACGCCTGCAATGCCAAGGTCACCAACCACCCGCTGTGCTGGCAAAGCGATGCGCTCCTGCTTGAGCCGTGCCAGCTCGGCGTCACCCTCTTTCCAAGCAGCGTAAATCTCGTAAGACGACGTTGGCGCAAGACAGGCGAAGGCTAGAATCGCGCCCACCGCTCCCGCATCGAGCGACGGATGCAGCTTGTGCGCCGCCCCCACCAGCACCTGGAATCCCGCTTCCTTCTGCCGAGTCTTCATTTTGCCCACCATCGAGACTGCCGCGGAAGAAGGCTTCGTCAACGACGATGACGAAGACGCGCCCGTCAACGCTCCGACCTGCACCAGTTCTCCGCCTTCCCCACTTGGGCCCCCGGTCGCCGCCGCGAGCATCCGCGGCGTCACCGGTTCAAATGTCTCAGTCACCGTGACGCTGCGCTGGATGTGCCGCGTCCCTTCCACCATCTTGCGAACCTTTTCCACGTCGCCGCTCGATTCTTTGATCCCGATCAGGTTCGAATGCTCCGCCAGTTCAATCACCAGTTCAGCGGGGATGTCGTAGCCGGTAGCCTGCGGAAAGTTGTAAATGATGACCGGCAGCGGCGAGCGGTCGGCCACGGTCCGGTAAAACGCCAGAATGCTGGCTGCCGTCATCTGCTTCTTGTAGTAATGCGGCGTACGCACCATGGCGATGTCGTAGCCCAACTCGGCCGCGTAATCGGTGAGCCGCAAAGTCTCGATTGCCGACTCGACCCCCGTGCCCGCAATCAGCACTTTGTTAGGTGCAGCCGCCTCGCGCGCAGTTTTCAGCACATCGCGCCGCTCCTGGTCAGAGAGCAGGATCGCCTCGCCAGTCGAGCCCAGCACAACAATGCCGGCGCAAGGCGTGCGCGAATAGCGCTCAACGTTGCTTTCGAGTTTCTTGAAATACACATTGCCGTCCGGATAAAACGGCGTCGTTATGGGAGGGAGAATACCGTGAAGTAGCACAGAGAGCCTCGCGCATCCATTATTACACGCGGCCGCAGCGATATAATCTACCGGCTCTTCACTGCCCGCTCCGCGTGCAACTGCTGTAGCGCCCGGATATTCAATTCGCCGCGCTGCAAGGCAGCAATTCCTTCCGCCGCGGCCCGCGCCGCCGAAAGCGTGGTTATGGTGGGAATGCGCGCCATCACCGCCGCACGCCGGATCGCCTTCTCGTCGAACCACGGCTCCAGCCCTGTGGGAGTGTTGACGATGAGATGAATGCGCTGGCCCTTGATCAAATCCACCACGTTCGGGCGTCCCTCTTTTACCTTGTAAACGCGCTCCACTTTCATCCCGGCGGCCTCGATCACGTCGGCGGTGCCCGAAGTAGCGACCAGCTTGAAGCCCATGTCCACAAACTTGCGAGCGAGGTCGGCAACGTTGCGCTTGTCATGCTCCGTAACACTGAGGAACACTGTCCCCTGCGTCGGCAACTTTTGTCCCGCCGCCAACTGCGCCTTCGCGAAAGCTTCTCCGAAACTGTCGCCTACGCCCATCACTTCGCCAGTCGATTTCATCTCCGGCCCCAGCACTGTGTCCACGCCAGGAAACTTGCTCCAAGGGAACACCGGCGACTTCACGTAGTGACAGCTGCCCGTGTCCAGATCGGTGCGCCTGTCTATATTCTCCGGCAGGAATTCTCGCAGCTTTCGCCCTGTCATCAGCCGCGCCGCAATCTTCGCCATGGGCACACCCGTGGCCTTCGAAACGTATGGAACCGTGCGCGAGGCCCGCGGGTTCACTTCCAGCACGTAGACTTTTCCTGCTTCCGCACCGCTGCCCGATCCGCCGTTGCCGCGTGGGATAGCGAATTGAATATTCATCAGCCCAATCACTTTCAGGGCCCGCGCCAGCTTGAAGGTGTAGTCGCGCATGCAATCCATCTGTGCCTGTGGAATATCCACCGCCGGCAATACGCAGGAGGAATCGCCCGAATGAATCCCGGCCTCCTCGATGTGTTGCATGATCCCGCCAATCACCACGTCTTCGCCGTCCGAGAGCGCGTCCACGTCCACCTCAACCGCATCTTCGAGAAAGTGATCAATCAGCACCGGACGATCATGCGAATACTCGACCGCCTCTTTCATATACCGCACGACCGATTCTTCGTCGTAGGCGATCACCATGGCGCGCCCGCCGAGCACATACGAAGGCCGCACCACCACGGGATATCCAACCTGCTTCGCTCCCTCAATGGCTTCTTCCAGTGAAATCGCCATCACTCCCGCAGCCTGCGGAATTTTCAATTCTTCCAGCAGCTTGTTGAAGTGCTTGCGGTCCTCAGCCAGATCAATCGACTCTGGAGATGTGCCGATGATATTCACGCCCGCGGCCTTGAGAGGCAGCGCGAGGTTCAGCGGCGTCTGCCCGCCGAACTGCACAATCACGCCGACCGGCGCTCCCTTCGACACTTCGTGCTGATAAATCGCCCACACATCTTCAAACGTCAGCGGCTCGAAATAGAGCCGGTCACTAGTGTCGTAATCGGTCGAGACCGTCTCAGGATTGCAATTGATCATGATCGTCTCGTAGCCGTCTTCATGCAGCGCAAATGAAGCGTGGCAGCAGCAGTAATCGAACTCAATTCCCTGCCCGATCCGGTTCGGCCCGCTGCCCAGAATGATGATCTTTTTCTTATCGGTAGGCGCAGCTTCATCTTCGTCTTCGTACGTCGAATAAAGATAGGGAGTGAAGCTTTCGAATTCCGCCGCGCAAGTGTCCACACGCTTGTATACGGGCATTACACCGTGTTTTTTGCGCAGGTGACGAACTTTCTCTTGCCCCTCGAGCCGCCAAACACTGGCCAGGCGACCATCGGAAAATCCCATTCGCTTAGCTTCGCGCAGCACCTCGGTGGGAATCGATTCGATGGGATGCTTTTCCAGCTCAAGCTGCATGTCGTTAATCTCTTTGAGCTGATACAGAAACCACGGATCCATCGAAGTCATCTTCGCAATCTGCTTCACCGTATGTCCCTGCCGCAAAGCGTACTGCACATAGGCAAGCCGCTCGGGATGCGGCGTCACCAGCCGTTGCGTCAGAATCTTGGGCTCGATCTTCGCGCCGCCCACGCGCTTTCCGGTATCGAGCGAACGAACGCCCTTCATCAGCGCTTCTTTGAACGTGCGGCCGATCGCCATCACTTCGCCGACCGATTTCATTTGCACCCCAAGGTTTTCGTCGGCTCCGGGAAACTTTTCAAACTGCCACTTCGGAATTTTCACTACCACGTAATCGAGCGTGGGCTCAAAGCAGGCCGGAGTCTTGCGCGTGATGTCGTTGGGAATTTCGTCCAGCGTGTAGCCCACGGCGAGTTTCGCGGCGATCTTCGCAATCGGAAACCCGGTAGCCTTCGATGCCAGCGCTGAGGAACGCGAGACCCGCGGGTTCATCTCGATCACCACCATGCGCCCAGTCTCAGGATTCACTGCAAACTGAATATTCGATCCGCCCGTATCCACGCCGATTTCCCGAATCACCGCGATCGAAGCATCGCGCATCGCCTGGTATTCACGGTCGGTGAGCGTCTGCGCCGGGGCTACCGTAATCGAATCGCCGGTGTGCACGCCCATGGGATCGAAATTCTCGATCGAGCAGATGATGATGACGTTGTCCTTGGTGTCGCGCATCACCTCAAGTTCAAATTCCTTCCATCCCAGCACCGACTCTTCAATCAGCGCTTCGCGCACGGGAGACATATCCAAACCGCGGCTCAGCACCTCAACCAGCTCTTCGCGGTTGAAGGCAATGCCGCCGCCGGTGCCGCCCAGCGTGAACGAAGGCCGCACGATGACAGGAAAACCAATCTTGCCGGCAAACTCCAGTCCGTCCTTGGTGCTGTTGACCAGCGCCGACTTGGGCACGTCGAGCCCGATCCGCTGCATCGCGTCCTTGAAAAAGAGCCGGTCTTCAGCCTTCTTGATGGCCTCGACCTTCGCGCCAATCAGGATCACGTTGTACTTTTCCAGCACGCCACCGTCAGAAAGCTCAATCGCCAGGTTAAGGGCAGTCTGCCCGCCTACCGTAGGCAGCACGGCGAAACCAGCGCCCGGCGCCATTTCCCGTTCGATCCGGATGATCTCTTCGAGATACTCGAGCGTCAGCGGTTCGATATAAGTGCGGTCGGCGATTTCCGGGTCGGTCATGATGGTCGCTGGATTCGAGTTCGCCAGCACGACCTGATAGCCCTCAGACTTGAGCGCTTTGCAAGCCTGCGTGCCGGAGTAATCAAACTCCGCTGACTGCCCGATGACGATGGGACCGGAGCCGAGAATCAGGATTTTCGAGATGTCAGTACGTTTAGGCATTGGATATTCGTATTCTTAAATCTGTCATCCCGACCGAGTCAGTTGAACGGCGAAGCCGGTCAACTGGCAAGTGGAGGGACCTGCTGTACGCTCGCAGCATTGGCGCTGCAAGCAAACAGCAGGTCCCTTGACTTCGCTCGGCATGACAGAGTTTTCACGCTGATTGCTTCCTTTCTGGCTCAAACTGATGTCGCACATACCATTCGGTGGCAAGATCCTCCCAGGTTGGGTTACGCTGCGCGATCAACCATTCTTTCTTGGTTCTGTTCCAGCGCTTCAGTTGCTTCTCCCTGTCAATCGCCTTGTTAACATCGTCGAACGATTCGTAATAAACCAGACGATGGCATTTATATTGCCGCGTGAAGCCTTCAATCAGATCGTTCTTGTGCTCGAAGATCCGGCGATGAAGATTGTTCGTCATTCCTGTGTATAAGGCGCGCGACTTGCTAGCGACCATGTACACGCTGTAATGGTGTTCCTTCATAGCTACTCAAATCTGTCATCCCGACCGAACCAGTTGAACGGCGAAGCCGGTCAACTGGCGAGTGGAGGGACCTGCTGTACGCTTGCAGCATCGGCGCTGTAAGCAAACAGCAGGTCCCTCGACTGCGAAGATCGTCCGCTTCGCTGACGACCTTCTCCGCTCGGGATGACAGTGTCTCTTGACCCCCATCTATTACGGAGCGCCTTAAAGGCACGCTTTTCAAAGCTATGCATCTCCCTTAATCCTGGCTTGCCTTTCCGGAAACAACCACGCTAGCGTGACACCGAATATGCCGGCCTCCACAACGGTAATAGGCCAGAACCAAATCGCGCGCCAGTCCGGATATATCCGTAAGATGGCAACGAACGCAAGGCAATGAATCGTCAGCAGGCAGGCGATGGCGAGCCAGAAACTCCAGTGTCGCCAGCGTCGTCTCGATTGCCGCACTGTGACCCAGAAGAGCAAAGCAGTGAACACCAAGAATCCGACCCAACCACCTCTAAACCAGCCGTTAATTTTGTCCGTAATACCTAGTCGAACCGTCAGGGCAAAGAACAACGCAAATACCGTGAGCGAGGCGAACGCCAAACCGATATAGAGTAATAGCCGTCGAGCAACCCAACCCAGAGTTCGCCCCTTGGGCTCGGTATCCACAACCGATGACGTTCTCACCCTTTCCACTCCTCCATCATCGTCACGAAATCCTTGAACAGATAATGTGAGTCATGCGGCCCCGGCGCGGCCTCGGGGTGATACTGCACGCTGAACAGCGGCAGGTTCCGGTGCCGCAAACCTTCCAAAGTCGAGTCGTTCAGGTCGATATGCGTTAACTCGACTTCACTCTCGGGCAGTGAATCCGGATCGACCGCAAAGTTGTGGTTGTGCGCCGTGATCTCGATCTTGCCGCTCTTCAACTGCTTCACCGGATGGTTCCCTCCGTGATGTCCAAACTTCAGCTTGAAGGTTTTTCCGCCCAGCGCAATGCCGACGAGTTGATGTCCCAGACAAATGCCAAAGATCGGCATTCTCCCCATTAGCCGCCGAATGCTGTCCACGGCATACGTACAAGGCTCCGGATCGCCCGGACCGTTCGACAGAAAAACTCCATCCGGTTTCAGAGCCATCACATCTTCCGCCAGAGTCTGCGCCGGAACCACGGTCACCCGGCAACCTTCACCGCGCAGCTTCCGCAGAATATTTTGCTTAATGCCGAAGTCGTAAGCGACCACATGAAACCGCGCGGGCTCGTCCTTAACGCCCACCTGAGCCACCGGTTCGTGTGAACGCTCGCCCACATCCCACACGTACGGTCCCTTGGTGCTCACCACTTTCGCCAGGTCCGTCCCGTCCATCTTCGGAATCGAATTCGCCTTGGCCACCAGCTTTTCCGCATCGCTCTCAAGCGTCGAGACCACGCCGCGCATCACTCCGTGATCGCGCAGATGCCGCACCAGCGCCCGCGTGTCGATATCCGACAGCACCGGCACTTTGAACTGCTCCAGATATTCTTCAGCCACCTGCTGCGAACGCCAGTTCGAACTTACTTTCGAGAACTCGCGCACGATCAGGCCTTCGATCCACGGACGCGTGGCTTCGTTGTCTTCCTGGTTGGTGCCGTAGTTGCCGATCTGAGGATTGGTCAGGACAACAATCTGTCCTGAATACGAAGGGTCGGTGAAAATTTCCTGGTAGCCGGTGA
>JBAWCJ010000166.1:0-1632 GCA_049590215.1 Candidatus Sulfotelmatobacter sp. | reverse complement strand
GTCAGGAGAATCTTATCCACGTCGCCGGGAGGCGCCAGCAGACCGATCTTCTGCAGGTGCTCGACCGCGTTATCTTCAGCCTGGCGCTCCCACATGCGCTCGGCCACAACGGGAGACGCGTCGGCCGCCGCATCACTTTGATCTTTCACCGCAGAAGCGTCCTGCGGAGAATCCACTAGAATCTGCGTGAATTCTGAATTCTTGGTCAGAGCCTTCAGGTCGTATCCCCACAGACGGGTCTGAGCCCGGAAATGCAAACTCTTGGCGATGCCGGACTTGAGATCGGATTCCTCGCTGTAGACGTAGGCGGGTAGCCAGGTGCTGGGACGAAGATTCAGGCGCCAACTGTCGAAGTGCAGGTAGTATGCGGTTCTGGGGTGGGGAGAATAGGTGCCGTTGAAGCGAACCACGTTGTAATCCTGATCCTCGACCCAGATTCGGCCCAGAAAGCGGGCGGTGCCTGCGTCTGCCCTAGGCTCAACGTCAATCACCAGGCAGCGAACCTCGCCCAAGAACTCGCGACGAACGAAAGTGAATTTGTAGTACCGCTTTTGGAAATCGGTATCGAGGATCACCATCTGCGCGAAACCCAGCGGCAGAAAATGCAGTGAATAAAACCCGGTGAGGCGGTTCATCATGCGATGGCCGAAGCCGGGCTGGCCCACGAAAGAGGTGTCTTCCGGGCCGTCGCTCATGTCGAGGCGCCCCAGGAAGTACTGGTCTTTCGAGGGGTAGGCATTGCCGTCTTTGTCGTTTTTGAGATCCTGCAGATAAGTCTCGACCATGGGATGCATGTGGCGCATCTGGGCCAGGAACAGGTGCTCTCTCTCGACGATGCGGTCGATGACATCATTGAAGGAAGTTGCAGGCGCAGCAGATAGTTCTCCGGCGGCCGACGCTGCCGGAGCCGCAGTTGGCGGGGCCGGAGACGCTGAATTTTGCGACAGCGCGGGCAGAGAGCAAACCAACCACAGAAAGAACGAAAACAAACCCACCTGGAAAATACGCATAAAACCCTTCCGGGAGAACCCTAGGCCATTTGAAAAATAATGTGCACAACGACCGTGGAATCGGTCGGCTGCCCATCCCTCACTGCTGGCTTGAAGTGAATCTGTTCGGCAGCCTTGACGGCGTTATCGTCGAGGCCGTGACCCAATCCGCGCACCACGCGCACGACACGGAGCTTGCCGGAGGCCTCCAGAACCACTTCCAGGAGCACCTCACCCTCAATCTTTAAATTCCTAGCCTCTTGAGTATAGACCGGAGTCGGCTTGGAAAGAATTTCCGCAGGCAGCACATTGGCGGCGGTTTCTGCGGGACGAGAGTGCACGGTCGGCGGCGCGGGCACATCGGCGCTGGCGAAGCCACTGGCTTGAACCGTACCGGTAGCTCGAGGGCGAGTGTCAGGAACGGCCGTGCCGTTGCCAAAGCCCGTACTTACGACCACGCCGGGCACCCCTTTGGCACCGCCGGTTCCATTGCCGTAGCCTGGTCCGGATGGCAGGTCGAACGATCCGGCAGCCGCAATATTAACCGCTTTGGTTTGGCCTGCTTTGGCAGGAATTCCATTGGGGTCGCCGAAGCCTCCAGTCTGCACCTGCGAGGGGGCGCGCGCCAACGTGGGAGTAGCCG
>JBAWCJ010000165.1:0-25956 GCA_049590215.1 Candidatus Sulfotelmatobacter sp. | reverse complement strand
TGATCTTGTTCCGACGATACTCGTTCCGGCAATCTTGTTCCGATGACTCTTCGCAACAGATTCCTTATCACGGCGGCGGTGCTTTGTCACCTTCTTCTCGTTCCGCCGTTAGTTACCAGCCAGTTGCTGCCTGCGAATGCCGCCGCGGAGCCGCGTGCTTCGACGGAAAAACCGGCGACTGCGCCGTCGACGCCTTGCGCGCAGGCGGCCGCGGCGCAGAAGGAAAAAGGAGACGTCCGCACCATTTGCGCCATCCAGCAGGAAGAGGAAGGCTCGGTTTACAAGTTGCACGGTGCGGTTGAAATCTATTACGGAACCTACATACTGCGGGCGGATGAAGCCACTTACAACTCCGACACCAGGGAAGCAACTGGGACGGGACACTTCTCCCTCGACGGAGGTCCCAATGACGACCACGTGCGCGCATCGCATGGCACCTACAATCTGGATCTTGAAACCGGACGCTTCTACGATGTGACCGGAACCACGGGGCTGGTCTTTCGCGGCAATCAGGTGATTCTGACTTCCACGGCTCCCTTTGCTTTTACCGGCAGGATTGTCGACAAGGTCAGCCCTGATCACTACCTGGTCTACGACGGCACCATCACCACCTGCGAGTTACCTCATCCCATGTGGCAATTCGACGCGCGCAAGGTGAGTGTAGACGTGGGCGGCAACGCTCAGATCTATCGCAGCGCTTTTGTTCTGCACGGCATCCCCATGCTTTATTTCCCGTATGCCACCCATCCAGTGCAGAGAGAGTCGCGGCAGTCGGGGTTCCTGATGCCTTCGATCGCCCGCTCTTCCACCAAGGGCAATGTAGTGGGCGACGCCTACTACTGGGTCATCAATCGCATGATGGATGCGACCCTGGGCGCCGAATACTTTTCCCTGCGCGGCTGGTCGCAGCGGGGCGAGTTTCGAGTCCGGCCCAGCGAAACTTCCTATGTTGACCTCAACTACTTCGGAGTAATCGATCGCGGTATCGGCTCACCTCCGGTTAAAGAGGGCGGAGAAAACGTGCGTCTGAACTCAGTTGGGAACTTCGCAGGGTTCCGAGCCGTGGCCAACGTCGACTACCTGAGTTCGTTTCTCTTCCGCTTGGCCTTTAACGAGGTTTTCAGTCAGGCCGTATATTCGGAGGTAAAGTCGCAGGCCTTCCTCTCGAAATCAAACGACGGATTCAATCTAAATGGATTCGCCGAGCGCTACCAGAACTTCATGAGCACGACGCCGGGTCAGGTAATCACAATTCTGCACGCCCCGAGCCTTGATTTCTCCGGCAACGAACGTGAGTTGGGACGCACGCCGTTTTATTGGTCGGCTGACGCCTCGGCCACCGGATTGTCGCGCAGCGAGCCCCAGCAAGGTACGTGCCCCGGGTTCTTTAATTCTTGCACGCCGGCTTTCCGCACGGGGAATCTGGTCGAGCGCTTCGATCTGAACCCTGGAATCTCTCTGCCGCTGCTGTTTCGAGGATGGTCTCTGCGTCCACAGCTGACATTGCATGAGACCTACTACAGCGAAAGACTGGTCGGGGAAGAGCAGAATAACCCGGGGCAGGCGGTGAGCGACGCCATTAACCGCCAAGCACTGGAGACGGCGGTGGAGCTGCGACCTCCGGCGCTGGAGCGCGTGTTCGACAAGAACTTCCTGGGGAGAAAGTGGAAGCATGTCATCGAGCCGCTGGCAGTCTACCGCTTTGTGACCGGCGTGAACAACTACGCCAATGTTCTGAAGTTCGACGAACGTGACATTCTCACCGATACCCACGAAGTGGAGTACGGCTTTGTAACCCGTCTGTATGCCAAGCGCAATTCGGACAAGCCGGAGGATTGCGACCCCATCATGTCGGCGCTTATGGTCGGGGGGGCCGGGCCCGAATCGACCGTGCCGTGGCAGCATATCAACACGCTCGCCAATCGCCAGTGCCCGCCCGAACCGCCGGTGCGCGAAGTTGTGACCTGGGAACTGGGGCAAAAATACTTTCTCGATCCTACATTCGGGGGAGCGCTGATCCCCGGCCAGCGCAACGTGTTCACCACGACTGTCGACCTTACCGGCATCGCGTTTCTCACCCAGGCGCGGCATCTTTCGCCGCTGGTTTCCCGCTTGCGGGTGGAAACCAGCTCTCGCACCGATGCGGAATGGGATCTGGATTACGACTTCCAAAATAGCCGCATCAACGCGAGCACTCTACTCGCCAACTATCACTTTGGCCAGGTGACTGTTGGCGGGGGCGACGCATTCCTGCAGGTACCCGTGCCGGCGGCCGGTTCGCCTCCGCGCTTCAACCAGTTTCGCGCGGCCCTGGGGTACGGACGCCCCAACAAACGCGGCTTTAGCGCTGCCAGCAGTTTTGGCTTTGATGCGGAAACCGGGCAGCTGCAGTTCTTCAACGCCCAGACCACTTACAACTGGGATTGCTGCGGTATGACTATGGAATATCGCAGTTACACCGTCGCCAACGTGCGCAACGAAAATCTGTTCCGCGTATCCTTCACCCTGGCGAACATCGCCAGCTTCGGCAGTCTGCGGCCGCAGGAACGGCTGTACTAGAGCAGTGGCCAGTGGTCAGTAACGCGGCTCATTCCTCCTGCAGCCTCCAGGCAAGACGCCCCTGCTAAGATAATGCAATGTCAGCCGCCGGACTAAGCATCGACTCAAAGCTCACATCGCTTAAGGCCTGCCTTCGCGCCCTCGGCCGCACTCTGGTCGCCTATTCCGGCGGCGTGGATTCTGCGTACCTCGCGTGGGCTGCCCATCGGGAGTTGGGAGATAACATGCTGGCAATCATCGCTGACTCTCCCAGCCTGGCGCGTACGCAGCTTGCCGATGCCATCGCTTTTGCGCGCGAGCAGTCGATTCCGCTGGAAGTGGTTGCGACCTCGGAGCTCGATCGTCCCGAGTATGTGCGCAATGATGCGCAGCGCTGCTTCTTCTGTAAGGATGAACTGTTCACACTGGTGGAAGAACTGCGCGTGGCGCGCGGATTCGATGCCATCGCGTACGGGGTGAATCTCGACGATCAGGGCGATTTCCGCCCGGGCCAGAAGGCGGCGGCCGGGCACCAGGTTGTGGCTCCTCTGCTTGATGCCGGGCTCAGCAAGGAAGAAATTCGCGTGCTGGCGCGGAACGCTGGCCTGCGCGTCTGGGACAAACCCGCCTCTGCCTGCCTGTCGTCGCGAATCGAATATGGCCGCCCGGTTACGCGCGAGGCGCTCGACGTTGTGGAAAAAGGCGAGGACGCCCTGCGCGCTCTGGGCTTCCGGCAATTCCGCGTGCGGCATCACGGGGAAATCGTCCGCATTGAAATCGCGCGCGAGGAACTCGCGCGGGCTCTCGATCCCTCCATGGCCGCGGAGTTCGCCAGCATCTTCAAGGCTCTAGGTTTCAAGTTTGTGACCCTCGATCTGGAGGGCTTCCGCTCCGGGT
Source organism: Candidatus Sulfotelmatobacter sp. (assembly GCA_049590215.1). GTDB lineage: Bacteria > Acidobacteriota > Terriglobia > Terriglobales > Acidobacteriaceae > Sulfotelmatobacter. Next base: position 22,521 of record JBAWCJ010000165.1, on the reverse strand, counting down.
CGATGAACTTATTGCTTCCGGCAGAGGATTTATTCCGGCCGACCGGTTGAAGAGGAAGCCGCCTTCGCGGTCACGTCGAACACTCCATTTCCCGCTCGGTTCTGGTCTAGGCATTCCTGCGTCCCACGCGGCGCTGTGAGATAATCAAGCTGCGACTTGCGATGTTGAGGCGGTTTTTGGTGAATCTAATTCGACGCTCTTTTATCCTTCTGCTGGTGGTTTGTCTGGGCTGCGTGGCTCAGTCCGCTTCGCCCGATTTAGCTCGTAAGATCGAGCGCCAGGTTCGTTCCTACTATAAAATTCCTCCCGAAGCGCACGTGCTGGTGGGCGTGCCCTCGCCCAGCGCGGACTTTCCTAACTACGATTCGGTGGTTGTAACCGTGGATGACGGGAACAAGAAACAGGATCTCAAGTTTGTGGTCTCCAAAGACGGTTCTTCGCTGGTGCGGACCATCAAATTCGACCTGACCAAGGACCCGTTCGCCGAGACCATGAGCAAAATCGATGTCACCGGACGGCCCACGCGCGGCGCGAAGGCATCCAAGGTTGTAGTGGTGAACTTTGACGATTTCGAGTGCCCGTTCTGCTCCCGCCTGCATCAGACGTTATTTCCACAGATCTTCAAAGAGTACGGCGACCGGGTCACTTTCATTTACAAGGATTACCCGCTGGTGGAAATCCATCCCTGGGCGGTGCACGCCGCGGTGGACGCCAATTGTCTGGCGGCGCAGAACGGCGACGCCTATTGGGATTTCGCGGATTACATTCACAGCAACCAGCATGAAGTGAACGCTGAAAAGACGCCGGAAGCACGGCTCGCGGCGGTCGACCGGATCACCCTGCTGCAGGGCCAGAAACACAATCTTGATGTGGTGAAGTTACAGTCCTGCGTCAAGGCGCAGGATGAAAGCGCAGTGAAAGCGTCCATGAAAGAAGGCGACGCCATTGGGGTGGACGCTACGCCCACAATGTTCATCGGCGGACAGAAACTCGACGGCGCCGTGCCCATCGGTGAAGTGCGCGCCGCGCTGGATCGCGCCTTAAGGGATGCCAACCTGCCCGTACCTGAGCACGCGGTCGCGGCATCAGTGCCGGCCTCCAAGTGATATTGCGAAGCGGAATTGGTGCCGGCGCACTTGCGCCGCGGACCGTCGGGTTGGAGGGGGAAACTCGTTTGAAAAAAAATGTTGAATTTGCCCGGCTTACAATTCTGCTGGCAACCACCGTTGCGCTGACAGCGCTGCTGGGTTGTAACTCCCAGGTAAGCGGCGACGTGATGGCCACGGTAGACGGCCGCAAGATCTTCCGCTCCGACGTCGACAAATACTACGACAACCAGGTGGCAAGCGCACAGCAGGCGCCAGTCGGCGAACAGGCCACGATTCTCCGCCTGAACATTCTGCGCCAGCTCATCGACGACGAAATGGTGATGCGCCGGGCCGAAAAGCTGGGCCTGCTGGCCACAGAAGAGGAAGTAGACCGAAAGCTAAATGAGATCAAATCTCCTTACACGCAGGAGGAGTTCGATCAACGGCTGAAGGAAAAAAAGATCACTCTGGAGGATTTCAAGCGCGACATTCGCCGCTCCATCACGGTCGATAAGGTAATGAACAAAGAAGTGGCATCAAAAATCAATGTAACGGATCAGGACATTAACGAATATTTCAACGCGCACAAATCGGAATTCAACCTCATCGAACCCCAGTATCACCTGGCGCAGGTCTTTGTCACTCCCACGCCCAACCCGCAGGTGCACAACCAGAACAACAAGGCGCAGAACGAGGCCGACGCTCGCAAGAAGATCCAGATGATTTCGAACCGCCTGGACAGCGGCGACGACTTCGGCACGCTCGCCATGAACTATTCGGAGGATCCGGAGACTTCCGGCAACGGCGGAGACCTGGGAACTCTTCCCGAGTCTTCTCTGCGCAACACGGATCCGGGAACCCGCGACGCGGTGATGAAGCTGAAGCCCGGACAGTACAGCCCCATCATCATCCTGACCAATCCCGCGAACAAACAGGTGATGGGATTCCGAATCGTGAAGCTGGTGTCGAAAGAGCCGGCGGGACAGCGCGATTTGTCGGATCCGAGGGTGCAGCAGGCTATCCGGTCGCAGCTCCATGACCGGCGTGAACAGTTGCTGAAAGCGGCATACTACGAACTGCTGCGCGACTCCGCCAAGGTGGATAACTACTACGCCAAGAAGATTCTGGATAGTAACGGGCTGACGAACTAGGGTGGAATCACTCGACGATCGCGAGTACGTCACCCGCGTTCACGGCCGCACCTTCGCTGACTAGAATTTTCCGCACGGTTCCGCGCTTCGGCGATTTGATTTCGTTCTGCATCTTCATCGCCTCTACTACAGCGATGCCGCGGCCTGACTCCACTTCGTCTCCCTCACTCACCAGCAGGCGCACCACTTTACCGGGCATGGGAGCGACTACTTTCCTCGGCCCCTGATTGTCTCCGGCACGGGTGCGGCCGCGCAGCGAGCGCGGATCGCGCACCTCCACGGCAAACCGCGTACTCCCTACCCACAAATGCAAATCATTCGCCACGCGCTCCGACTTCACCTCGTAGGCCAAATTCCCGATGCGGAGCGAGAGCACATCCGGGCGTGCGAGGACAGCGTCGACCTCAAAGTCGCGGCCGTCGAGCCGGCAGGACCAGCGCCCGTCGCAGCGGTTGAGGTCGAGCCGGTAGTTCTTTCCGTCGATGGTTACGTCGTAGAGCATGAGCGAAACCAGTGGTCAGTGGTTAGTGGCCGGTGATTTGATTTGCGATCACACTTTCTCAACGGAGAACCTCGCGGCGACTGGCGCTCTTCCAGTTCGACTTTACATTTTCATCGGTGCGTGAACTTCCAACGCCGTTTCCTGCATTTTGCTCGGTTGAACCGAGCGCGGCGAACAAGCCTGCTGCGATCGCGGCTACCTCAGCGGCTTTTGAGTCGGCCGGCTTGCTCTCTGTGCGCTTCAACATGCGGTCGAGGAATCCCGTATCCAGTTTGGCGGCACGAAAATCCGCATCGTGCAGGATGCGACGAAACAAGGAAATGTTGGTCTTGATGCCGCCCACGAAATATTCGCCGAGAGCACGCGTCAGCCGCGCGATGGCCTGCTCGCGGTCGCTGCCGTAACCGATCAGTTTGGCCAGCAGCGGATCGTAGTCGATTGGCACGTTCCAGCCTTCATACATGCCGCTGTCGCGGCGAATGCCCGGCCCCGAAGGCGCCAGCAGCAAGGTGATTTTGCCGGGGCTCGGAAAGTAGTTATTGTCGGGATCTTCCGCGTAGATGCGGCATTCGATGGCGTGGCCCCGCATGCGCACGTCGTCTTGGGTGAAGGGCAGCTTTTCTCCAGCTGCGATGCGAATCTGCAGGTGGACCAAGTCGAGCCCGGTTACAAGTTCCGTCACCGGATGCTCGACCTGCAAGCGCGTGTTCATCTCGAGAAAATAGAAATTCTTTTGCTGATTGTTTTTCGGTTGATCAACCAGGAACTCGACCGTGCCGGCGTTGGTGTAGTTCGCGTCTCGCGCTACGCGGACCGCAACTTCGCCCATCCGGCGCCGCATGTCGGCATCGACAACGGGGGACGGCGCCTCTTCCAGCACTTTTTGATGACGCCGTTGCAGTGAGCACTCGCGTTCCCCAAGGGAGACCGTGTTGCCGTGTTCGTCGGCGAGCACCTGCATCTCGATGTGCCGCGGATTGACGATTGCCTTCTCGATGTACACTTCGCTGTCGCCGAAAGAGCGCTCTGCCTCGCTGCGGGCCGCTTCGAGAAAGGATTTAAGTTGCTCAGGACCATTCACCAGCCGCATGCCTTTACCACCGCCGCCCGCGGCGGCTTTCAACATGACGGGATAGCCGATTCTGGCGGCTACCTGCTCCGCTTCCTCGAATGACTCGACACCTCGCGACGTCCCCGGCACGAAGGGAACACCCGCTTTCTCCACGGCCTGGCGGGCGCGGGTTTTCGATCCCATGGCTTCCATGGCCGCTGCCGTAGGGCCAATGAATTTCACCCCCGCATCGGCGCAGGCTTGGGCGAACTTGGCGTTCTCGGAGAGGAAGCCGTAACCGGGATGGATCGCGTCGGCGCCGGAGCGCTGGGCGACGTCGAGAATTTTGGGAACGTTGAGATAAGACTCGGAAGCCGCGGCAGCGCCGATGGGATAAGCTTCGTCGGCCTTGCGCACATGCAGCGCCGCGCGATCTACCTCAGAGTAAACCACGACTGCGGCAATTCCCATTTCGTGGCAGGCGCGCAGCACGCGCACCGCGATCTCGCCTCGATTGGCTATGAGGATTTTCTTGAACATCGCCTTTTCGCGCGAACCGCACTGAGCCGGCGGACCCAGGATTCTGCGGACCGAAGATTCTGCGGACCCAGGATTCTACCGGAAACCTGGCCGCGAGTCTGTGATCTATCTCGCTAATACTATTCCGTCTGTGAGTACAGCACCCACGCGGTTGCCAAATCCTGGACGACGTGACCCAGCGACTTGTAGACCGTGATTTCTTCCGGCGAGCGGCGGCCTTCGATTTCACCCGCCAACACCTGGCCAATCTCAGCGACGATGTGGCCGTCATCGATCAACCCCGCAGCCTTAGCGCGTAGAAACTCAGCGCCCTGGGTTAGGACACCCTCACGGCTGTCGGCAATGAAGCGCGAGCGGACCACCAGATCGTTGTCCACCTCGGTCGGCCCAGCGTGGCCCGAGCCGACGAGATTCACATGCGTACCACGCCGCACCCACGCGCCCTTGAGGATTGGCTCGGTCGCGGAGGTGACGGTGCAGATAATGTCAGCTTCCGCGACTGCCTCTTCCACGCTTCCGGCGCTGGCGACGGTCACGGCAAGTTCTGCTTGCGTCCGGTCCGCGAAGGCTCGGGCGCGCTCGGGCGAACGTCCCCAGATCGAAATGGATTCAAGCCCGCGCACCTTGTTGATGGCACGAGCATGGGTCGCGGCCTGTTCGCCATAGCCCAGGATCGCCAGCCGGCGGGCGTCCTTGCGTGCGAGCACATCAGTGGCAACGGCGCTGGCCGCGGCCGTGCGAATGGCCGTAATCTCGCCAGCATGCAAGACGCATACTGGCGCACCGGTTTCGGGATCGAACAGAATGACCAGACCCTGATGCGACTGTATTCCCAGCGCGAAGTTTTCCGGGAAGACGCTGATTAACTTCGCACCAAAGGTCGCGTGCTCACCCATGGCGCCGGGCATAACGCCGAATAAACGGCCTTCGCCGAGCGGAATGATCGACCGCAGGAGTTGCCGGGTTTCGCCGCGAGAGAATGCGATCATGGCATCGCGCACGATAGGAATGCACACATCGTAGGTGAGCTGGCGGGCAACTTCTTCGCGGTCTATGAATCGCATCCCAGCTTTCCTTGTCGGATATCTTTCACTCCGGCGTGCGGGAAAAGCTCACTGCGAACGGAGGAGCGGCGGAGTTGGATGTCTTCGCCCAGCTCGCGCGGGGGATGAAGCGGTAGCGGAGCAGGGTCAAGATGGCAAGCCAGCCATCCGCGTGACGAATCTTTTTGCCTTCCCCGGCCGTGCGCGGAGCGTAGGCGATGGGCACTTCCGCAATCTTCTCGCCCATACGGCAGAGCTTGGCTGTCACTTCGGGGCAGAATTCAAAACGGCGGCAATCCAAATTAATTTTCTCTATCAGTGAACGCCGGAATACCTTGTAGCAGGTGGCTTCGTCGTGAATGCCTGCACCGTAGAGCAAGTTAGCCAGGTGAGTCAGAAGCTTCGCTCCCAAAAAAAAGCGGAGCCCGCGTTCGGGCCGGTCCGGGCGGACGCCGTACACGACGTTCGCCTGACGCTGCTCGAGGGGACGCAGCAACGCGGGATAATCCTGGGGGTCGTATTCGAGATCCGAATCCTGAATCAGGATATATTCTCCTCGAGCATGCGCAAGCGCAGTGCGGATAGCCGCACCCTTGCCGCAGTTTTTCTCGTGGAAAACGATGGTGACATCGTCGGCAAGCGGCATAGCCCGGAGCTTCTCGCGAGTGCCATCGGTGGAACCATCATCGACGATGATGATTTCCTTCTTGACGGGCGAGGCATGGATGGCTTGCAGAAGCTCGTCGACGTGCGCGACTTCGTTGTAGACGGGAACGATCACGGACACGCATCCCGCCCACCGGTCGTTGGCCGGTAATTTGGCCGGTGATGCGACTGCGTCCGCGGCCGTCCGCGGCGATCTTTCGAGCGACGCCACACTCATCCCGTGGAACCCTCTGAATTGTGGGCTGTTCCCAGCATAATACCATTCCGACCCTGCCACTGGTTACAGCCCGTGACGCTGAAAAACCAAACCCACGGCTTGCGACCTTTGGCAGGCTCAGGGCAAGCTGTGGGTTGGATTCCGTGGCCGCTACGCGGTTTTGATTTTTCCTGTACTACTTTGGCTGATCCATTGTGATGCCTTGCTGCCCGGGCTGCTTCTCGGATTTGATTTTCTTGGTGAGCAGAGTCTGGTCAACCCAGTGATCGGCGGTCTTCAGATCTTCCTGGCGGGCGGCGAGGTCGTCGCATTCCACATCGGCCTTTTCGCGGTACATGAGATTCAGGTAGGCCATGGCGTCGTCATAGTCGGGGCGAAGTTGAATCGCCTTGTTCAAGCTATCAATGCCTTCCTGGATCGACGGCCAATTCTTCACCTTCAGTTCTTCACAAACTTTTTTCTGATCCTTGTTCTTGGGATTCAAACTCTCGTCCGGCTTCAGGCCGAGCTTGGCGCGCTCTTCCATGCGCGGCTGGTAGCAAGCCGTCCAATCAATGACGCCCACGGAGTAGTAAGGCTCGGGATCGTTGGGATCGATATCGGCGGCCATCCGGTAATACTTCTTGGCATCGTCGAACTTCTTCATGTTCAGGTAGAGGTAAGCGATTCCCTTGGCAGCATTTACTTTCTGGTCGCGCGCCGGATTCATGTCGAGCACATGCTGGTACTGCTCGATGGCCTGCTCCGCCATTTTGTTGTTGTCGGGCGTGTCGGCTCCGGGGATGTACTGCTGTGCGAAGGCCGTGGCCAGATACATCTTGGCGTTAATCAGGCTGGGATCCAATGCCACGGCCTGCTGGAAATGATCAATGGCCTCTTCGTACTTGGCGTTCTTGTAGGCAGTGACTCCCTTGTTGAGCTGGTCGCGGGCGCGCAACTTGCTGCAGCCCACGGAAGATAATAGCGCCAGCATTGCGGCCGCCAACGTTAGCAGTCGAAAATGTTTATTCATTGCGGTATAAGTCTCCCTTGCCACACAGCATCCTAGGCCCAGAGACAGCGGGTTGACAAGTGCTGGCCGAGCGTTTGTTCACAGAAGCGGCGCGGGAACAATGGCTCCCGCGCGCAGGCTGATGCGATACGCGGCTTCCGGGCGCTTCCGCATCCCAGTCCCGCGCGTGCGCGCCTTTAGCCGCCTGCTTCAATCTTTGCGGTAATCAGACCGACCTTATCCACTCCCGCAGCATGCGCAATGTCAATCACGTTGGCTACGTCGGCGAAGGGGACGGCGTCATCGCCCTTCACGAACATGACTTTCTCGGCGCGGGTCTTGTAGATATCGGCCAGACGGCCCTGCAGGTTGTCCCAGGTGGCATCTTCCTGATTGATCTTCAGGCCGGGATCCTGACCGGCACCGCGATCAATCAACTGCACCACGATGGTACGGTCGGGCGTATTGTTCTTGGGCGCGTTGGGCGGGGGTGGCTGAGGCACCAGCGCATCCAAGCCTTTCGGGGTCAAGGGCGTGATCACCATGAAGATAATGAGCAGCACCAGCAATACGTCGATCAGCGGAGTGACGTTAATGTTGGCGCTTTGCCCTCCGCCGCTTCCCAATGACATACTCATGTTCGGTTCTCCTCTTACTTCACTCGCTTCATTGCCCACCCGCCGGAGCGGTAGGCGGAGCGCTTGGAGTGCTTTTCCTCTGGTCGGTGAGCAGGCCCAGATCATCCACTCCAGCGGCGCGCACGGCGTCCACCACCTGAACCACATTGCCAAAGTGGGCGCGGGCATCCGCCTTTAAGTAGACTTCCTTATTTGTGCGATTGGTCAGGCGATCCTTCACCTTGCCGGTCAAACTGTCGACCGCGACCTTGTCAGAGCCGAAATAGACCGTGCCATCGCGCATCACCGAAACCAGCAGCGCGTCTTCCTTGTCAGCGTCCTGCATCGGAGTTGGATTGTTCACCTTGGCCATATCCACGCTGATGCCCTTCTGCAACATGGGCGTGATCACCATGAAGATGATCAACAGCACCAGCATCACGTCCACCATAGGGGTGACGTTGATGTCCGAGTTTACGTTGGCCCCTTCATTTCGCTTTGCGATTGCCATAACTAATGTCTCCCAAGAGCAGTGGCCAGTCGTTAGTGGCCAGTTGCCGGTAAAACCTTCCGCGTGAATTGGGAAGCCGGCGCCGGGAAGGTTCCCGGCGCCAGACAGCAACTCATGCGGACTTGCGCGCAAAAACTTCTAGGACCGGCGAACGTCCCGGCGCTTCAGGAAGTAGTCGATCAATTCGCTCGACGAGTTGTCCATCTCCACATCGAACGCTTCTACGCGGCCGGTGAGGTAGTTGAACATCATGACGGCGGGAATAGCGACCAGCAAGCCGAAAGCCGTGGTCACCAGCGCCTCCGAAATGCCGCCTGCGACTGCGCCCAGACCGGTCGCCTTCTGCTCGGAAATACCCTTGAAGGCGTTCAGAATGCCCATCACCGTGCCGAACAGGCCCACGAAGGGGGCCGTCGACCCGATGGTAGCCAGTCCGCCCAAGCCACGCTTCAGTTCGGCGTGGACGATGGCTTCGGTGCGCTCGAGTGCGCGCTTGGAAGCTTCAATGGTCTCGCCAGGGATGGCGCCGGGGCTATCCTGGTGAGCCTTGAATTCCATCAAGCCGGCGGTGACAACTTTGGCCAGATGGCTCTTCTTGTTGCGCTCGGCGACCTTGATGGCCTCGTCGATGCGGCCATCGCGGAGCGCTCCGGCTACTGCGGGAGCGAAGGCGCGGGACTGCTTGCGGGCCGCGTTGTATGCCATGGCCCGGTCAATCATGACGCCGATCGACCAACCCGACATGATGAACAGAATGATGACCACGATCTTCGCGATGATACCCATCTGCCGCCATAGCGAAATCGGATCCCATCCCACTGCGCCACCTTCCTGCACGATCCAGGCGGCTGCCCTGGGTACATGAACAAAAACTGCTGCTGCCACATTAGCTAACATGAGTTGCTTTTCCCTCCTCGGAACTTTCTAGACTCTTTGATGCGAGATTCGAACGTGCTGCAAAGCCTGGCGGCAAAAGTTATCCGCCGAGATGCGCCTACCTGAGATGAGAGGTACGGCGACCGCGCCCAGCAAAGGGGCTCTCCCGGCCACCGCTTTAGGTGAGAGGGGAGGGCCACACTGCTTATACACTTTCTGACCTTGCCGCGTCACGCTACACCAGCCGGAATCTAGCCCCCGGACAGGGTGAAGTTGACAAACACTTCGGTATCCACCTCGACGGGTTCGCCGTTCAGCAGATAGGGCTTATACCTCCACTGCTTCACGGCCTCGATGGCCGCAGGCGCCAGCATTGGATGCCCGCTGACCAGCGTGAGGTTTTCGATCGAACCATCCTTGGCGATGACGGCATGCAACACAACCGTGCCCTGGATGCGGGCCTGCCGCGCCAGAGGTGGGTAATTCGGTTGTACGCGCCGCACCAACAAACCGGCGGAAACGCCCTGCGAAACCCGCACGCGCTGCGGTGTAGCCACTTTTGGCACGGCTACCGGGGTCGAGCTGATAATACCGCCGATCACGCCGCCCATCTGGCCGCCCGGGATGCCCCCCGGAACGCCGCCCACAACACCACTGACAGCCATCTGCGGTGGGGCCTCGTCTTCCTTGATCATCTGTACTTTTTGAGGAATCTTGGTCGGGGTGCGGAGTTCCCCGTTCACGATGTCGGTCTGAACCTGATGCACCACATGCACCGGCGCGGCAGCCGGGGGTGGAGGTGGTGGAGGCGGCGGGGGAGCCACAAGGAAAGTCATTAGCTGCTGCTTGGGCAGAGCTTCCGTAAAGATGAGAGGCATCAGAACCATGAGCCCGACCAACCCTATCTCGAGAAAGATAGCGAAAGTCGTCGTTCGTCCCCGTTTCGTTTTCAGCCTGCCACCGGATTCCAGAAGGCTATCTTCAAACATAAGAGTTTCTCCCTACTACAGAGCCTACGTTGTCTTAGACACCGAGCGCTTCCCCTTTGCTCCCAGAAACGGACTCCATCGCCAACCACAAACACCCGACCCACTGGCGCCGGACCAAACATTCCAACTGTCTACAAACAAAGACTTTAACTGATGACCGCCAGTGCGCCTACCGTGTGACCACCTGCCCCGGACGGGCCGCGGCACCCGGCCGTTTGCCCTTCTCGATCCGCCAATCCTGATAAGCCACCAGAATCGGGGCCGCGATTGCGATCGAGGAATACGTACCGATCAAGATGCCGATTACCAGCGCCAGACTGAACCCGCGAAGCACCTCGCCACCGAACAAATAGAGAGCAAGTACGGTAAGGAAGGTTAGCCCGGCTGTCAAGATGGTTCTACTCAGGGTTTGATTGATGCTCCGGTTGACGATTTCCGAGAGCTTCTCACGCCGCATGAGTTTAATGTTTTCCCGGATGCGGTCAAATACCACGATCGTGTCGTTATTAGAGTAACCAATCAGGGTCAGAATGGCGGCGATGACGGTGAGCGAAATGTCTTTGTCGAGCAGCGAGAATGCGCCTACGGTGATCAGCGTGTCGTGAAACACGGTGACCACGGCGGCGACTCCGTAAATCCACTCAAAGCGGAATCCCAGGTAAACCAGCATCCCGGCGAGCGAATAAGCAGTTGCCAGCAGGGCTTGTTTGCGCAGTTGCGCACCCACCTGAGGCCCGACAATCTCGACGTTGCGCACCCCAAAATCGGATAGAAAGAAGCCGTCTGGCAGAGAAGCCACCACTGCTGGATCGACCGCGCCCTTTAACTGATCGAACGAACTCAGCACTCCGCCCTGCACTTTGTCCCGCGTATCCACGATTGCCTGAGCCTGCTGAGTATATTTCTGGTCGGCATCGGAGCCGAGACGCATCGGGTCTTTGTCCATCAGATAATTCTTGATGGCCAATGAGCTGGAATTGTTCAGATCGCTTTTGCCCGCAGGAACATTGGTTTCGAGCGTTTGGATGATCTTGTTCTTACCGTTATCGAGCGCCTGCTCGCTGGTTTCCTGCACGTCGAGGTCAATCAGCACTTCGTTGTTCGAAGGCACGTCGTAGCGCTGAATCTTCGCGTTGTGTAGTCCGGCATGGTCCATGGCCGCGCGCAGCGCGTTATCGTTGGGCGTGTGCGAGAACTTCACATACACCAGAGTGCCGCCGCGGAAGTCCACGCCGTAGGGGATGTGGTGCCAGAAGAACATTGAAAACAAGCCGGCCACGCTGAACACGAGGGAGAAGGCGAGAAAATACCACTTCTTGCCGAGAAAATCGAAGTTGGGATTATGAAAGAACTCCACCAGGGCTACCTCTTATCCGATTTATGATTTCGTTGAAATTGAGCGATTGAAAACCTCATCCACGCGCGATTTTCAATCACTCAATGACCCGATCGCTCAACGACTCAATTCCTAAATGCTTAGCGCCTCACCGCGCTGCTTGCGGCTTAGAACCCAGTCAAAAATCGTGCGCGAAACGAATACCGCGGTGAACAGGTTCGCCAGCAAACCGAAAGTAAGTGTCACGGCAAATCCCTGCACTGGACCGGTTCCGAAGATGAACAGGATCGCCGCCGAAACAATCGTGGTGACGTGCGTATCTACAATCGTGATCCAGGCATGACCGAAACCCTGATCCACGGCTGAAGGCGGCGTCTTGCCATTGCGCAGTTCTTCGCGGATGCGCTCGAAAATCAGCACATTGGAGTCCACGCCCATACCGACAGTGAGAATCACCCCGGCAATTCCAGGCAACGTCAGCACTGCCCCAACGTAGCCCATAAAGCCGAGCAGGATAACCAGATTCAGAAGCAAAGCAATGTCAGCATTGATACCGGCCGCGCGGTAGTAGACCAGCATGAAAACCAGCACCACGACCATGCCGATGATGGCGGCATCCACGCCGTGGTGAATCGAATCGCTGCCCAGCGAGGGCCCGACCGTCCGCTCTTCCAGATATTTAATGCCCGCTGGCAGCGCTCCCGAACGCAGGATCATCGACAGATCCTTGGCCTGCTGCTGGTTCATGCTCCCGCCGCTGATGCGCCCCGTATCGCGGATGGCTTCATGGATGTTGGCTACCTCCTGCACTCTGCCGTCGAGAACCACTCCCAGGTTCTCGCCCACATGCGCGGAAGTGAAGCTGAAGAAGCGCTGCCCGCCTTCGCCCGTGAGAGTAAATTGCACATCCGGCTGGCCATTCTCGTCAGTGCTGGCTTGCGCATCGCGCAAGTCTTTTCCGCGGACGGCGGAAACCCGCGACACTAAATACCAGGCTTGTTCGTCCGCCGGGGTTCCGGGAGCGGCGTGCCCCGGCATAAGCATGGCATCTGGCGGTAAAACTCCGCCCTTATCCTGTAGCGCAGCCTGCTCGCTCGGATACGGCCCACCCAGCACCTGCTTGATTTCAAGCATGGCAGTGGATTGCATGATGTCCTTGACCCGGCCGGGATCGTCCACGTCGGGTAACTGGACCAGAATCTGATATTGGCCGAGGCCGTGCTCCTGGATGGTAGGCTCGCTCACGCCAAGAGAATCGATGCGGTTGCGGATGGTCTCGATCGCCTGAGTCACGGCCTTGTTCTTCAGATCGCTGAGCATCTGAGGCTTCATCGACAGCGTCCAAGTGTTGTCCGCGCCCGAATTCAGGTTGTACTCGGGGAGACGCTCGTTCACGATATCGAGCAGATCCTTCCGCCCGTCGGGCGGCACGCCTTTCAGCACGACCTGATCGGGAGCGTTTTTCGGATCGGGCTTGGAGATGTCGGAAAAGGCAATTTTGCGCTTGTTCAGCTGCTCTTTGAGGACTTCGACGGCATTGTCGGAATCGGCATTTACCGCGTCGTTGACCTGTACTTGCAGGATCAGGTGGGTTCCGCCCCGCAAATCAAGCCCGAGGTTGATGCGCTTGGTCATGGCCGTGAGCAGGCCCTGGCCGGAAAAACTCTGCGGGATGCCGAATATCCCGTACAGAAAGACCAGCAGAGTTCCGACGATCGCCACCAATTTCCAGAGAAGATTCTTGTTCATAACGAAAACAGAGTCCAAAAAATCTTAGGTTGTTACCGCTACTACTTGGTCTTGGCTTCTTCGTCCGCGGTGGTCAATTGCGCCACCGAAGCCTTGGTCACTTCGAGCCGCAGGTTGTCCGGAGGAACCCGCAGATGAATCGAGTCTTCTTTCAGAGCCACTACGGTGCCCCGGAGGCCGCCGGTGGTGGTGACTTTGTCGCCCGTCTTAATGCTCTCGAGCATGGCTTGCCACTTCTTCTGCCGGCGCGATTGGGGCATTATCACGAGAAAGTAAAATACCCCGACCATCAACCCCATCGTGATCAGAAAGGAGAAGCCACCTCCGCCCGGTAACTGCATTGCCAGCAGGAATTCCATATTCATCAAGGCCATATTCACGAAGCCGTGTTTGTCAGACTCCGGTTAATCGGCGAGCTTTAATCCACGAAAAACCGCCCGCGGACGCAAACGCCGCAGACTTGCCATTTCACGACGGGAGTTCTGATCGATTCCGGCCGAATCCTCTACCGCTCAGGCTTGAATCCGGGGAGAGTCGTCACAGGTAAGGTCTAGGGTTCCGGTCGAGACCGGACGCTAGAAGAAAAACCTGACTCTTCCCCAAGTGAGATAGAATGACGCACTCGCCGCATAGTGTCAAGGTAGAAACTCAGGTTATTCAGGGTATTTAAGACCTGAGCCAGCACCTCGTTAGAAGCATAAAGATGCCGCAGATAGGCCCTGGAATAGCGCTGGCAAACCCGGCAGCCACAGTTGGGATCGAGCGGCCTAGCGTCCTGAGCATAGCGCGCCTGCTTGATTGAAATCTTGCCCTCGGAAGTGAACAGCAGTCCGTGCCGGGCCGCACGCGTTGGCAGCACGCAATCCATCATGTCGACGCCTAGGCTGGCATATTCGGCAATCTCCTCGGGCGTCCCCACGCCCATGACATAACGCGGCTTGTCGGCGGGAAGGTGTTCGAGCGTGGCTTCGATCACCTCGCGCGTGCGTTCCCGGGGCTCGCCGACGCTTAGACCGCCGATGGCATATCCGGGAAAGCCGATTTCGATGGTCCGCTCGGCTGATTCCCTCCTTAATTCGAGATCCATGCCGCCTTGAACGATGCCGAAGAGGGATTGCGTGGCGCGGGCGCCCTCGCCCGCGTCTTTCCAAGGGACCAGGCGCTTGTGCTCCTCAAAATATTTCTTACTGCGCTCCGCCCAGCGCAACGTCAACTCCATCGAAGCCTTGGTCCGCGCTCGATCGGCGGGATACTCCGTGCACTCATCGAACGCCATGATGATGTCGGCGCCCAGGCCAATTTGCGCCTGCATAGCGCTCTCCGGACTGAAGAAGTGCGGCGAGCCGTCCAGATGCGATCGGAACGTCACGCCTTCCTCGCTGACTTTGCGCAACTCGTTCAGGCTGAAAACCTGGAAGCCGCCGGAATCGGTCAGGATCGCCCGCGGCCACGCCATGAAACCGTGCAAACCGCCCATCTGGCGGACGGTTTCCACCCCGGGACGCAAGTAGAGGTGATAAGTATTGCCGAGAAGAATCTGAACTCCGAGCTCTTCGAGAATATCCTGCGGCACGCCTTTGACGGTCGCGACGGTGCCTACAGGCATAAACACAGGGGTTTCAATCTCGCCGTGAGGTGTGAGCAGGCGGCCAGCACGCGCGGAACCGGCGCGGCCCTCGACATGGAACTCAGCGGACATTGCGTGTTTGCTTTGCGATTGTAGCAACGCGGGACCACTCAGGACTCGATCAGCTGCAAATCCAGAAGCTCGCCTCGCACTCCGCCGTCTTCGATGGTCAGTTTTCCGATGCTCACCGGCAGTTTGAATCTGCGCGGCCCGGCGCTGCCCGGATTGAAATAGAGAACTCCGTCCTGCGTCTCTTGTTTGGGAACATGGGTATGGCCGGAAATCACGGCCGCAAATCCCGCGGCTTTGGGCTTAAGGTCCAACTGCGCCAGATCGTGCAGCGCGTAGATGGAAATGCCGCCCAGTTCAAGCACGGCAGTTTCCGGCAGCTTGCGAGACCGCGCTCCCTTATCGATGTTGCCGCGCACCGCAGTCACTGGCGCGATGGCCGCAAGCTTTTCGAGAATCTCGGCCGAGCCGACATCCCCGGCATGAATGATGTGATCGGCTCCGCTCAGAGCTGCAATCGCCTCAGGGCGCAACAGGCCGTGCGTGTCAGAGATAACACCGATCAGAATGGAGGGCATCGCACCTCAGGTTTCAAATCATCAGATCACGCGGGTGTCGCTGGTCTCGATCAAGTGCGAGCCAGCGCCACCGCCCGGTGCAGACTCAACACATTTTCCTCGAGCACTTGAAAGCGCTGGTACTCGCACTCGGCTGCCGTCCCGATCGAAATCTCTAGATTGCGGTGATGCATCGGGCTGGCGACGCGACTCCTCAGCCCAACGTGAATTTCTCTCACACCCGTCTGTTCGATGATGCTCGTGGCATTGTGATGGTTGATGCCGCCACACGCCATGATCGCGATACGTCCGCGCGCCGCGTCAACCAGCCGGGCGATCTGCTCGACAGCCTCCAGCGCCGTTTTCTTTCCCCCCGAGGTCAGCAGCCGGTTCGCTCCAATCGCGCAAACGGATTCCAAAGCACGAAAGAGATCAGCGGACATATCAAAAGCTCGATGGAAAGTGACATTGAGAGGCCGCGCCATCTCGACCAGTTCCCGCGTGCGCTCAATGTCTACGCTGCCGTCGGCGTCGAGGATGCCCACGACCACGCCGTCGGCCCCCAGCTTCCTGGCGGCTATAATGTCGCGTTTCATGGTCTCGAACTCTTCCGTCGTGTAACAAAAATCGCCGCCGCGCGGCCGAACCATCACCTGCAAGCCGATCGATGTTCTGACGCGGACTAGTTCAATCAATCCCGCGCTGGGAGTAACACCGCCTTCGAGCAAATTGCTGCACAGTTCCACACGTCCGGCTCCGCCGCGCTCTGCGGCGACCGCGGAGGCAAAAGAATCGACGCATACTTCGATCAGGATCCGATCGCTCATCACTTTCGGGATCTCGTCACTTCCTCTTCATCTTTTCAAGAAGCTTGCTGGCGCTCACAATCGCCCGTCCTACAGTGCCCCGGCCGATTTCCTGCGCATCGTCGCGCGCGGTCACCCGGAAGGTGTAGAAGCGGCCGTCAAACGACTCCAGTACGGCCTCGGCGGTGATGGGGGCGCCAATGCCGCTCGCGGCACGGTGCTGGATGTTGATCGCAGTCCCCACCGAGATCTCGTCGCCCTCGCAGTAAGGCTGAAGCGCCTGAAACGCCGCGGTCTCCATCAGCCCGATCATGTGGGGCGTGGAATAAACCGGCGGCAACTCGGGACGGTGCGCGGTAAGAGTGTGCTTGAACTCGACCGTCTGTTGCGCTCCGCCGCGCGCCCCGATGGGCACTCCCTTTGCCATGCTGCTGCCTCCGGCTTGACTGACTACTATACGAGCCACTCCTCGGGCGGGCAATCAGCGATCCGGCTGACTTGTTAGAATGGAAGTGGAGATACTTCCGCAAGCAGGGGTTCTCGCTTCAACATATTGTGCAGCGGCTCACCGAACAATTCGAAGTAGTCGTGGTCGGCGCTGGCCATGCCGGATGCGAGGCGGCGATGGCCGCAGCGCGCATGGGGCTGAAGACGGCTCTCTACACGCTCAACGTCGATCTGATCGCGCAGATGTCGTGCAACCCGGCGGTGGGCGGCATCGCAAAGGGACACCTGGTTCGCGAGGTCGACGCGCTCGGCGGTATCATGGGCGAGATCACGGACGCAGTCGGCATCCAGTTCCGCCTGCTCAACACTTCGCGCGGCCCGGCAGTATGGTCGCCGCGGGCGCAATGCGACAAGCAGGCCTACCGGCTCAAGATGCGCGAAGTGCTTGAATCGCAGCCGAATCTCAAGATCAAGCAGGCAGAAGTAGCGGAGCTGATTGTGGAAGGGGCTTCGGGCTCCGGGCTTCGGGTTTCGGGCAGTCCTCCAGCGGACGACAATGGTGATGAAGATTCTGCCGAAACCCGACAGCCGAAGCCCGAAGCCCGCGTACTCGGCGTCCGCCTCCGTGACGGGCGCACCGTCGGCGCGCAGGCCGTGATCATCACTACTGGAACTTTTCTCAACGGACTGATTCATTGCGGCGAGCAGCAGTATCCTGCCGGGCGCTCCGGCGAACCGAACGCTGTTCTCCTGGGAGAAGCTCTGAAGAAGCTCGGCCTGCGCGGCTGCCGGCTCAAGACCGGAACGCCGCCGCGCCTTGACGGACGCACCATCGACTGGTCCCGCTTCGCCGAGCAGCCGGGTGACGCCGACCCCACTCCCTTCAGCTTCCGCACCAAGCGCGTCGCGCATTACGACTCGCAGGTGCCCTGCTACATCGCCTCGACCACGCCCGAAACTCACCGCATCATCCGCGAGAACGTGCATCGCTCCCCGATGTATAGCGGACAGATCCACTCGATCGGTCCGCGCTATTGCCCGTCGATCGAAGACAAGATCGTCAAGTTCCCTGACAAGGAGACGCACCAGCTCTACCTCGAGCCCGAGGGCCTGAACACGCACGAGATCTACGTGAACGGAATGAGTACTTCGCTCCCTGTAGACGTCCAGCTCGCGATGCTGAAGTCGATTCCCGGTCTCGAAACCGCCGAGATGCTCCGCCCCGGCTACGCTATCGAGTACGACTCGATTGATCCCACAGAACTGCATCGCACGCTTGAGACCAAGAAAATCGGCCGGCTGTTTCTTGCGGGCCAGATTAACGGCACGTCTGGCTATGAGGAAGCCGCCTGCCAGGGCCTGATGGCGGGCATCAACGCAGCATTGCAGGTGAAGGCGCAGCCACCGTTGATCCTCGACCGCACCGAAGCTTACACCGCGATCCTGATCGACGACCTTATCTCCAAGGGCACAAATGAGCCGTACAGAATGTTCACGTCGCGAGCTGAATTCCGCCTACACCTGCGCATCGATAACGCGGACTGCCGGCTCACCCCGCACGGCCGTCGCGTCGGCCTGATTTCCGATGAATCCTGGAACGATTTTCAGGCCAAACAGCAGCGTCTGGAGGCAATGAAGAAGTTGCTTGAAGGTACAAGGCTAACCTCTCAGCTGCTGGAAAAGATTGTTTGTCATTCCGAGAAGCGAAGCGCGGAGGAACCTGCTGTCGTTGGCGGTGCAACTGACTCAGATTGGAGTTCCGCTGTCGGCCAGACCTGCGCCCAACTGCTGAAGCGACCTGAAGTCGTCATCGAGCAGTTAGCGCCGATTCTCCGCGAACTGGATCCGGCGTTCTTTGCCAGAGCAACAGAAAGAGAAGAAATCCGTGAGAATCCGCGAGAATCCGTGGCCACGCTTTCTTCCGAAATCCGCAACGAACTCAAGTCGGTGGAAACCGAAATTAAGTACGAGGGCTATCTGCTGCAACAGCAGCGCGCCATGGATCGTATGAAGAAGTCGGAACAGCGCTCCATTCCCGGCTGGTTCGATTACCGCTCGGTCAGCGGGCTCTCGCGCGAAATGCAGGAAAAGCTCAGCCACGTGCAGCCACGCACCCTTGCCCAGGCCTCGCGCATCCCGGGAGTGACGCCGGCAGCGGTTTCTCTGGTTAACGTTTTCATCGAAATCCAGGCCAGACGCCGCGAACAGGCCGCTGCCATTTAGGAGACCCCTGTTTGTTGAGCCGAAATTAACGTTGCGTTAACAATCGATTGTTACGCCCACGTTAATATCTCCCCATGCCGCCAGAGTCCCTCCGCATTGAAGACCAGCCCGGAACGCAACCCGGACAGCGCATTCTCCGCCTCAATGGAGCGCTCGTCATGACCACGATGTTTGAATTCCAGTCCACCGTGCGGGCCGATGCCTCCCGCGCCCTGATCATCGATTTCAGCAACGTTCCCTACGTAGATTCCGCGGGCATCGGCGCGCTGGTGGGAGCCTACGTCACCCGCCAGAAGGGCGGACGAAGTCTCGCGCTGGTGGGCGTGTGCAAGCGAATTCACGACGCGCTCGGCGTCACCCGGGTCGAGCAGTTCTTCCGCTTCTTCGATTCGGTGAGCGCAGCCGAACAGGCCTCTGAGTAGTGCGGTGGCCAGTCTTCAGTGGCCAGTGACCAGTAAAATCGCATGGGTTCTTCTGGCGACTGATCACTGACCACCGACCACAGTCCTTGTGTTTGACTGCCCTCCCTTGTCCCTCCTAAGATGAATTCCACCAAGCGTTCGTCTGAGATGAACCAACGATGATCGGCCAGACCATCTCGCATTACCGCATCACCGGCCAGCTCGGCAGCGGTGGGATGGGAATTGTTTACGAAGCGCAAGACCTAGATCTGGGACGCCGGGTTGCACTCAAGTTTCTGCCTCCGCAGACTTCCCGCGATCAAAATGCGCTGGACCGCTTTCTGCTTGAGGCTCGCGCTGCCTCGGCGCTGAACCATCCCAACATCTGCACCATCTATGCGGTCGAAAGGATACGGACGGAGAACGATAAAGACGGCAAAGAGGACGCCAACGCGAACGAGCAGGCATTTATCGCCATGGAATTGCTCGAAGGCGACACGCTGGATCGCCGTTTGGGCGTCGGCGGTTTGCCGCTCGATCGCCTGCTCGACTGGAGCATTCAGCTTGCGGATGCGCTCGACGCCGCCCACGCCAAAGGAATTATCCATCGCGACATCAAGCCGGCAAATATATTCGTTACCCAGCGCGGGCCGGTGAAGGTTCTCGATTTCGGCCTGGCCAAGCTCACCCGGCCCGATATGGCGATGTCGACCATCGGAGCTACACAGGACGATCCCACCCCCGCGCACCTGACCAGCCCCGGCGCGACCGTCGGCACCATTGCCTACATGTCCCCCGAGCAGGCGCGCGGCCTGGAACTCGATACCCGCACGGACTTGTTCTCGCTGGGAGCGGTGATCTATCAGATGGCGACCGGACGCTTGCCGTTCTCCGGCGCAACTTCGGCCGTGGTCTTCCACGCCATCCTTGAACTCGATCCGGCCCCGGCGTTGCGGATTAACCCGGCCCTGCCACCTAAGCTCGAAGAGATCATTCAAAAGGCCTTGGAGAAAGATCGCGACTTGCGCTACCAGTCAGCCGCCGATCTGCGCGGCGACCTCAAGCGGCTGAAGCGGGACACGGAATCCGGACGCAAACCCGCGCAAGCTGCATCCTCGGGATCGGGCTCAGCTGCCGGAGCCACCAGTGACAGCTGGTTGGGTGTCACCGCTGGGGGATTGCCCGCCGCGGTTGCTGCGCAGAGTTCCAGTCAGAGTCCCGCAGTGGTCGCCGCAGCTGGCCGCCACAAGCTCGGGACTGGCGTGACCGCCTTTGTCGCCCTGATCGTTCTGCTAGCTGCTGGCTACGGTGTTTATTCACTACTCTCACGCGGCCACGGCCGGCCTTTTGAGAATTTCTCGGTCACCAAGGTTACAGAGACCGGCGATGCTACAGACGCGGCGCTCTCGCCCGATGGCAAGTACATTCTCAGCCTGGTGCGGGATAAGGCCAGCCAGGGTTTGGCCAGCCTCTGGCTTCGCAATGTCCCCACCAACAGCATGACCCAAGTGCAGCCTCCGGCTGATGTCTGGTACAACGGTTTGCGCTTTTCGCCTGACGGGAACTACTTTTACTCTGTGCACAGCGAGCCGGGGAATAGCGCTCTGAAGTATTTGTATCGTACGCCGTTGCTGGGCGGCGCACCAGAGCGACTGGCGGCTGACGTGGATTCAAACGTTACGTTTTCTCCAGACGGCCGCAAGTTGGCCTTTATGCGCTACGACAACCCCGACCCGGACAAGTACCAGCTGATCGTGCGCTCAGTTGATAATGGCGATGAGACCGTGCTTACCAGCGGCCCGAGCAGCCAGGCACTCTCCAATCCTGCATGGTCGCCCGACGGCAAGACGATTATGTGTACCGCGCTTAAGCCCGTCGAAGATGTTTTTTCCGGACTGATGGCGGTGGACACCAGCACCGGCCGGCAACGCCTGCTTCTCGGTTCCGCTGACCTCTTCACCTATCTTGCATGGATGCCGGATGGCCGCGGCCTGCTGGCCCTGGACGGCAACCTTTCTTCTAACTATTGGCGGAGGCAGATAGTCTTCGTCTCCTACCCTGACGGAAAGTTGAGTCCGGTCACACGCGATACCAACAACTATTCAGCTTTGAGCGTCGCGTCTAACGGCCAGCTACTGGCCACCGTGCTGAGCGAGGGACGTTGGAATCTTCTCGTGATGTCCGCCACATCTTCCGGTGCCGACGCCCGCGAGGTCGAGCCCGCCACCGCCCACACCAGCTTCACCTGGACCCGCGACGGCCGGCTAATCGACGACAAAGACGGCACGCTCCATTGGGTTAACCCGGACTCAGGAGCCAAGGGTGTCTTCGCCACTGAGCTGGATTCGGCAAGCGGCGACCCATTCGAATGCTCCGACGGACGCTATCTGGTGTTTGATCTCGTCGTGCGAGGCGGCAAGGGCAGCTATAACGTTTGGCGCGGGGACGTCGCGGGGGGAAATCTGAAGCAACTTTCGACTGGGAAGTTCGATCACTCCACAGTCTGTTCGCCGGATGCGCAATGGGTTTATTACATCGAGTACACGGGACAGATCATGAGAGTACCGATTAACGGGGGGACTCCGCAGAAAGTGACTGACCTACCCAATCTTGACTCCTTCGACATTTCTCCCGACGGCAGCACGGTTGCGTTTTCGACCATCGATCACACAGATAGTCACCATGTAAGGCTGACGTTGGTGGCGGCCGATACGGGCAAGGTTCGGAGGCTGATTGAGTTCGAGCGAGAATCGACGGGGCTGGTCCGCTTCACCCACGACGGCAAGGCGGTGGTTTACGCCGTCCACGAGAACGGTATCGACAACTTGTGGCAGCAGACGCTGGATGGTTCGCGGGGAAGACAACTTACCTCATTCAAGTCGGACCGCATCTTCGACTTCCACTGGTCGCCCGACGGCAGCAAACTGGCGCTGGTGCGCGGTCACGACGATTCCGACGTGGTGCTGATTCGCAATCAAAGGCAGTAATCCGGATTCTGCGCGAATAAAAAGGCGGCCATCTCTGGCCGCCCTCTTTCCGGATTGTTAGCGAAGTGGTTTATGCACCCTTCACGTTCTCGGCTTGCCAGCCCTTGGGGCCTTTGACCACGTCAAACTGCACCTGC
>JBAWCJ010000164.1:0-6074 GCA_049590215.1 Candidatus Sulfotelmatobacter sp. | reverse complement strand
CCACCCGGCAACAGGGCGGCCTTCTCTTTTCAAGGGAGAATAGTTCCAACGGAGGCAAAAGATCCCGTCAAAACTTTCTGCACAAAATCTTATGAGCCGAAAAAGCAGGGTGTCAAGCAATTTTTGGTAAATAAATGTCTTTAGTTTCAGTAACTTACATAACCAATCAACAATTTCCCAAATTGTCCCAATTTGAGACGAAAAGTACCCGGAACAGGCTTAAGCCAATATTACTCAGGCACTTAAGAACCATTAGACGCGTCCGTAGCAGCCGGAGGGCGGGCCGGAGAGGCCGGCGCCGCGTCTCCCAACTGCAGTGAAATGAACTCGGTTTGGTCGGGACGACCGAAAACCGGACCGGGGAAAAATCGGCGCAGAAGAATGCGCGCTCCACCGAAGGCGACTCCCGCAGCCAGAGAGATCGCGCCCACGATCATGCATAGAAGAATGATGTTGACCAGCAGGTTGGCAATATTGTTTTTCTTGTCGAAATACGTGTTCTCGTTCCAGGTAACGCTCGGCGACCAGTTCACCGCACCCAGCAAATCTTGCGCGTCACTCTGGGAAATCGGTCCCGCGGCAATCGCCAGGATCGGCCCGGTGCGCTTGGCGAAAAACGGACCAATGTTTTCGATAGCATCCACACCGGCCTGGGGCACGGGGAAATGATTCGCGGTGTCAATCCGGCGCAGATGTTCGGCCGCCAACGCGGGAGTGGGATACTCAATCAGCATCAGCGTGGCTCCCCCGCCGGAGGTGGAATATTGCCCGAGCACCACTTCAGGGCTGGCGCTGAAATCCACCAGATCCGCCGACAGCGGAGACCCGATCGCTTCAAGAGCCAGCGGCCCCTCGGCGTACTTCTCCGTGTTCCGCGAGTAGCCGTGATGCGGCATGGAAGCCAGAATGGGAGGCAGATTGCCGGCATTTCCGCCGGGGTGCGGCAGCAAGCCGGCCAGTTCGCGCAACCCCGCCGCCGACATCACCGACAACTGGCTGAACACCGCTTCGACCACGATGTGGCCGCGGTAAAAAAGAACTCGCTGATTCAGCGACGCGCCTTGGTCGCCAATCTCTTCCCGCGCCATCTCCGGCTGCAGATAGAAAGTATAGGCCCCGAAAGCTCCGCTGGCGTCGGCGAATCGAGCGGCGCGGATTTTCAACGTACGTCCGTCGTCACTCTTGTAAGCGGCGGCCTCGAAATCGGTGAAACCATACTCTTTCAACAGCGCCGCATTGGTGGGGTCGGCCACAGCAGCATCTTTAGTGGCCTGCGCCGCACCTTGAATCTGCCACCCCGCGAATTGCTTTGGGAGAATGGGTGGAGTGGAAGAATCCGCGCCCGGGCCGGCAGCGAAGGCCGCGCTTACGACAGAACCAACGATAACCACCAACAGGACGGACCTTGAGAAACGCATGGATACACCGAGAGGCACAGAATCCCTTCCATTATTAGACCACAGAGGATGGGAAAAAGTTTCCGATGGCGGGCTGGAGGCCGTTCATCCCGCCAGACTCGCGTAAGTTCGCTATTCGGTCACGTGAGGCGCGGCCAGACTAACGAATTCCCGTGGCGTGACTATCTTGGTTTTCTTCCAGAATCTCGGAAAATGCTTCAGATTCCCCGTAACAAGGTAGTCTGCGCCCGCTGCATCGGCACATTCCAGGAAGATATTATCGTCTGGGTCGCTGGCAACTTCCACCCGCTTAACGGGAACCACGGTGTAACTGCGGCTCTTGATGAGCTGAAGCAGTTGTTGTCGCAGTTCCTTGCGAATCTGCAGCTCCGGGCGGCCAAGCACTTCGCGGTACTCTTCCAGGATGGCCCGGGACACATACAGCCGCGCCGGTTTAGTAATCGCGAGCAGGAGAACCGTGCGCTGCAGCCCAGCCGGCTTAATGGCCGCCGAAACTAACACATTCGTGTCAATCACCACGCGGAGGGAAAGCATTACCGCTTGGTCTTCCGCGAAGCCTTGATGATCCGGTTAATTTGTGACGGGGTTAACGCGCTCGTCCCTTTTCGCTCCGACTCTTCTCCGATAACTCTCAATACCTCAGGCTCGGGAGCGGCCAGTCTGATGTAATCGCGTATGCTGAGCAGTATTGCCATGGGGGTTCCGCGCTTCTCGATCACAAGGGACCGGCGTTCATCATCTACCCGCCGCAAAAGTTTCCCGAAATTTGCACGGGCATGCAAAGCGGAAACGACCATCGTTCCATTCTTGCCGGTGCTTGGGCTGGTGGCCATAAACTCTCCATTTCATCTCTCTGAACTGTACAGTTTGATTGCGGCACAGTCAATGGAACCAGCTGCGGCCATTGCTCACGAACAACCGCCTCTTAAGGCCTTGGGAAACTACTGTCCAGCGGCTTTATCGATCTTGCTGGCGACCTTGACCCCGCTCAGTCCATTCACATAGTTGGCGATGCCGCGGTAGAGCGACTCAGCAATGCGCTGGCGGTACTCGCTGGTCTCGAGGTGATGCTCGTCGGTGGGATTGCTGACAAAAGAAACCTCCGCCAGGATCGAAGGCATGTTGGCCCCAATCAACACGATAAACGGCGCCTTCTTCACGCCGCGGTCGCGAATGCCCGGGCTCTTGGCCGCAAGGCCGCTGTGCAGCGACTGCTCCACATCCCCGGCAAATTCCCGCGACTCTTCGATCTTTTCCTTGAGTGCAATCTTCTTCACCAGGTCCTGCAACTCGTAAATGGATTTCTCCGAAACCGCATTTTCGCGCGCCGCCACCTCCAGTGCTTCGGGCGAGGAGGTGAAATTCAAGTAGTAGGTCTCGACTCCGCGAGCATCAGGGTCATGGCTCGAGTTGGCGTGGATGGAGACGAATAGATCGGCGCGCGCCTGGTTCGCAATCGCAGTGCGAGTTTCGAGCGGGATAAAGGTGTCGTCCTTGCGCGTGTACACCACCTCCGCGCCGAGCCGCGTCTCCAGTAGCTTGCCCAAACGCCGGCCCACATCGAGTACCAGATCTTTTTCTTCCAGGCCATTGGGACCGATCGTGCCCGTATCGTGGCCGCCGTGTCCCGGGTCAATCACAATCTTGCCGATTTTCAATCCCAAAGCGCGAATCAGCGAACGATCGCCGCCCGCGGTAGGTTTCGCTTCACGAATATCCAGAGAATTGCTTCTCGACCTGCCGGAAGCGAGAGCGCGCACGCCCGACTTGGGCCCGGACCCTCCCGGATTATTTGGCACCGCACTCACTGTCGCATCGGAAGAATCGGACTCGCTGTCGAGATCGCTGGCTACTGTCTTTTTCGCGGCAACCACATTCCGCTTGGCCGCGCCACTCGACGGAGCACTGGGTTCCGGATCGTCATCATCAGCTTCCACAATTTTCTTCACGACTGTCGTTGGCAATTTCTTGCTCGCAACAACAGTCTCCGACGCCTGCGTCTCATCGCTCGAATCCGCACCCTCGGTTTTCAGCGGGGTCTTCGACGGAACCGCGTCTTCAACCGACACCGAGGCAACTTCGCTCGCGTCGTCAGCTTTGGTCTGCTTCGCCCGCCCATTCCTGCCGTGAATGTCAATGATCAGGCGGTAGGGATTGGGCAAAAGAAACGCTTCATAATCGGAAAGATTGTCGACCTCGAGCACCACCCGCGTCCGGCCGGGTGCAAACTGGGCCACGCGAACTTTCTTCAGGAAGCCGTCATCCACGTCAAAGCTCTTGCCGACCAGCGTGGAGGCGAGCTTCGTGTCGCGCAAGTCAAAGAAGATCCGCGCCGGACCATCCAGCCGCTGCGACGAATACTTCACGTTGCTTTCCACGTCGATAGCAACCCGCGTGTAGTCTGGAGTAGACCAGTGCCGGATGCCGGTCACCCGCGGCAAACGCCCGGAACGCGGCTCGGAAGACTTGTCCCCGCCGGACTCCGCAATCAAAACGGAGCCATCGGTCCCGTCTTTCGCGTCCTTTGTGTTCCCGGTCTTTTCCGGCGTTTTCTCCGCAGCCTTCTGCGCAGTTGTCTTTTCGGCCTGCGCCTGCTGCTTGAGTTCGGTGATAGCCTGACGCGCATCATCGGCCAGCCGATTGTGCGGATATCGCCGCAAGAACTCCTGAAACGTCGATCGCGCCGCTTCGGCATCGTTCAGATCGTCTTTGTAGATCTCGCCAATCGTGAACAGCCCGTCGAATCGGTACTTGCTCCCGGGATACTCGCGGCGCAGGAACTTATATTGCTCGACTGCCTCATTCAGAATTTTGTCGTCGTCGAAATGCCGGCCCATCTCCACCAGCGTCTCCGCCACCGCAACCACGCTGGGATCAGCTTTGCTCGAAGCGGGCGCTCCAAGATAGACAGACCGGTAGGCATTCAACACGCGCTGGTAGTCGTGGCGGGTGCGATCGGCAGCAGGAGTACCATTCAAAGCTTCGCGCATGCGCTCGGCGTTGGCGAAATGTTCCCGCGCCCAGCCATCGGAGTGATGCGCGCGCGCCTCAGCCGCCGGAGCCGTAGCCACGACCGCGACAAACACGGCAAGCGCAAGCCACGCTCCCCATAGACAACGCTGGCGCAATAAACTCTTCAAAATAACCAGCCCGTGCCTTCGTTCCTGCTTGTTTGAACCAGCCTGTTTGAACCAGCCTGTTTGAACCAGTTGGTTGAACCGACGCCTGGGTGCCTGAGAGATAAACTAAACAGATGCCGCAAACTTAATCAGTGTTGCTGATGTAGAGCACCCCCCGCGCATCCCGTTGAACCGTCACCGGAGTGCGCGAAGCGCCCGAGTTAAAGTCGGACACACCGTAGTACAGGTTGGTGATCCGCCGGACGTAGTTTTGAGTTTCGGCGTAGGCCGGCACGCCCGAACTGCGCGCTACCGCTCCCGCACCCGCGTTATAGGCGGCCAGGGTCAGTTTGATGTCGCCGTCATAACTTTCCAGAAGCTGCTTCAAGTGGCGCACCCCGGCGTCCACATTCTGTTCCGGGTCAAACGGATTTCTCACCTTCAACTGCCGCGCCGTCGAAGGCATCAACTGCATCAGCCCCATCGCACCTTTCCGCGAGACCGCGTTGGGATTGAAGTTCGATTCCACCTTCACCACCGCGCGTACCAGGTTCGGGTCCACGTTGTGCCGCGCCGCAGCCGCCTCGATGGCGCTGTCGATATCGCCGGGGCTTGCCACCGGTCCGCGGAAATTCGCATTCACAATCTTGGCAGTCGCCGACTGGGTGGAGTCATGCCCCAGATACTCGCTGACCTCCGCCGCTGCCGAGCGCGCAGCCCGCATCGCCGCCGCATTCGGTCCGGGAACGGGTTTCCACCGATTCTCCTTCGAACTCCAGTACATCAGCCTGCGCCGGGGCGTTTCTGCTTCCTGCGCATGACGAACTTGACTCGCCGGGACAGGCTCGTTGACATAGATCTTGCGGCC
Source organism: Candidatus Sulfotelmatobacter sp. (assembly GCA_049590215.1). Taxonomy (GTDB): domain Bacteria; phylum Acidobacteriota; class Terriglobia; order Terriglobales; family Acidobacteriaceae; genus Sulfotelmatobacter. The sequence continues at coordinate 669 of JBAWCJ010000164.1, read as the reverse complement.
GCCCTCGTCGGTTGCAGTAATCTTTGTTGCAGCAGCAGTCTTTTCGGACGCTCCATCGCCGCCTTCGGCGCGGAGCTGGGACGTGAGAGAAAGAGAGGTCGCGGCTACGGTGCTGGCCATCAGGGCGATTTGCAGGCGCTTTCGCATAACCGGGTTTCCTAATTTCACCTTGGCACGAGGGCAGACAGACTTCACCCTGGCGTGCTGCTACCCGGAACCTGACGGAGAATTCTTAAACCAGAGTAGGATAATTATAGGTGCAGAAGATGGCAGGGGCAACCTATCTGAAGGGCGTAGAACCACCAAAGGTAATCTCGGTAACAGAATGAAAACAAAATGATTAGAGTTTTCTCAGGTTACCTTCCGCTCCTCCTCGTCCTTCCACGGAATTGTCATCCCGACCGGAGTGTTCCCTTCCCAATGGGAAGGGAACGCGGAGTGGAGGGACCTGCTGCCCCCAACAAAACGAGGGAAGACGCAGTACCAATGAGTGCTACGCGGATTTATCGTCAACCGACGCTCCGAGCCGCCCTCAACTTGGACCCCTTCATTGACTTGCCCGAGCCCCGGTCCTAAGATTTCACCCCAATGCTTGGCGAGACCATCTCGCATTACCACATCGTCGAGAAGCTGGGCGGCGGCGGGATGGGTGTGGTCTACAAAGCCGAG
>JBAWCJ010000163.1:0-4284 GCA_049590215.1 Candidatus Sulfotelmatobacter sp. | reverse complement strand
GCCGGACTTCGGACATGGAACTCGCTTGGCCGCTTCGTTAAACGGGGAGAAAAAGGCATTTTCATTCTCGCCCCGATGGTCGGAAAACGAAGCACGAAGGATGTAGCGACCGACGAGCCGAGTGAAGACGCGACCACGGAGGGTCAGCGGACGCTGTACGGATTCCGGGCCGTCTACGTTTTCGATAGATTATCTCGTGATTTGTGGCCGAGCCTCTGCGCGCCGATGTAATCCGCGAGCGTCTACTTCAGACATCCCTCTCGATAGCAGCAAGCAAATCATCGCTCAATTCCTCTACCCAGTGCAATGCCCATTGCAATGCTGCCTGATCCAGGGGCTCCAGCTATCGGCATCTTTTGTCCACCAATCCGGTTTCTGAGGCGAATGCCGGTTATCAACAGTTCGTGTGAATCGCCGGACTTTGAATGATAATGCGATATGGCGTGGGCATCCCAAGAGAGGTTCTTACGCATCGGTTCCATCGTCGGATTTCTCCCGCAGGCATGAGTGGTCATTCAATTGACGCCCGTTAAAGCCTCGGAAATCCGGATAAAGTCGAGTCGCCGATTGCGACATCTATCCGTGCGCCGGGAGGACCAATGCAAAGACCAGTTACTGCTGCAATGCTTATACTATGGGTCGCGCCCCTCTTCGCACTACAGCCTGATGCAAAATCGCTGCTGCGCGATGCTGCCGCCCGCTATCGTGATGCCAAGTCATTCCGCATCGAGTTTGAAACAACAATCACCTCGTCCTCACCCTATTCGAGTGGCTGGTCGAAGCAGATGTACGTCGTCGCTGTCGCGGATCACAAATATCACTGGGAAGGAAGAGGAACTGGCTTGCGAGGTGTCCGCATCAACGACGGCCAAAGCGACTGGTTCTATGTCCCGGGCATGCATGAATACAGCGTGCAGTCCGCCGATTCGACCAAGCCACGATTGTCGGTTCGCGGCACTGCGGGGGGCACGACTGAATCGTGGATCAAATCGGCGATCCACAGCCTTCTGCACCTCGATGACGATGCCGATGCTTCGGTAATGCAGCGTGAGGAAGTGCTGAGGATAGCGAAGGCAAAGATTCCTTGCTACGTCGTGCATGCGGTGCAGTCGATGTCCTTTAGGGAGGGAACGAACTCAACTCAGAACAACACATACTGGATTGAAAAGGCAACTCGGCTAGTGCGAAAGGCGGTACTCTCCAAGACCGGGCCGGTATCGGGTGATGACGATGAAAACGATAAAACGCGAACTGTCGAGATCACCTACACAAGGGTGGATCTAGACACAGCGCCCGATCCATCATTGTTTGAGTTCAAGCCGCCCGCGGATGCCTACTTAATCGACGATGCCCGCCAGCCAATATCGCCGCCCTTAAGCATAGGAAGCCCAGCGCCTGCACTCAAACTCACCGACAAGAATGGTGTCTCATTCGATCTCGCTGAGTTTAAGGGCAAGGTAACTCTTGTGGACTTTTGGGCTACATGGTGCGGGGCCTGTTTGGAAGAGATGAAAGCGATTGCACAATTGCCCCAATCGTATTCAGATAACGGTCTCGTGATTGTGAGTGTGGATGAGGATGAAACGTCCAGACGGGGCGACGACTATTTTTCATCGCAGAAGTTCAATTGGAGGAATTTGCACGACACCGGTGAGATTCACCGAAGGACATGGGGCGTAACCGCCTTTCCGCTGCTGATCCTCGTGGATCGCGATGGCAAGATAATATGGACCGACGCCGGCGCCGGCCCTAATTTCCTGGAGACCTTACGTTCGCAATTAGATAAGCCCGAATTGCGGCTCAATCCATGAGACTTACAGCGCCCCATTCGCGGTTCCTGCGACTGTGGGCGTTGCGCCTATAGCACTCAGTGGCAAGGTCGCGGGCATGATTGAAGGATATCCGACTTCAGAGAGCCCGTTCGATAGCAGCGGCCACGTCATCGCTCAATTCCTCCGCTCTCTGCAATGCTCCCTTGATCCTGACAACTTCCATCTCGCGGGCCGCGATCTGTCCGGCAGGTTCGCTGTGACCGCGCGCAGCCACCAGGCTGCGCTCGTGGCTGGCCAGCATACGCCGAAAGATCGGCACCGCACTTTTCTTCGGCTGCGCATGCGCACAGCCAAGGCAGATCAATCCCTTCGGGCAATGCTCTCCAGTGGGCAAGGCGCACAGGTGCGTGCCCATGTCGCGCAGGTTGCAGCTCGCCGCGAAGGCGGCCCATTCCTCCGCAGTCGGATTTTTCAGACCGTCTTCGCCGTAATAGGCGTTATAGAGATTACGCACGGTCTTGCGATACTCCTCGATGAGATGACTAGGATAGAGCTTGGCATAGATCATCACGGTGTCGGGAGAGGCGTGACCAAGCAGCGCTTGAATGACGTGCACAGGCGTGTTGTTGTTCAAATGTTCGGACGCAAAGACGCGCCGGCAATCGTGCGGTAGCAAGACGAGAGGAGAACCGTCCGAGCGCCGGGCTTCCGCGGTGATTGAAATCTCACGGATTCGGGTGCGAATGGTCTGAATGCCAGCGGTGCTGGGATGGCGAATGCCCTGGATCAAATACGGCGCTGGAGGGCGAGGGCGCTTCTCCAGCAGGTCCCAATGATCACACACCGGGACCGACTCGCTGTTGTAGAAGCGTTTTACGTATCGGATGATCTCCGCCAGGACTCGGCCGAGCCCGTCGCCGATGGGGATGACGCGAGCGCGATCAAACTTCGACGGCTTAATGTGCAGCAAATAGTAAATACGACCGTCCGGCATCTTCCGCTTGAGAATGTCGAACGTGGTCAGTTCGCTCGCCTCTTCGATGCGCAAGCCGCTCTGTACGAGCAGCTCCAGGAGGGCCCAATCCCAGAACGTGTCGACCTCTTCTGACCACGGGTAGCCGCGCGTGGTTGTGATCTCCGGCGCTGCTACCGCAGCTTTCCACCGTTGAAGGGCGAAGGCGCGAATCTTCGGCATCTCGCGCTCCAGATCGAGCACCGTGGCTGTGATACGGGCTCGGGTGCGTTCTCGTGCTTTTTCGAAGCCGTACCCGAGAAACGTGTGCCGCGTCACCGGAATCGTGCGCGGAGCGAAGCGCTTGAAGGGAGAGTCGGGTTCGGTTGCCCAGGCGCAGAGGTCGGAAAAGAAGACGCGCAGGCCGACCAGCCAGCTGTGTGCGGTTGGACGCACTTCTTCGCCGGCTCCGGGGCCGCGCTGAACGGCGCGAGCGCGTGTGATCGCGTGCGGGATATAGTCGCGAACGTGCCGCGGCAGAATCTCGGAGCAGCGCTTCACACTGGGATGCTTATCCCGAATGAACCGCCAAAAGTGAGCAAGGGCAATGACTTTATGTCGCAACGTCCGATAGACATCGCTGACTCGGGCTTCGTACGTTTCCAGATAAAGAATGACGACCTGCTGGAAACGATCCGGCACGCCGGCGTTCTCAACCAGTTCCGACGCCGTCATTCGCTGTTTCCTGCCGTGGCGGGCAGAGCCTCGCTTCGGCGTCCGAGAAAACACGCCGACTGAGCAGAGTGCGGCGTCGAGCGCGTCCGTCCCTTTCGACCAGCGAGCAGACAGCAGCTTCAGATCGTCATCCTTTATATGGTGGAGGCTGTCGTAACCGCGAGCGAGCAGGAGCCGCAGCCCGTTGCAAACAGCGAGATGACGATTAAAGGATGAAGTCCAGGTAATCGTAGCGGTTGCGCTGAGCAGCGCACGGTGTTGCTGCCCGAGCGGGTGATCTTCTGGCAAGCGCGCGATCCACTGGTTAACGCGTACGTCGGCCAGCATCTCCAGACTCGGAACGATCATCCGCGCGGATATTAGGACACGTGCACCCCAAGTCCAATAGGTACCGCCGGGACGGTTGATCCCAGCCTTCCACTTCGGCCAAAACCTCTTCTCAAAATCGTTCCAGCGCTGTTGCAGGGTTGATCCGCTGCAGCGATCGAGAGCATCGGCCAAGTACCGACAGACTGCCCGCATCTTCGATCTCTCGAAACTGTTCGGCATGCGGAAATGCGTTGTGACCTCGTGAACCACCGCGAGCAGCGTATCTCGGTCGTGGCGCTGACCTGCCAGCGCCTCTGCTTTCTGGAATGCCGTCATCTTTTTTATTAGGCTCCTTGTTCTCTCCACGTTTTAAACCCCTCATTCCCTCGTTCAAAACCGATAGCAGAGACGGCCCCTTCCGCCGTCAAGGGTAAAGCTGTCGCCAGCCACAAACCGGCTGCCCTGTGACTGCTCGGGCCGCTCTGCACAACACCTCTCCATTACGAGGGAATGAAG
>JBAWCJ010000162.1:0-10874 GCA_049590215.1 Candidatus Sulfotelmatobacter sp. | reverse complement strand
CAACTTCAAGGGCCACTCGATGCGAGCGGCTACGGAAGTAGCGGCGAAGCCGGCGGGGATTCCGGGAGGTCCGGGAGCAATTACTCCGTCGGCACCGGCAGCGCCGGCGCCGAAGGCATAAAGCGGCTTAGGCCCTAGTCCTTAGCTGTCAGCCAAGGGCGGGAGGGCGGAAGACTTAGGACAGAGACGAGATTATGGAATTTCGAGCGGAAATGCGTTACTTGCGAGTGTCGCCGCAGAAGGCGCGCCTGGTGCTGGAGTTGATTAAAGGGCGCAAGGTGGAAGAAGCGCGCAACACGCTGTTATTTACCAAGAAGCGGGTGGCGGCGCATGTGGGCAAGCTGCTGCAGTCGGCGCTCGACAATGCGAACTTTCTCAGCGCTGAGAAGAATCTGGACGTCGATATCGACAATTTGTATGTGAAGAGTGCGATTGCGAATGATGGGCCGAGGATGAAGCGGATTCGTCCAGCGCCGCAGGGGCGGGCTTACCGGTATCAGCGGCGGATTTCGCATATCACGCTGGTGCTGGCGGAGCGCGGGAACGGGGCTCGTGCCGCGAGCGGCGGGACGGCTGCGGCTCCGGCTAAGCGGCGCGCGCCGGCGGCTAAAAAATCTGCGGGCGCTTCGAAGAAGAGCAAGGCGGCCGCGAAGTAGGGATAGAGTCCCACTTCTCGCGCAAAGTGCGCGCGAGAAATGGGGCACCCGGTGGAGTAAGGCAACAGCAGGTTCCTCACCCGCGCTTTGCGCGGGTTCGGAATGACAAAGTTTTTGTAAGGGTTTTGGGATTGATTAGGAGAAGCAATGGGACAAAAAGTCCATCCTTATGGTTTTCGGCTTGGTTATACGAAGCCGTGGAAGTCGCGCTGGTTTGTGGAGCGGGACTATGACAAGCTGCTGTTTGAAGACATCAAGCTGAAGAAAGAACTGAAGGAAAAGCTGAAGTCGGCGGGCGTGAGCTCGATTGAGATTGAACGTCCGGGCAACAAGCTGCGCATCATTGTCAAGACGGCGCGCCCCGGAATTATTATCGGGCGCAAGGGCGCGGAAATCGACAAGCTGAAGGCCGATTTGCAGAAGCGCACTTCGCGCGAAGTGTTTGTCGACATCCAGGAAGTGCACAAGCCGGAACTTGATGCGCAGCTGGTTTCGGAAGCGATTGCTTTGCAGCTGGAAAAGCGCGTCGGGTTCCGGCGCGCGATGCGCAAGGCTGTGGATTCGGCGCTGCGCTTTGGTTGCAAGGGCATCAAGGTGCGGGTGAGCGGGCGGTTGAACGGAAATGAAATCGCGCGCTCGGAGTGGTACTTGCAGGGGCGATTGCCGCTGCACACGCTGCGGGCCGATATTGAATACGGATTCTCCGAAGCCAGGACGACTTACGGCGTGATTGGCGTTAAGGTCTGGGTTTATAAGGGCGAGATTCTTCCGACTAAGAAGCGGGAGCAGCAGACGGGCGTCGGAGCGTTTTAAGAAAGTGTCCAGTGGTCATTGACCAGTGGCCAGTAGGATCAAGAGCGACGGGAAGATTTGGCTAGGAGCCAAAGCTAAGAGCTGACTTTATGTTGATGCCAAAGAAAGTGAAGTACCGCAAGCAGCAGCGCGGTCGCATGACCGGGAAGGCCTGGCGTGGGAGCACGCTGGCGTTTGGCGACTTCGGGTTGAAGGTGCTCGAGCCTGGATGGATCACGGACCGGCAGATTGAAGCCAGCCGCGTGGCCATGACTCGCTTTGTGAAGCGTGGCGGAAAGATCTGGATCCGGGTGTTTCCCGACAAGCCGGTGACCAAGAAGCCGGCCGAAACCCGTATGGGTAAGGGCAAGGGCGCACCTGATCATTGGGTCGCGGTGGTGCGTCCGGGAAAGATTCTGTTTGAGATGGAAGGTGTCACCATTGTGGATGCGACGGAGGCTATGCGGCTTGCGTCGCACAAGCTGCCCCTGCGGACAACGTTGGTGAAGCGGGAGACTGCGCATTGAGAACCTCAGGGGCTAAAGCCCCCGTGTTTGTGGGCCTGGGACGGCACGACTGAAGTCGTGCCCTTCCCGAGTGATTTGCAGGATAGGTTTTAGGAACTGGATACTGATTTTATGAAATCCGAGAAGATTCGCAATTTGACTGACGAAGAACTCCAGCACCAGGGGCAGGATCTGGCGGACCAACTGTTCAAGCTGAAGTTTCAGCTGAATATGGGGCAGACCGAGAGCCTGAAGAAGATTCGCGGGCTGCGCAAGGACATTGCGCGGGTGAAGACAATTCTGGGCGAGCGCACACGCTCGGCCGCAACGGAGAAACGCTGATGGCGGAAACCGCAACCAAGAAGTCCGCAACGCCGCCGAGTGAGAGCGTGCAGGGCCGGCGCAAGGAAGTGGTGGGAGAAGTGGTCTCGAACAAGATGGCCAAGACCATTGTGGTGCAGGTGACCCGCAAGAAGGCGCATCCGTTCTATGGGCGCGTGGTGGCGCGGAACAAGAAATTTTATGCGCACGACGAAAAGAATGAGGCGCACGTGGGCGATGTGGTGCGGCTGGAAGAGACGCGTCCACTCTCGAAGTTGAAGCGCTGGAAGTTGAAGGACATTGTGCGCAAGACGGCGCTGGTGCCGGAGATCGTGCTGGAGCACGACGTTAAGTAGGGAAGCGATCGGGGGCCCTTCGGGGGATGGGTCCGTGGAGCCTGAGATCCTTCGCGGCAAGGAACGCCGCTCAGGATGACAAAGCGAGACAAAGGGCGTCTCGCTCAGGATGACAAGGCGAGAGAAAGAACGTTTCGCTCGGGATGACAAAGCTCAGGGTGACAGGCAAGATCGAGGAGATTCGCTATGGCTGTGATGATGAGAAGCATGCTGGAGGTGGCCGACAACTCCGGCGCCCGCAAGCTGCAGATGATTCTGCCACTGGGCGGCTCGACCGGACTGAATGCCGGCCTCGGCGACATAATCACCGCCGCGGTGAAGGAGGCGGCTCCGGATGGGCAGGTGCAGAAAGGCAAAGTGGTGAAGGCGGTGATTGTGCGCACGCGCAAGGAGCATCGGCGGCGCGACGGCACATATATCCGCTTCGATCAGAATGCTGCGGTTTTGATCAACGATGCGGGCGAGCCGGTGGGGACGCGCGTGTTTGGTCCCGTGGCCCGGGAGCTGCGCGAGAAGAAGTTTTTGAAGATTGTTTCGCTGGCGCCGGAAGTGATTTGAAGCAGGTTTCAAGGTTTCAGAGTTTCAAGGTTTCAAGGTGCCTTGAATCATTGGAAATCTTGGGGAGTGGTGGTTTGACTTTGAAACTTTTGAAACGTGAAACCTTGAAACTTTGAATTTATGAGAACTGTCAGCACAGAGCACAAGCGAGTAGATATCCGCCGCAACGATACCGTGAAGGTGATTACGGGGCGGGACAAAGGCAAGGAAGGACGCGTGTTGCGCGTGTTTCCCGACGACGCCAAGCTTTTGGTCGAACACGTGATGGTGGTGAAGAAGCACGTGCGTCCGAACCCGCAGCGCAATATTGCGGGAGGCATTGCCGAGCAGGAGAGCCGGATTGCGCTGTCGAACGTGCAACTGGTGTGCACGACCTGCGGTCCAGTGCGCATTGGACACGAAGTGCGTGGCGACCGGAAGGTGCGGGTTTGCAAGAAGTGCGGAACGACGCTGGATAAATGATTCAGTGATTGGGCGATCGGGTGATCGAGCGATTGAGTTCTTGACTCTCAATCGCTAAATGACTCAATCGCAAAATTGCTCAATTCTTACGGAGTTGAAGAGACGCGATGGCTAAAGATAAGAAATCATCGAAGGATTCGGGGCAGGAGCAGAAGGCTCCGGAGCAGGCGCGGCACAGCGCGAAAGAGCGGCCCCGGCTGCGCGCGAAGTTCGACAAGGAAGTCGCTCCAGCGTTGTTGAAAGAGTTGGAACTCAAGAATGCGATGGCGGTTCCGCGGCTCAACAAGATCGTGGTGAATATGGGCATGGGCGAGGCCACGCAGAATTCGAAGGTGATGGATCCCGCGGTGAACGAGCTGGGACAGATCACAGGGCAGAAGCCGATCATCACCAAGGCCAAGAAATCGATTGCGGCGTTCAAGGTTCGCGAAGGGCAGGCGATTGGAACTATGGTTACGCTGCGCGGCGACCGCATGTATGAGTTTTTCGACCGGCTGGTGAACATTGTTCTGCCGCGGGTGCGCGACTTCAAAGGAGTCTCCACCAAGTCGTTCGACGGGCGGGGCAATTACACGATCGGGCTGCATGACCAGTTGATCTTTCCGGAAATTTCCTATGAGAAGGTCGACAAGCAGAAGGGCATGAATGTCACGATCGTAACCACGGCGGCGAATGATAACCAGGCGCGGACTTTGTTGAAGCATCTGGGGATGCCGTTTAGAGCTTAAGAGCACGGTTTCAAAGTTTCAGGGTTTCAACGTTTCAAGGTTTCGACAGGCGGCTAGAAGGCCAGGAGTTGAAGGATAAACATGGCAACAATGGCAAAGCGGGTTAAGGACGGCACTGAGCAGACTCAGCGTCCATCGAGGATAAAGAAGCCGAAGTTTTCCACGCGCAAGCACAATCGCTGCAAGCGCTGCGGCCGGCCGCGCGCGTATCTGCGCAAGTTCGGGTTGTGCCGGATGTGCTTTCGGCAGCTGGCGCTGCTGGGGGAGATTCCGGGAGTGTCGAAGTCGTCGTGGTAGGCGCTTCCCGGTTCGTGAAGCGGGAGATCCTTCGCGGCAAAGAACGCCGCTCAGGATGACAATGCGGGACAAAGACGTCTCGCTCAGGATGACAAGGAAAGCGAACGCGTGTACGCAGTAAATGGTAGGCGAGCCGCTGCAGGTTCTCCGCTGGGTGCGGAGCGAACGGGTGGCGAGAGGAGAAGCAAACGATGAGGTTGACCGATCCGGTCGCAGATATGCTGACGAGGGTGCGCAACGCGCTGCAGGCGCGGCACCAGAAGGTGGACGTTCCGGCGTCCAGGCTGAAGGTGGAGATTGCCCGCATCCTGAAGGAAGAGGGTTACATCTCGAACTTCAAGGCCACTGAGGAAGAAGGTCACAAGATCATCCGGATTTATTTGAAATATGGCGCGCACAACGAGGCGGCGATTTCGAAGGCGGAGCGGGTGTCGCGGCCGGGTTGCCGGGTTTATGTGCGGCGCAGCGAGATTCCTCGCGTGCTGGGCGGGATGGGGATCAACATTCTTACGACGCCGCGCGGGGTGATGACGGGCCGGCAGGCGCGCAAGGAAGGCGTGGGCGGCGAGTTGTTGTGCGAGATTTGGTAGACAAGCAGCTTTCAGCTATCAGCCGTCGGCTTTCAGTAAGCGCGGCTCGGAAGAAGCTGAGAGCTGAAAGCTGAGAGCCGAAAACTTATGTCACGAATTGGAAAAAAGCCGATCCCGATCCCCAAAGGGGTGACGGTCAAAATCGAAGGCAACACGGTGCTGGTGCAGGGGCCGAAGGGCAAGCTGGACACGGCTCTTCCCACGGGCATCAAGGTGGAGCAGAAGGATGGGAACATTGTCGCCATCCGCGAGAATGATTCGCAGGCTGCTCTGCACGGACTGGCGCGCGCGCTGGTGAACAACGCGGTTGAAGGCGTGACCAAAGGCTGGACGCGCGATCTGGAGATTGTCGGCATCGGCTATCGCGCCGAGATGAAGGGCAAAGGGACTGTGGTGTTTAGTCTGGGGTACTCGCATCCCATTGAATATCCGCTGCCGACCGGCGTTGAGGCGGCGGTCGATCCCAAGCAGACGAAGATTTCGCTGACTGGAATTGACCGGCAGCAGGTGGGACAGGTGGCGGCGGAAATGCGCTCGCTGCGTCCGCCAGATCCGTACAAGAATAAGGGTGTGCGGTATGCGGGCGAGCGGTTGAAGAAGAAAGTGGGTAAGACCGGAGCGAAGTAACTAGGTCTATCACCTAGGACCGCTGTTTGGCGGGCAAGGACAGAGCTTATGTTTACGAAGAAATCGAAGAACCAGAAGCGCGATCACATTCATGACCGCATCCGCAAGAAGATGCAAGGGACGGCGGAGCGTCCGCGGCTGAATGTGTACCGCTCTCTGAATCATATCTATGTACAGGTCATCGACGACCTGAACGGCACGACGCTGGTTTCGGCCAGTTCGGCTGAGGGCAAGAAGGAAGAGCGGAAGACCGGCGGCAACGTGGCGGCGGCGAAGGCCCTGGGCAAGACGATCGCGGAGCGGGCCAAGGCTAAGGGCGTGAGCAAAGTTGTGTTTGACCGCGGCGGCTACATTTATCACGGGCGGGTAAAGGCGCTGGCGGATGCGGCGCGCGAAGCGGGATTGCAGTTTTAGACGAAACTAGAGGAGAAGAAATCAGGTTCCCAGAATGCCAAATGTTATTAAGAAGCTCGATCCAAATTCGTTTCAGTTGAAAGACCAGGTGGTGGCCATCAACCGAGTCACCAAAGTGGTGAAGGGCGGCAAGAACCTTTCGTTCGCCGCGCTGGTGGTGGTGGGCGATCCCTCGGCCGCGGTTGTGGGACATGGCGCGGGCAAGGCCAAGGAAGTTCCGCAGGCCATTCGCAAGGCGATCGAGGCTGCGAAGAAGAATCTGATCAAGGTGAACCTGACGCAGACTTCGATTCCGCACCTGATCGTGGGACGTTATGGCTCCGGAAGAGTGTTGCTGAAGCCGGCTCCAGAAGGCACGGGAGTGATTGCCGGGGGCGCGGTGCGGGCAGTGATGACCTCGGTGGGAATCCAGAACGTGCTGACCAAGTCGATCGGCACGACGAATCCGCACAACGTGATCAAGGCGACTTTCGATGCGCTGCGGCACCTGAAGAGTCGCGAGAGTGTTGCGGCGATGCGCGGGAAGTCGATGCAGGAACTGTAGAAAGTGCCGAGTTGCGAGTACCGAGTAAGGCCGGGCTCTTGAGATTGAGGAATTTAACGATGACTACGAAGAAGCCGAAAGCGGTTAGCGGAAAGATTCACCTGAAGTGGGTGGTTTCTTCCATTTGTGCCCCGGTGAAACAGAAGCAGGTGGTCAAAGGACTGGGATTCACGCGGTTGAACCAGGTGATCGAGCGTCCGGACAATGCGGCGATTCGCGGCATGGTGGCCAAGGTTCCGCATCTGGTGGAGATTTTGAAGTAGAAATGTTTCAAGGTTTCAGAGTTTCAAGGTTTCAATGTGGATTCAGATCCTCGAAACTTTGAAACCTTGAAACGTGAAACTTTGAAGGCTTACTTATGAATTTATCGAATATTCGAGCACCGAAAAAGGCGTCGGAAAAGCGCAAGCGCGTGGGGCGCGGGATGGGCTCCGGCATGGGCAAGACGTCGACCCGTGGACACAAGGGGCAGCGCTCGCGCACCGGTATGCGGTTGATCCGAGGATTTGAAGGCGGTCAGATGCCGCTGCACCGGCGGATGCCGAAACGCGGTTTTACCAACATCTTCCGCAAGGAATTCAACATCGTCAGCCTGGAGCGGCTGGTGGCGCTGGGTGCGGAGCTGCACGGCGCGCCGATCACGCCTGAGGTGCTGCGCAAGGCTGGAGTAATCAAGGCGAAGCATCCGGTAAAGATTCTGGGCGATGGCGAGCTGACGATTGCGATCACCGTACACGCGCACAAGTTCTCCAAGTCGGCGCAGGAAAAGATTACCAAGGCGGGCGGAAAGGTTGAGGTCTTGCAGTAATGGCTGGCGAGAGTGGAGTATTTCCAATCTGGGGGAAGATGGCGAACATCTTCCGCATCCCTGACCTGCGGAAGCGGGTTTTGTTCACGCTGGCGATGCTCGCGGTTTACCGGTTGGGCGGGCACTTGCCTACACCGGGCGTGAACTTCCTCAAGCTGGAGCAGTATTTCAATCAGAACGCGGGATCGCTGCTGGGGTTTGTCGATCTGTTTTCCGGCGGGAATTTACGCCGCCTCACTCTTTTTGCCCTGGGCATCATGCCGTACATCACGGCATCGATCATCCTGCAACTTTTGACCGTGGTGTATGAGCCGCTGGCCAAGCTGCAAAAAGAAGGCGAGCTGGGACGAAAGAAGATTACGCAGTGGACTCGATACATTACTGTCATTCTCAGCGCGGTGCAGTCGTTTGGCATTGCGATTGGATTGGAAAAAGCCGGGGACTTTGTGCTTCATCCCGGTACCTCATTCATTTTGATGACGATGCTGACCCTGACCACGGGCAGTGCGTTTGTGATGTGGCTGGGCGAGCAGATCACGGACCGCGGGATCGGCAACGGCATGTCGCTGCTGATCTTTGCCGGCATTGTGGTTGGGCTGCCGCGGGGCGTGCAGGATCTGATCGAGAAGGCGAAGAACGGAACCTGGGGAGCGATCACGCCGGTGCTGATGGCGGGGCTGGTTGTGTTCATGATTGCGGTGGTCGCCTTTATCGTATATGTGGAACGGTGCGAGCGGCGCATTCCGGTGCAATATGCCAAGCGGGTGGTGGGACGCAAAGTAATGGGCGGGCAGTCTACGCATCTTCCGTTGCGGGTGAATGCGGGCGGCGTGATGCCGGTCATCTTTGCGTCATCGATTCTGACTTTGCCGCAGACGATTGGTTATGGCTTGAAAAACAGCCGCTACTTCGGCGACATGATTCGGATGCTGGGGTGGGGCGAGCCGCTGTATACCGTACTGTACGCGGTTGGAATTATTTTCTTCGCGTACTTCTATGTGTCGATCGTTTTCAATCCCAGCGAAGTTGCCGACAATATGCGCAAGTACGGCGGATTTATTCCGGGCATTCGTCCTGGCAAACGCACGGCCGACTACATCAACGAGGTTCTGACGCGGATCACGCTGGTAGGTGCGCTGTATCTGATTATTATTTCGTTCATTCCGGAGTGGATGATCACGGGCATTCATTTGAACCATTTGCCGTTATGGCTGGGAGGGGGCTTGTTCGAGAAGCTCCCGGTGTGGGTGACGAACGGGTTGGGAGTGAATTTCTATTTTGGTGGAACGTCGCTGCTGATCGTTGTGGGCGTAGCTATGGATACGGTTACGCAAGTCGAGGCACAACTGATCATGCGGCATTACGACGGATTCACGCCGCGCAGCGGACGGATTCGCGGGCGCAGAAACTGGTCGTAGGTATTGAGCGATTGTGCGATCGGGTGATTGTGCGATTGCGAGGTTGGTTGATTGAGGAGGGTTGGATTTGTGATCTCTACGGGAGATTTTCAATCACTCAATGGCTCAATCACCCGATGACTCAATTTCGAACTCGATGGCGCAGGAAACCTCACGTGACGTAGGCCCCGTCGTGCTGCTCGGACCGCCGGGTGCGGGTAAAGGGACCCAGGCCAAGCGCATTATGGAGCGGTACGGGGTTCCGCAGGTTTCGACAGGAGACCTGTTGCGGCTGAATGTGGCCGAGGGTACGGAACTTGGCATGGCGGCGAAGGCCGTGATGGCGCGGGGTGAACTGGTTTCCGACGATCTGGTTTGTGAGATGGTCCGGTTGAGACTGAAGCAGCCGGACTGCAGACGGGGCTACATTCTGGACGGGTTTCCGCGAACCGCGGCCCAGGCCGGGTGGCTGGATGCGCTGCTTGAGGACAAGTTCTTTGACAACTCGCGCCCTACGCGGGCCTGGCCAATTGTGATCCGGTTGGACGTGGACTATAATCAGTTGTTGCTCCGGATCTCTGGACGCCGTTCTTGTCCCACCTGTGGGCGGATCTATAACGTTCACTTCCAGCCGCCCCGTTTCGATGAAGTTTGCGACGTTGACGGAACGAAGCTGGTGACCCGCAATGACGACCGGTTCGAAGTGATTGCGCCGCGGCTGGCGGCTTATCAGGAGCAAACTACTCCAGTGGCGGATTACTACCAGCGCACCGGGAGATTGATCTCGATCAATGGCGACCGGCCGATGGACGAAGTCACGGAGCAGATTTTCAGGATTATTGAGGACCATAACGCCTGAGGATCGCGGATAAGAATGGCGATTGTGTGCAAGTCGACGGCTGAGATCGAGCGGATGCGGCACAGCGGCCACATCGTGCGGCAGGTTCTCGACGAGGTGCGCTCGATGGTGGCGCCGGGCGTGACGACGATGGATTTGGAGCGCGCCGCCGAGAAGAAAATCGCCGAACTTGGGGCCAAGCCGGCGTTTAAGGGTTACTTCGATTATCCGTGTGTGCTGTGCACGTCGGTGAATGAAGAAATTGTGCATGGCATACCGTCAGAAAAGCGCGCGTTGAAAGACGGTGACATTGTTTCGATTGATTGCGGCGTGGTGCTGGATGGCTACTACGGCGACGCGGCGATTACGGTTCCGGTGAGCGATGCGGTGAAGCCGGAGTTGCGCAAGCTGTTGACGGTGACCGAGGAATCGCTTTACCGCGGGATCGACCAGGCGCTCATCGGAAACTCGGTGGGCGATGTGGGAGCGGCGGTGCAGGAGCATGTGGAAGCCGCGGGGTTCAGCGTAGTGCGGGAATTCGTGGGACACGGGATTGGGACGCGCTTGCACGAAGAGCCGCAGGTGCCGAACTTCGGAGCGCGGGGCCATGGCGCGAAGTTGCGCGAAGGCATGGTGCTTGCGATCGAGCCCATGGTGAATTACGGTAAGCCGGAAACGCGAGTGCTTGGAGATAAGTGGACGGCGGTTACGGTGGACGGCAGTTTCAGCGCGCATTTCGAGCATTGCGTGGCGGTGACGAAAGATGGGCCGGTAATTTTGACGAAGTGAGCTCTCAGTCATCAGCTTTCAGCAAAAACTGATAGCCGATAGCTGATAGCTGAAATTTCTGAGAGGTGCATGAGCAAAGAGGACGCGATTGAAGTGATGGCAGTCGTTCTGGAACCGCTGCCGAACGCCATGTTCAAGGTGGAACTGGAGAACAAGCACCAGGTGCTGGCACATGTGTCGGGCAAGATGCG
>JBAWCJ010000161.1:0-2037 GCA_049590215.1 Candidatus Sulfotelmatobacter sp. | reverse complement strand
AAGCACACCCTTCGCTCAGGATGACACACTTTATAAGGCCGCCATTAGCGGGCGGGGTGGTGGTTGGCGGGGGAGACCCAGACTCGCTCGGCGGCGGCGCGGCCGAGGGAGACGTTGCCGGCGACCGTGGAGAGAGCGAGGGTCTGGTCGTAGTTGCGTTCGAGGAGGCGCAGTCTGGCTCCGGGACGAATGCCGCGGGCTTCGAGGAACTCGAGCAGGCGGCGGTCGCGCTCATAGATTCCGCTGACGGCGTAGGCGGCTCCGGGCGCGGCGTCGGAGAGCAGAAGCAGTCCGCGATAGCGGCGGCTGGCGGGGCTTTCCATCTCACTGAGGTTGCCGTGGGGACAGGCGCCGCTCTTGCCCAGCTTGGCGAGGAGCTTGGCTTCGAAGTCGGGCGAGACGGCGTGCTCGAGACGTTCGGCTTCGTCGTGGACCTTCCACCACTCCATGCCGAAGAGTTCCGCCAGCATGCGTTCGATCAGGTGATGGCGGAGTGTGAGTTTGCGGGCGATCTTGCGTCCCGCGGCCGTGAGGCGGACGTGGCCGTCAGCCTGGACGCGGACGAGGCCATCTTTTTTCAGGCGGCGCACGGCCATGGTGACGGCGGGCGCTGAGACCTTGAGCCAGTCGGCCAGGCGGGCGGAGATTACGGATTCGCCTTCGCTTTCGGCTTCGAGGATGGCTTTTAGATAGTCTTCTTTGGAGACGGTGATCATCTGGGGAGATTATACGATGGGCTGTTAAGCATGGTTAATTTGGCGGGGAGAAAAAACCTTTACCACAGAGGACACGGAGGAACGCAGTGTAGTGCCAGGCTCGGTTTGACAGCATTCGTTCTCTGCACCTAACCTTGATTCTCTGGCTATGAAAGTTCTGGTTTTTGGCAGTGGTGGACGCGAACATGCTCTGGTGTGGAAGCTGCGCCAGTCGCCGCGGATTTCGAAGCTTTATTGCGCGCCGGGCAATGGCGGCATTGCGGAGGACGCGGAATTGCTGCCGGTAGACTTGAAGAGCGTGGAGTCGATGGTTGCGGTGGCTGAGCAGGTGCGTCCGGACCTTACGGTGGTAGGTCCTGAACTGCCGTTGACTTTGGGAGTGGTGGATGAGTTTACGCGGCGCGGATGGCCGGTGTTTGGGCCGACCAAGGCGGCGGCGCAGCTGGAGGCGAGCAAGAGCTTCGCCAAGGAATTTTTGCAGCGGCATCGGATTCCCACGGCGCATTATGCGATCTGCGATTCGGTAGAAGAAGTGCGCTTAGCTCTGGCGCACTTTCACGTGCCCGTGGTGGTGAAGGCCGACGGATTGGCGGCGGGCAAGGGGGTGGTGATCGCCGCGAGCAAAGAGGAGGCGGCGCGCGCTGCGGCGGAAATGTTGAGCGGCAAGATGGTTGGACAGGCCGGATCGCGTGTCGTTCTGGAAGAATGTTTGAAGGGTGAAGAGCTTTCGTTTTTGGTGCTGAGCGATGGAGAGCGGGTAGTACCGATGGTGGCGGCGCAGGATCACAAGCGCGTGGGCGATGGTGACAGTGGGCCGAATACTGGCGGGATGGGGGCATATTCGACCGCCGACATTGTTGACGACGAGATGCGGGACTGGCTGGTGAATCACATTGCGCGTCCGGTGGTGGAGGGGATGAAGGCAGAGGGTGCGGAGTTCAAGGGCGTGCTTTATTGTGGGCTGATGATGACGGCTCGCGGTCCGATGGTGCTGGAGTTTAATTGCCGGTTTGGCGATCCGGAGACGCAGCCGATTCTGATGCGGTTGGAGAGCGATCTGGTGGATGCGCTGGAAGCTTCGATTGCGGGCAGGGTCAGCGAGGGTGATTTTACGTGGTCTGCTGATGCGTCGGTGTGCGTGGTGATGGCTTCGGGAGGATATCCGGGAACGTTTGAGGTGGGGAAGAAGATTACGGGGCTTGATGAGGCAGCGGCGGTTGAGGGAGTTAAAGTTTTTCACGCCGGGACTTCGAAGCGCGATGGCGAGTTTTATACGGCTGGCGGACGGGTGCTGGGGGTTTCGGCGCGCGGGGCGGATTTA
>JBAWCJ010000160.1:0-4712 GCA_049590215.1 Candidatus Sulfotelmatobacter sp. | reverse complement strand
GCATCAATGTGGACGACCACGATTACGAGACCAAGAAAAATCACGTGCTTCGCTTTCTCGATGGAGGCGACAAGGTAAAGGCCACGATATTTTTCCGCGGCCGCGAAATGACGCGGACGGGCTTGGGCCGGCAAATCCTCGAGCGGCTGATTAAGGACGTGGAATCACAAAGCATCGTGGAGTTCCGGCCGCGGCAGGAAGGCAACACGCTGCACGCCATCCTGGCCCCAAAGAAAACGGCAGTCGAGCGCGAGAAGGAAAAAGAACGAGAAGCCAAGCAAAAGGCGAAGCAGGAAAAGAAGCTGGCGCAGGAAAAAGAAAAGCCGCAACAGGCGCCGGCCGTAGCCGCCGAGGTCCCGAATCCGGTGTCGCAGGCTTAAGCGTTCGCTTGGTTGATTTCAGTAAGAACGGGCGCGAGTCGCGCCAAAGATTCCAGAGCAATTGAAAGTAGAGTTGAATATCCAACTGGCGGCTGGCAACTGGCGGCCGACAGCTGATCAAGAGGACTTATGCCGAAATTGAAATCGCACAAGGGCGCGTCAAAGCGCTTCAAGAAGACGGCCACGGGCAAGGTAAAGCGCGGACACTCCGGCCTGCGCCACATGCTGAGTTCGAAGGCCAAGAAACGCAAACGCCACCTGGGAACGGCCACGCTGGTAAGCGATGGCGATCTGCACAAAGTAAAGCGGATGATTCCGTATCAGTGAAGCAGGGATTAGGGCCCAGGGGCTAGGGATCAGTAAACCCTAGCCCCTAAACCCTAGCCCCTGCAAGGCGCGTGAAGAGGCCAGAGATCGCCGCAAGGCGGATCATCCTTACCTCCAGCCGCCGTAAAGAGAAAGCAAAAAGGAGAACACCATGCCACGTGTAAAACGCGGAACCAAACGTCGCGCCAAACGCAAAAAGATATTAGACCGCGCCAGCGGATACTTCCTCACTAAATCAAAACTCTACCGCTCCGCCAAAGAAGCAGTCGAGCGCGGCCTCAAGTTCGCATACTCTGGGCGCAAGCAGCGGAAGCGGCAGTACCGGTCGCTTTGGATTGTGCGGATTGGGGCGGCTTCGAAGCTGAACGGGTTGAGCTATAACCAGTTTATCCACGGGTTGAAAAAGGCGGGAGTAGAACTGGACCGCAAGATTCTGGCGGACCTGGCGGTGAAGGACGCGGCCGCATTTAAGTCTCTCGTGGAGCAGGCCAAGGGCTCGCTGGCGTAGTCGCTTTCAGCTTTCAGCTCTCAGCTGTCAGACATAATCTTATTTTGTCATTCCGAGCCGCTCGCAGCCGCGCCACGCGCGGAGAGAGCGAGTGAGGAATCTGCTTTTCTGCTGGTGGTGAGAGAACAGCAGATTCCTCTCCGCTTACGCGGATCGGAATGACAAGGCCTGAGGGATCCTCGACAAATGGCGTACACCGTTTCCAAGTTGACGGATTATTCGACGACGGCGCTGGACACCGCGACCCGTGACTTGCTCTCCGCCCTCGACCTGGAATCGGGTGCGGTAAAGACCGAGTCCGAGTGGGAAGACCTCCGCATCCGTTGGCGTGCGCGCAAAGACGGCATCCTCACTCAGGTTAACGAGCTTTGGCTGAAATCTGCACCAAAACAAGCCAAACGCGACGTCGGCCAACGGGTGAATGAGATTGTTATCCCACGTGTGGAAACCATCCTTCAAGAGAGACATGACCACGTTAAGAATCTGGCCATTCTGAAAAAGGCTCGCGTAGAAGGCCTCGATGCAGGAATTGACTCCGCGAGGCGCGTACTGGAGCTATCAGAATCGGTCGATATTACGCTACCTGGGGTTCGGCGGCCAATCGGCGCCGAGCATCCTGTTATCAAGACGACGAACGAGATGGTTCGCGTCTTTCAGAAGCTTGGCTACTCCGTTGCCGACGGGCCCGTTGTGGAAACTGACTACTACAACTTTGAGGCTTTGAATTTTCCACCGAATCATCCGGCTCGGGATACTCAGGACACTTTATTCATTGCGGGGCAGCAGGGGAAGGCGCAGCGGGAGCGGTTGCTGTTGCGGACTCATACTTCTCCGGTGCAGATTCGGACCATGGAGAAGATGCGGCCGCCGATTCGCATTGTGATTCCCGGGACGGTGCATCGCAACGATCCTGCGGATGCGAGCCACTCGCCGATGTTTCATCAGATTGAGGGGCTGGCGGTCGATACCAACATCACCTTCGGCGATTTGAAGGGGACGCTCGATCACGCCATGAAGGAATTCTTTGGATCGAGCGTGAAGACGAGTTTTCGTCCGTCGTTTTTTCCGTTCACGGAGCCGAGCGCGGAGATGTATGTATCGTGCTTCATCTGTGGCGGGAGCGGGAAGCGGGGGGCGGAGCCTTGCCGTCCGTGCAAGCAGACGGGGTGGATTGAGATTCTGGGATGCGGCATGGTCGACCCCAACGTGTTTGAGTTTGTGAAGAACAACGGGTATGACCCTAGAAAAGTTTCGGGATTTGCCTTTGGCATGGGCGCGGACCGCATTGCTTTGTTGAAGTATGGCGTGGATGATATTCAGTTGTTCTTTCAGGGGGATGTGCGGTTTCTGAAGCAGTGGGCGTAGCCTCTGTACACCTACGGACGGACAGGAGACGGCAATGAAATTCGAAAAAAAAGTCTTCTTCCTCCTGTTTTTCCCAGCCCTCGTTTATGTGTCCTGTGCCGGCGGCGGTCTCTTCTGGTACATTCGCGCACATCCTGGCGGATTGATTCCTCGGTGGATCTCCGTGCCTATGTTGTGCCTATTCGTCCTCACGATCGTGCTTGAGAGCTTTCTCCTGAGGCGGGCGGCTCGGCAGCACGCCAAGATCGAAGGGCCTGAGGAGGCCCATCTTAGAAGAGTGCGGGCGATTAAGAGACTGAAAATAGGATTGATCGTTTTGGGCATCATTGTTCTTAATGACATTCGGATGCTCCTCGAGGGCTCCATTCCGTGGAGAGCCGCAATCCCCGGGTCGGCCATTGTTCTTTTCATGATAGTCGTTACCTGGGTTTCGCTGAGGCGACTACAAAAAGCCGAGGCGGTAGGCGCCGAAACCAAACACGGACAGGCCCTCTGATGAAACTTTCTCCACAATGGCTGCGGGAATTTGTCGCGCTGACGGTCGATGACCGGCGGCTGGCTGAGGATTTGACTGGCGTTGGCATTACAGTGGAAGGGATCAGCGTCTGGGGCGCGGACACCGTGTTTGAGATGGAGATTGGGACGAACCGCCCCGATGCTATGAATCATTACGGCGTGGCGCGCGAGGCGGCAGCGATTTATGACTTGCCGCTGAAACAGTTCTCAGTTCTCAGTTCTCAGTTCTCAGCGAAATCGGCTCATGATGCACCTTTTCCGATCGTCGTCGAAGAGCCGGGGCTTTGCCCTCGATTCTCTGCTCGGGTCATTCACGGAACTCGAATCAAACCATCACCAGCGAAGATTGCACATCGCTTGGCGTTGCTCGATCAGCGCCCAATCAGCAATGCTGTTGACGCCACGAATTACGTTCTCTGGGAGATCGGCAAGCCTACGCACGTCTTTGACATGGATTTGCTCGAGGGTGGAAAGCTCGTCATTCGAAGAGCTGAAGACGGCGAGAAGTTGAAGACGCTCGACGGCGTGGAGCGCAAGCTTACTTCTGAAGATCTTGTCGTTGCTGATGCGAAGAAGCCGGTTGGGCTTGCCGGAGTGATGGGCGGGTACGACACCATGATCACCGAGAAGACGCGGAATATTTTGATCGAGTCGGCGTGGTGGGATCCGCTGACCGTGCGCAAGAGTTCGCGGCGGCATGGGCTGCACACCGACGCTTCGCACCGCTTTGAGCGGGGAACGGATTTTGAGTCGACGATTTTGTCGTGCGATCTGGTGGCAGCGCTGATTCTGGAATCGGGCGGCGGAGAAGTGGTTGGCGATGTGATCGATGTGATGTCGCGAAAAATGGATCAGGCGCCCGTCGTGCTGCGGCTTTCTGAGGTGCATCGCATTCTGGGCGGGAATTTGAGTACTGGCGAGATCTTTCGCATCCTGAAGAGCCTTGGCTTCACGATGATTCCAGAGGGCCAGGGCACGGCGGAGTTTCGCGTACAGATTCCGAGCTGGCGGCTGGATGTGGAGCGCGAGATCGACTTGATCGAAGAAATTGCGCGGCTGCATGGCTACGACAAGTTCGAGAATACTTTGCCGGCTTACAGTGGCGCGGTGGTTGAGTTGCCGCACGCGGCTATGGACGCCACTTTGCGGGCCCGCGCTTTGGCGCTGGGATACGACGAGGCGGTTTCGCTGACATTTATTTCGCACGCTGATGCCGAGAAGTTTTCATCGGCTGCAGTGCTCGAACTGGAAAATCCGCTGAGCGAAGAAGCGTCCGTGATGCGGACTTCGATGGCTCCGGGCATGCTCGACATGCTGGCCTGGAACTTGAATCGTGACTCCGAAAATGTACGGTTGTTCGAGATGGGCCGGGTCTATGAGATGCGATTGGGTGAACCGGCGCGCTTGTGCCTGGGTGCGACGCTCGCAGCGGTGAAAGGATCGCTGCCTGTGGGTGGGACGCTCGACGTCAGCAAGGACGAACAGGCTGCCTCGGCCGAGGCATTTCGCTCGTTCAAGGGCGACGTGGAAAATCTGCTTGCCCCACTTGCTTCGCGTGAACTTACTTTCGATCGCGAGACCGCGGAGTATTTTCATCCCGGACGATCAGCGCGGGC